>JBOGOU010000407.1:0-1148 GCA_050748205.1 Pyrinomonadaceae bacterium | reverse complement strand
CATCGTCCGCTCCTACGTCTCCACCGCCGCCAAGTGGGGCATCACCAGCCTCGACGCCTTCGAGCAACTGTTCACCACCGGCGCCTGGCTCCCACCAGCCGCCGCACCCTGCTGAATAGTTACGTCGTAAGCGAGTAGCTGTCGCCCTTCTTGTGCCCGTCGCACGACATCGATGACACCATCGACACTTTGTCGACTTGCAGTGAAGACAGGAACGATTATATCCGGCAGCTGGATTGTACAGACACCTCCAGAATCTGTAATTCCAGTTCGACTATCGATTAGGACGTAGTCGTATTGCTTTGCCCACTCCTGTCGGCAATGCTCAATAAAGTTGCCGCCGTCGTCATTCATGAAGAATTCAGACCAATCGAACTCCAAGACCCGCTTCGGGTATGACTCGTCTTGGTACCCACTAGTCAGCAGCTCGAGCACCCCTCCCTCGGCGTTGCGCACTATCTCGACCGTGTACTCCGGCAGGTGGTCTGCCGCATTACCTTCGTCTCGTTGCTGCTCTAGAAGCTCAAGCAGCCCACGTTTATGCTGGAGGTCGCCGCCGAATTTCTTCTCCAAGTACCGGATAAGCCCTGGAGCTTCGAGATCGAAGTCGACCACAAGCACACGGTGACCGTTTTGCGCAAGAACTACGCCCACATTGGCCAGCGCTAGCGTTCGACCGACGCCGCCCTTAAACGAGTAGAATGTCACGATCACGTGGCCCCTCCGAGGGAAGGCACCCTGTCCTGCTTTCCTCCGAATTCAGAGAACATTGCAAGGTGGCGGCTCACGTAGTGCACATTCCACTGAAAACTATCGTTCGACACGGTCTCGATTGCCGAGGCCGCATCACGGGAGAGTTCTTGTATCTTCGCCGACAGCTTTTCGCGTAGTACGCTGCGCTCTGTCATAAATGGGTCCGCGTATTCTGACAAGTTGAGAGCTTGCAGCGCAGATAAGAAAGGTGGGAACTTGTTGCCGTCATGGATTGTTGCTGGCAGAATTATCCGGTTGAAGGCACCCCGAACTTTGAATTCGTTGGCGCGAGCCAACATAAAGCTCAGTTCGCGACGACACCACTCACTGGAGAAGTACTGGCGTGACCACAGGGTAACCATCACCCGGGAGGCTCGGAGTGCGTGTTCTAGCAT
>JBOGOU010000406.1:0-12994 GCA_050748205.1 Pyrinomonadaceae bacterium | reverse complement strand
GTCCCAGTGAAGAGGTTGAGTGGCAGCAGGTCTCGTTGCAGACCAAAGACCAAAGACCCAAGACCAAAGCTCAAGGTAGTGTATGCTAATCTCTGCCTATGAAACTTAGGAAGTTGCCCCTTTTTTCCTCGATGCCTGCGCTCACGCTGACGATTCTTTCCTTAGCGTTTGCACTCGGCACCACGCTGACGCTCTCCGCTTCGCGAACTCAGAGCGGATCCTTAAATCGCGTTTACCTGACCGTTCTCGGCACAACCGATCTCCACGGCAACATTTACCCAATTGACTACTATACAAATAAACCCGACAACCGCGGCCTTGCGAAAATTGCCACGCTGATTAAGCGGGTACGCAAGGAGAGCAATAACGTTCTGCTCATCGACTCTGGTGATACGATTCAGGGGACGCCACTCGAGTACTATCACAATAAGAAAAACAACAAGCCTCCTGACCCTATGATGCTGGCGATGAATTCACTCGCCTACGACGCAATGGCGGTGGGGAATCATGAATACAATTTTGGCTTGCGGGTCCTGGAGAAAGCCCGCAGCGAAGCCCAGTTCCCCTGGCTGTCTGCGAACTCGTATGAAAAGGCGTCTGAGAAGACTCATTACAAGCCTTACATCATCAAGGAAGTCTCCGGCGTTCGCGTCGGCATTCTCGGCTTAACCACTCCCGGCATTCCAAACTGGGAAAACACCCAGAACTA
This sequence comes from Pyrinomonadaceae bacterium, assembly GCA_050748205.1. GTDB lineage: Bacteria > Acidobacteriota > Blastocatellia > Pyrinomonadales > Pyrinomonadaceae > PSRF01. The sequence goes on along the minus strand of JBOGOU010000406.1, from coordinate 12,285 downwards.
CGCGGGGCTGGAATTCCGAGAACCACTCGGCGAAACCAGAAAATGGGTGACGGAGTTAAGGGAGAAAGAGCGTGTGGACGTAGTTGTCGTTGCTATGCACATGGGTCTCGAGGAAGACTTACGAACTGGCGAGATCAATCCGGGTCAGGTGCCCAATGAAAACAGGGCGGTAGCCATCGCAAAAGAGATACCGGGCGTTGATGTTATTTTCATGGGCCACACCCACCGCGACACACCGTCGCTCTGCATCAACAACGTGTTGCTGACTCAGGCAAATCATTGGGGACGACATCTGGCTCGCGCAGATTTCTATCTAGAGAAAAATGGCGCGCGTTGGCGCGTCTACGCTAAGTCCGCGCGCACCATTCCAGTTGATGACAAGGTCGAGGCGGATCCGGACGTACTGAAACTCACCGCAAGCTACGATAACGAAACACAACAGTGGCTTTCGCGAGCTATCGGCTACTCCGATGAAGAGCTAACCGCGCGGGAGGCCCGTTTTCGTGATACTGCAATTCTGGATTTGATACAACGCGTGCAGTTGGAAGCCGGTGGTGCAGACGTATCGATGGTAGCCAGCTTCAATCCCGAAGCCCGCATTGCCAAGGGTCCCGTTACTGTGCGCGACATCGCTGGACTGTATGTTTACGAGAACACGCTTGTAGTGTTGGAAGTCACGGGGCAGCAATTGAAAGATGCGCTCGAGCACTCGGCCCGGTACTTTCGACCGTATGAAGCAGGAAAAACGGCTGCCGAGCTGGTGGACGAAAAGATACCCGCATACAACTTTGATATCGCCGAGGGCGTTGAATACGAAATCGATATTCGCAAACCGTTTGGCCAGCGAATTCAGAACCTTCGCTTCCGTGGCAAGCCGCTCGATCCGCAGCAAAAACTCAAGCTCGCTACAAATAACTATCGTGTCAATGGTGGTGGCGGTTACACGATGTACAAGAACGCGCCGGTGGTTTATCGATCGAGCGAGGAGATCCGTGAGTTGATCATCGACTGGGTTGAGCGCAAGAAGAATATTCCAACCCAGCCTACCAACAACTGGCGTATTGTTCCGTAAGCCCGCGGCCAACCTTGACCTACCCCATGAAGCGTACGGGTTTTGCCCGTGCACCTGCATCGGAAGTTTGGGTGCTAAACCACCCGTCAGATGGCCAACTGGGCTGCGCGGCCAGGAGCTTGCGCCCGCCTTGGACATCCTGGCCGATCACCCAAATTGATTTGGGTAGCCACGCGTTTCCCCCTGTAATCTCAATACCGATGTCCGCAGGCCTGAGAGTTTCCATCTCGATAAATCTCCCTCCCTCCAGGTTGAAGACATACTCATCCGTTCTTCCTCGTTCCCGCTCGTCGTGCTGAAGGGACGGCAAGACCAGTTCCGTCCGTTGAGCAGAAGAATCCTTGATGATCATGCGAAACCGCTCATCCGTGTTTGCGTCTCCCTGCGCGGATGTTGTGTGAATCACCCATAACGTTCGTAATCGAGCCATTGATCCATACCTCCTTTTGTGCCGAATTCATCTCACAACTACTAACGCGCAATCCTCTTCGAGATCCCCTCAAGAATCCTGAGGCGCACGCTGACGCTGATGCGAATAGACATTGAGACTCAGACCAGCATTTGATGACTGGTGGTCAAACACGATCCACGAAGTCACACGAAACTGCACGAAGAAAAACTTGGTGTTGTTTAGTGTGATTTAGTGGATCGTTTCCTTGCCTACAAATGGTCACTGAAAAATGTGAAATGGAAAATGACCCGATCGCTCCCGCTCGCGGTTACGCATTGGGTTAACTTGAGCTTAGCATCTGCTCGTTACCGCGTTGATAGGCAGATTGTGCTAAGGTTGTTTTTGAACCAGCCTTACGACATCCCAACGTTCCTCTGCTGCGTTCCAAAAGATTTCGTATCTCTTCCCATATTCCAACTTGTATTGCACAGTTTTGCCGTTGTCCTTAGTAATAATTCTTATGTGGGTTGTATTACTAAAGAGGCGGTCCTTGCGAGGATCTAGCGAGGAATTAGACCATGCGCCATTGCCATTCTTCACCGAGAAGGTAACCGTAGTTGAGTTGCTTCCATTGATTATTTGCAGTCTGCTTCTACCTGGAAGATCTGCTCTCCCCGACGGATCCTCCTGCTCCTGTCCAAAAGCGGGCACCTCGGTAAGGCAGAGAATTGCGAAGAGAAAACACAGCGTTTTTATCGCTTTCTTAGTCATTGTTTTTCGAACTCCTTTCTGTCGATGCTTCTTCCTAGAAGATACCCGGAAACTGTACCGAACAAACCCATCGCCGGAGCGATTTGAATTGAATCGAACCCGGCAGATATGAAGAACAGCGTTCCGACAATGATGAGTGTTACAGCAAACACGCGTAACGCATCTTCAGCCCTTAAGTTATCGACGCGCCGCAACAAAATGAATTCCATCGCGAGTGCAATTAGACCTATTGCGCCTACCATAATCGTAATTGTGAATTCGTAAGAACCAAGATATTCATGGCCGGCGGGTTTCTCCGCTGGCGGCTTTCCAGTACTGGGCGCTTCAGTTGAGGGTGAATTAATCTCCGTGTTGGAATCATCCACGGGCCGGCTAGAGCTGTTTGAGTTTTGAGCGTTGCTAGTAGAGACTGAGGCCAGAATCAAAGTAAATGCGACCAGGAATGTTGATAAAAATATTGTGGTGGTTTTCATATTGTTTATTGAACCAAGTTTGCTGCAACAGGGCCCTACTCTCGTCCAAAGACGCGAGAATCGGAGATTAAAGACGAAACTCCAGCTTCACTTACTAACGCGCAACCCGCCGCCGGATTCCCACAAGAATCTTTCGGAAGTGTTAGAATTGGGCATCCAACGGGCCCAGGGTTCGTCAAAGCCTCGCTACAATTCCTGATCCGCAACGGTTCGCCGGAAAGAAAGAGACAATCGCCATGGCGACAGGCTCGCCGGAAGGCATCACTCAACTGCTCGAAAGGTGGAGCAGAGGTGACCAGGATGCATTGGATCAATTGATGCCGCTGGTCTATGACGAGCTGCACAGGCTTGCGGGAGCCTATCTGCGGCGCGAGCGGAAGACTCACACATTGCAACCAACGGCGCTGGTCAACGAGGCATACCTAAAGCTGATCGATCAGCGCAACGCCCACTGGCAAAACCGCTCCCAATTTTTTGGCGTTGCCGCTCAATTGATGCGGCGCATTCTTGTAGACCATGCGCGTGCTCACCAAGCCTCCAAGCGCGGTGGGGCGCATTACAACGTGTCGCTGAGCGAGGCGTACCGTTTTGGCGAAAAGCCCGACTTAGATTTGTTGGCGCTCCATGAGGTGCTCGAGCGGCTCTCAAAGATCGATGGTTCTCAAGGCCGCATAGTCGAACTGCGGTTCTTCGGCGGATTAACCATTGAGGAGACTGCGGAGGTAATGGAGATGTCGCACGCTACGGTCGAACGCGAATGGAGCGTAGCCCGGGCGTGGCTGCGGCGCGAATTGAGCAAATCGTCAGTTTATTGAGGGATTTCTCTCCCAATTTCGCGTTAGTAAGGGGCGGCGCCAAAGGCATGGAGAACCAAAGGTAGATCATCATGGTTACGGCGGAACGCTGGCAGCGGATCAAAGATCTCTTCAACTCAACTCTGGCTCGTCCAGCCACAGAACGCGCCAGGTTTCTACTCAAAGCTTGCGGTACCGACGAGTCGCTTCGCAAAGAGGTTGAATCGCTGCTCTCCGCCCACGAGGAGGATGAAAGCTTTCTCAACGTACCGGCGTACGAGCTGGCGGCAGAGATGCTAGAGAAAGGCAAATCTCAACCGGCCGTCGGCGACCGAATTGGTCCCTATACAATTCTGTCATCACTGGGCGCTGGCGGCATGGGGGAAGTTTATCTCGCGAAGGACTCGAGACTGGGTCGAAAGATCGCGCTCAAACTCCTGGCTTCCGAGTTCGCCATGGACGAACGGCGCGTGCGCCGCTTTGAGCAAGAGGCCCGCGCAGCCTCGGCGCTTAACCATCCAAACGTTTGTGTAATTCATGAAGTTGGGAAGACGGAAGACGGGCGCCATTTCATGGCCATGGAATACGTCGAAGGCGTCACCCTCCGCCGGCGAATGACACGAAACCGATTGACTCTGCCGCAAGCGTTGGATGTAGCGGCGCAGGTAGCCTGGGCCTTGGAGGCGGCCCATGCGGCGGGAATCGTTCACCGGGACATCAAGCCGGAAAATATCATGCTGCGTCGAGACGGTTACGTCAAAGTATTGGATTTTGGCATTGCCAAGCTCAACGCGCCTCCCCCCAGAATCCGCGACTTGCATGAAGCGTCGACCGCGAGGCCGCTGCACACAGCGCCCGGCAGTTTGATGGGAACCGTTAAGTACATGTCACCGGAGCAGCTACGCGAGTTACCCATAGATGCGCGCACCGACATCTGGAGTCTGGGCGTGGTGCTCCACGAGATGGTAACGGGATTTACGCCATTTGAAGCCCACACGACCAACGACACTATCGCCATCATCCTTGAGAAACAGCCAACCCGACTCGACTATTACTCAAACGAAGTGCCGGAAGAGTTTCGACAGGTCATTAGGAAAGCACTCAGCAAAAAGCGCGGTGAGAGATATCAACTGATGAGTGAGTTCGCTTCTGAGCTGCGCAAGCTGCGCCGGCAGCTCTTCTCTGAGCCTGCTTCCGATCCCGTAGCGCAGCCTACCTTGAGCTTCGAAACGACCGTGAGGAGCGAGCAGCCAGACGCTGGTTTCTTCAGTCGCCCAACAATATTCTCCAAGATAAGATCACAAGCAGCATCGACTGCCGATTATGTTCTCAGTGAAATCAAAGAGCATAAGAGGGCCATGGTCTTTACCGGCGTCACGGCGGTTTTTGCTCTGCTATTCATTGGCTTCTACTCGCCCACTCTTTTCAAGCGTAGCCAGCCGAGCGTGATCTTGCCCACAATAAAGATGACGCCGCTGACAAACGCGGGTAAATCTGTATGCGCTGCGATCTCTCCGGATGGCAGAGACGTCGCCCATGCCGAGGAGAAGGATGGAATGCAAGAGCTACTCGTAACTCGCATAGCAAACGCGGCGACTTCAATAGTGGTTCCCCGCAGCGATGTGAGTTACCAGGGTCTGACTTTTTCACCCGATGGCAATTACCTCTATTTCACGCGGAAGGAAAAGAGCGCGACAGGCACTCTTTACCAACTGGCATTGCCGGGCAGCGCTCTAAGAAAAATGAAGAGCGGCGTAGACAGTCCCATCAGTTTCTCTCCAAACGGAGACAGGTTCGCGTTCGTGCGCATTAACCGAATCAATCACGAGTATTCCCTAATCGTTGACGAGATTAATGGAACGGCCGAGCGAACAATCGCAACGCGGCGAGACGGGAACAGGTTCGCAGTGGAAGGGCCCGCATGGTCGCCTGACGCAAAGACTATCGCTTGCGCAGCGGGTTGGTGGAACAACGGGTATCAGATGAATCTGGTCGAAGTAGACGTAGAGAGCGGTCAGGAAAGGCCGATTAGCGACCGCCGATGGTTTTCAATTCAACAGGTGGCCTGGTTTCAGGATAAGAGCGGCTTGATACTCGGCGCGAGAGAACAGCCGATGAGCCCTTATCAATTGTGGCGGATCTCTTATCCAAAAGGAGAGCCGGCAAGACTAACCACCGACACGACTGAATACAAAAGTCTGAGCTTGTCACGCGATGGGAATACGCTCGTAGCGGTGCAAAGTAATCAGAACGCCCGCATCTGGGTCTCGCCTGAAAGAGATGAATTGCGCGCCAGGCCAATCGCCTCAACAGTGGGTTTGGCTTACGGCCTTAACTGGACCACCAATGGGAAGATCGTGTTTTCGTCGATGGCTGGGAATAACCTCAACATCTGGCGGATAGACACGGATGGGTCGAATCAAACTCAACTGACTGTAAATGCCGGAGACAACTATACTCCAACAACGACCGCAGACGGCCGCTTTATCGTTTTTGCGTCCAATCGCAACGGAAGTTTCAATATCTGGCGGATGGTCGCGGAGGACGGCAGCGATCCACGGCAGTTGACCTTCGGTGATGGCAACTTCTATCCCTCAGTTTCCGCCGACAATCAGTGGCTCTCCTATGACAATCAGAGTGGCGCTCCACGAACCGTCTGGAAAATGCCTATCGACGGTGGGATTCCAGTGCAACTGAGTGATCAATACGCTCGCATGCCGGTCTTCTCACCAGATAACCAGTTCATAGCCTGCCGCTATTATGTCGAGCCTGGAGTGTTGGGCATTGCAATCCTCCCATTTCATGGTGGGGCGCCGGTGAAGTTGCTGCCCATTGCAATCATGGATTGGCAGCAAGTTCAGTGGATCGCGAACGGCGGGGCCTTGAGCTATATCAAATCTGTGAATGGTGTCTCCAACATCTGGAGCTATGAACTAGATACGGGAGTGACGAAGCAACTTACGGATTTCAAAGCTGATCAGATCTTTTCTTACGGCTGGTCGCCTGACTACAAACAACTCGCCTTGCAGCGCGGAGCTACGGTCAGCGACGTCACTATTATCAGCTACGTGAGATGAGCCGCAATCCTGCCCGCTAGGCGCGCGAGGGTTCGCCCGAAACAGTCGCCAGGCGCTCAGCTGAGATTAGAAACCAGAATGCCCTTCAGTGTTACGTAGCCTTCCTACAACCAGGCGGGTCCACGCCAGCAACGGCGTCGCTACACGACTGTGCCACGGCCATGGCCCTGTCAACCGCGGCAAGGTCAACATCCAAGGAGCTGTTTTGAAGGGCGTTCCTAAGTTCACTGATCGCGTTCAGCAGCCTCCAGTCTACGTCGCAGAGCCTTCCATTAATGTCTCGTTGGCCCCGGAAAAACGCCTCCAGAGTGGGCACGGGCACACACTCTTCGGTTTGCGTTCCTACAGCACTTTGATCCGCCATCGTCGAATCCTCCAATGTTTATTATTCGTTGCCGGGGGTCGCCAATTCGGCAAGGAACAGGGTTACAAAGCCAACTATTGCCGGCCAAATGTCAAGACAGAGAAGTGTTCCGGTTCGTTGCCGCGCTTATATAGCAGCGACCAACAACTGTCAATCAATCCCGGGCATCAATCCTGGGAAATCAATTCCCGGCAATCCGTGGGAAGCTTCTAGTACTAACGCGGCGCGGGCGGTCAAACTCCCTCAAATGTCCCTCCAAGAATCAGGTGGCAAAACCCGACCACAAGCTGGCTACCGAAGCCAGTCAATATAGGACCATTTGCGGTAGCCAATCGACAGGCTTGAAAGCTTGAGGCGGGGACAGGGTCCACCTTCCTAACCTGCAAATTAGCGTAGGCCCTTTGTCATCCGATTGAGTGTCGTAACCAATCCTGATGGTTTGCTTGGCGCCCTTGGCCCACTTGGCGGTTCAAAGTAGGTCTTTCTTTCGCGCCAACCAATTGACCGGCAAGTGTGTCTATTAAGCAGGCAGGATTAATCCCAGCTTTTCAACTAGGGTGATTGCCGTTGAGCGGGGAAGAAGAGCTAATCAAGCGCGCGCAAGCTGGCGAGACAGAGGCTTTCTGTTTGCTCGCAAAAGCGCATGAGCGCCGCATCTATTCCCTGGCGCTTCACTATTGCAGTCATCCGCAAGACGCTGAGGATCTATCACAGGAAGTCTGGCTGAAAGCGTTCGCGGCGATTTCGACGTTTCGCTACCAGTCAAGCTTTTATACCTGGTTGCGCAAGATTACGATTCATTGTTTTCTCAACCATCAGCGCACGCGCACTTTCCAAGATCGCGGCCACACCACCAACGTCCATTTGCTGAACGTTGATTCGTTTGAACTCCCCGACAGGCGCCTCTCTGCGAATCTGGAAAGCGTCTTGAATAACAGGGTTCTTGTGGAAGAGGTTATGCAGGCGCTGTCAAAGCTCTCGCCCCAACAGCGGTTGGTTTTCCTGCTCAAGCATTGTGAGGGAATGACGTACGTGGAAATTGCGGAAGCCGTTGGCTCATCAACCGGAACGGTAAAGAAGTCGCTCTTCAGAGCGATTACCAAATTACGCGAACACCTTATCGCAAGCGTCGCAGCGAATGATTGCGTTGCCTGCGCTCCACTAGGAACACTGAACGAGATTCAGGAGTGTCACTGACATGCACAACTGCAAAGCGACCCAGGCGAGATTGATAGATCTGGTATTCGAAGAGGCCGATCCGAGCGAAAGCGGCAGGTTACGCACCGAGTTGAAATCGTGTGCGGTGTGCCGGGCCAAGTATGCTTCGCTCTCTGAAACGCTGGGTGTTGTTGATCGCTCATTTGAATTACAAAAGCCGGCAGAGACTTTCTGGCCCGAGTATCACGAGCGGTTGGGCACACGCGTAGATCAGTTTCACGCCTTTCAGTTCGCGTCACGGCAATCGACAAATCCGAATCGACGCTTGGCTGACCTCCGGCGCGTCTATCTCGGTCATTTACGAGTGCCAGTCCCAGTTGCAGCCGCCTTTGTTTTGTTGTTCGTGTTGTCCACGTTGTTCGCCGTCCGATCGCGTCAACCGGTAATCGTTGCCGCGCCCACTCCTCCGCAGCGGGTAGAAACCCGAACCGTCAATGTTCCCGTGGTCCAGGAAAGAGTGGTCACTCGTGTTGTGTATGTTGATATGAATCGGGGCAGAGCCCGCGGGACAGCCGTGATGGATCGCGTAAACAGGGATGAACCAATCAGAGAAACAGGACCTACCGGCGCTGCCTCGAGTCTTGCCGATTTCCGGCCCACCAGTCAGGTAAAGTTAACAGTGATCAAGGGGAGTTTTCGAGATGAGAAGTAGGTTTCTTGCTGTCACGTTCGCTCTTCTCTGTGTGCCGGTCCTTGCAACTGCACAGGAAGTTACGGATCGTCAATTGGTCGTGCCCCTGGCTGATGGAGGCTTCGTTGCATTCCGAAGCGAAACCGCGAAGGCCGGCACGAAGGACATTTTTGCAGACATCCAGGAACCGCAAGGAGAATTTAGATCGCAGGCGCTCGCTGACGACAACCACGTAGTTCATCGCGTACTCGCGGACACCGCCGGGAAATACCTCTTCGGCTACGATCTAGTCGTGACTCCCAATCCAGGCCTGAAAATATTCAAGATAGCAGTCAAACCCTTGGATTCTCAGTTTGAAAGTAGGTTGAGGGTAAGAAGTTCTGACGCGTCAGACAGCAAGATCGCCACTCTGCCGCGAGCCACCGCGCCCCAGGTTCTAGAGGATGGTGATGCCTTTACGCTTGACTTGCTTATCAACCTGCGAACAGGAATGAAGATAGTCGATGTCGTCAGAGTGTCTTTTGATCGCTCACGCCTCTGGGATATCAATCCGGCAAAAATGCCGCGCGACTTTACACTGGATGCGGTTGAGCTGGCAGTGAAGGAATACAAGTTGCGAATCAACGGTAACGCCGTTGCCGCGGGCAAGCCGGATAGTAACTTCGTGGGAGCGCTGATCTGGTTTTACGTCGAGGGACACGGCCGCTTTATCTTTTCACTCTTCCCGCGTGAAGGGTATCAATTTCAGAAGATAGGAACGATTGCCGACAACAAGATCGAGTTTACTTTGAAGGGTGAACGCTATGAATGGCTCTCGAGTTCACCAATTCTCCGCAATGGCGGAACATGGAACCTCTGGGTGTTGCATGATCCAAAGTATTTACCTTTAGGGTCAAAGCCTGCTGCCAGGAGCGAAATGAACAAGTTGGACGAGCTGGATGCTTCTATCAAAGCTGCTGAGCAAAAGATCAGGAGGCCCGGCAGTCCCAAATCGTCTACTTTTCGAAAGACGGAAGCCGATAGTGGTCAGGGCCCGAAACGCCTTCGCGTCATAGTTGGGGGTGCCGACCGAATCGAGAACCTTTGGCCCAAACAATGATCGTGGTGTCTTGAATAAGCGGCGCTGCCGCCTGATATGAGGTGGGGGTCTGCACAACCACTTCGAGATACCTTAAGAGTCTCCCAAGAAACTTTGCGAAAAAGATTTCTCCTCAGCCCGAAGCGGAGGCTAGGAGCCGGGGATTAGTGTGCCCATGCAGCGCGGGCATCTTGCCCGCACTTTTTCAAGATGGAGGACACTCAGAATCACAAGAGACTTTCAGACTTGAGTAATTGCTTGATTTGACTGGCTATCAGAGTTGAGCGGGGGCAAGCCCACCTTCCCAACCTGTGAGGCTCTGACACTTGAGTGATTTCTTGTGATGTGAAGGCTCTTCACACTTGAGCCGGGGCAAACAGCTTGTAATCCAACGGAGGTTGAAGATATGAGAAAAACATTTCTCTTTGTGCAAGCGATAAGTATCCTTAGCTATCTGTCTTTCTCTCCGGCCGCGCACGCGCAATCTACTGATGTGCCGAAGTTTGAGCTGGGAGCAGAGTTTAGTTCCCTTGCCCGGGAAGACCTTAGTGGTCATCGGGGTGAGGTTGGGTTGGGAGGAAGATTCACCTTTAACCTTAACCGGAACGTCGCAATCGAAGCCGCGGGATATTTCTTCCCGGATGCATGTTTTAGTTGTGAGCACAACGGCCGAGTTATTGAAGGGCTGTTCGGTGTGAAGGCGGGAAAGCGTTTTCAGACATGGGGTCTCTTTGCCAAGGGGAGGCCGGGGTTTGTTAGCTACAGCCTGGGTGAATTCAACATAGTTCCGCTTGGCACTCCTGGACCGTTCCCATTCAGGTTAGAAATCAATCGCACAACCCACTTCGCCTTAGACCTGGGAGCGGTCGTCGAGTTTTATCCTTCCAAGCGTATCGTAGCTCGCTTTGACGCGGGGGACACGCTTATTCACTACGTCCGGCGCACAACCAACTTTCTTTCTGTCGACCCGTCAACTGGTGACTTCATACTTAATCCTTTTACAAGGCCCGCGCATACCCGCCACAATTTTCAGTTCACCGCAGGCGTCGGCTTTCGGTTCTAAGGATAATCCACAGATTGGGCAGATTACACAAACCGCTAAGACTCAAAAAAGACAAAAGGAAATTTTAGCCGCGGCTGAACGCGGATGACACGGATCGGAACAAGTAAGAAAAAGAGTGAGAATTGATCTCGACAGCTTCTGGTGAGCGCCCTTACCCTTTTTTCTGATCCAGGTTTATCCGCGTCCATCCGCGGCTGATTTTTCCTAAACGCGAAAAACCAGAACGGCAACCCGAGGGGTGTTGGGTTGCCGTCCTGGTTCATTTCAGGAGCGAGCCAACAAATTCAACTCGCCACCTGTTGCGCGGAGAGCAGAGTTCACCGAACTATGGCAACGATCTCGACAACTTCGTAGCCGCTGCGCGCACGGTCGCTCTTCGAAGGAATCGCTGCGAGTTGACCCTCGATAGTGCGTTCCCCCTTCGACTTGAGCAACTGTCGGCCCATTCTCTCGCCGGGTGCCCAGACTTGGGACAGGAAGTAGGTGTCGCCGTAACGGTGAAATACCAGTTTCCCTTTCTCAGAAGCTTTGAGCGTCTCGATCGACTGGCTCAAACGCACCGCGCCTGAGTTCGGACTTCTAATAGCAAGTGCATCGCCGCCTGCCGTGATCGCTCGCACAGTGTATTCGCCCGCCGGCAACGCCTTGTCACCAACCTTGAATTCGAAGGGTACATTCGCAATGACTGCTTGGGCAGATTGACCATTGGCTGAAGAAGCTACTGCCGTCATGAATGCCACTGCAACAATGACCATTAACATCGTGAAGCCTTTAGTTATTTGTGTTTTCATATTCTTTGCCCTCCCTGGGGGTTGGTCGAAGCGGCTCGACCTCTAAATAAGTAGTAAGTTAATGATCCTGCGGATCAGCTTCTTACCGGTGGTGGCTCAATCGGCTCAAACTCTTTTACCTCGGTGGAGCCGTTGTCGCCATTGCCACTAACGTGCCACGAGCTTCCGGGTCTTTTTAACCGGAGCTTCACTTGCTGGGAAGTGTTTGATTCACATGGAGATGCGGCTGGGTTTGGAATGCAATCGGCGTTGTTGCCCTGAAGCCCAGCGGGCCGTCACAGCTATCTGATCAGATAGGAAAGTATCTGTTTGGATAGGTGAAACCCGGATTAGAACTTGGAACTTTGGTCTTGGGACTTTGGTCTTGGGACTCTGGTCTTTTGACTCTGGACTTTGGACTCAACTCTGGCAGCCATGCAACTCAAAAGAAAAGACTCGAGTCAGGAAATCTCACAGTCAGGAAGGTGGGCTTGCCCCCGCTCAACTTTCCCAGCCATACAACTCAAAAGAAAGGATTCAAGTCAGGGAATCTCACAATCAGGAGCCCTTCAAGATTAAAGGG
>JBOGOU010000405.1:0-22248 GCA_050748205.1 Pyrinomonadaceae bacterium | reverse complement strand
GCTTATACCCTCACCTTTCAGCTACATCATCGTCGGCGTTTTAGGCGCGATTATTGGCAGTTTTTTGAATGTCGTCATTCACCGTCTGCCGCTCGAAGAATCGATTGTATTTCCAAACTCCCGGTGTCCATCGTGCACCGCAGTGATTGCCTTCTACGATAACGTACCTGTGCTCAGCTATGCACTACTGGGGGGTCGTTGCCGGGCCTGCAAGGAACCAATCTCTGCCCGCTATCCCGCCGTGGAGCTGCTGACAGGATTGCTGTTTGTCGCTGTTACCTGGCATGACGGATTAACGCCGGCACTAGCTTTCGATCTGATCTTCGTGAGCGCTTTGGTGGCGCTCATTTTCATCGACGCCGAGCACATGCTTCTGCCAAATGCGATCACCTATCCAGGGATCGTTTTTGCGGGCGTGGCGCGCCTGGCTCTTCCCTATCTGGTTGGTGCGCCTCATTTCGACGATCTGCCGGGACTAATGCAAGGGATGCTCTCAGGTATGCCGATGTGGGCGGCTTCACTGGTAGGAGCATTCATTGGGGCGCTGATCGGGGGCGGGTCCCTGTGGCTGATGGGCTGGACCTGGGAGAAACTGCGCGGCGTCGAGGCAATGGGACTAGGGGATGTAAAGATGATGTTTATGGTCGGAGCCTACCTTGGCTGGAGGTTAACCATTCTCGCAATCTTTCTGGGGGCTCTATCAGGTTCGGTCATCGGCATAGGGATCATGCTATACGAGGGCAAGAGAGATTTGCAGAAACAACTGCCATACGGGGTCTACCTGGGATTAGGCTCGATCATAGGACTGTTGGTCGGCCCGCATATTGTTGAGTGGTATGTGGGGTTTTATCGATAGCTCTGATGCGTTACGGCAACCGCATACAATTTGGCCTGGCAGTGCTCACTGGCCTTTTTCTGTTGGCCATGCTATTTGCGGTGCTTTTGTATGCTCTGACGCCGGCAACACCTGCTGCTCGCGGTCCCCTTCTTCTCACAGCATTCGTCGCCATTCTCATCGGCAGCCTGGTCTGTATCTTATTTCTGCTGCGTTGGCTCTTGCGTCCCTATCGCCAACTTGTTGGAGAAGCTGAACGCGCTCCCGTCGAGTCCAGGCTTCGCAAATCCAGAGATGAAGGCGAATTCGTTCTTGAGACTTTTCAATCTGTCGTAGCTCAGCTCCAGGCCCAGCGCAAGGAACTGCAACAGCTGACTGCGCAGGCAAGCGAGCGCGCTGACTCAGCGGTGAAGTTTAGTGAACGCATCGTCGCGAGCGTGCCGTCGGGTTTGATTGCTTTTGACGGTAGCGGAAGATCATTGGTGATCAACGCTCCGGGACGAGCGCTACTAGACTTCGACGGGAAGGCTCTCGGCCAGCCGGTGACAACTCTTCTACGCAATCTGCCCCAGTTGGCGCAAATGGTTGAGGAGTGTCTCCAAACCGGGAAGCTGTACCGCCGTGAAGTAATTCAAACAATTACCTCAAACGGCCTGACGCGTCGTCTGGGTGGCACGATTGCACCCATCGATCTCTCACCAGACCGCGGCGATCGGGGAGCGCTGTGTCTTCTAACAGACATTACCGAAGTTACGGAATTGCGCGAGCAGGTGGCACTCAAACGAAATCTGGAAAGTCTGGGTGAAATGTCGGCGGGCCTGGCCCATGAATTCAAGAACGCTATCGCCACGCTCCACGGCTATGTGCAACTGCTGCAGAATCTGGAATTGGATGAACGTGGCCGCCTGGCCACTGCTTCGCTTTTGAGTGAAGTCCGCAATCTTTCCGAGATGGTCACCGCCTTTCTCAATTTTGCCCGGCCACAGCCGCTTGAACTGGACGACGTTTCACTCTTTCAGTTGCTGGAGGATTGCACGAGCGAACTGAAGGCCCTCTACGAGGAACGCCGCGTGGAATTGATCATGGCCGTCGAGGCTTCGAGCCTGCCTACTGTTCAGGCCGACGAGCGCATGCTCCGTCAAGCTATTTTGAATCTTCTACGCAACGCCGCCGAAGCCATACCTGATGGGAAGACCGATCGGCTCGTAAAAATAAGCGGGTCGAAGGAATCTGATGGAGAGGGACGGAAATGGGCACTTATTGAGATCGAGGATACCGGTGAAGGCCTTCCACCGTCAGATCTGCAGCGTATTTTCATCCCCTTTTTCACTACCAAAGAAAAAGGCCACGGAGTCGGTCTCGCGCTCTCCCATCGGGTAATCACCGAGCACGGAGGCACACTCACCGCTACGAATGCACCCGAAGGCGGTGCGCTATTCACGATAAGTCTGCCAATCTCAGCGCCCAGTTGACGGACCAAACATTGAGTCTCACCCAAATCAGCCGGGGGCGTGAAAACCCAAAAGCCTTACGTTAATTGCAGGTCAGGAAGGTGGGCTCGCCCCCGCCTCAACTTTGATGAGCCTTCACATCACAAGAAAATCACTCAAGTTTAAGAGTTTCGCAGGTTGGGAAGGTGGGCAGAGTTCTCCACCCCGGAGGGGTGAGTTGTTTATAGACCGGAGGCGTCGCTACGATCAACTCCGTTCGGAGGAGCGGACGTTCTCTTTTCTTGTGATGTAAACGCTGTTCCAAACCTGAGCGGGGGCAAGCCCACCTTCCCAACCTGCAAATTACCGTAGGTCCTTTTTGGGTTTTCACACACACACTCTGTCGTGGGTGGGATTCCACCTTATGTTGAGTGCTACAAACCCCGAGGAAAGTATTCTCCCCAGCGCTTGCTCACAAGTTCCGCGATGTCATCGCGCACGACTAACTCTGCCGGAAATCCGGGCTTCGTGCGCGCATCGATAACAATCGGACCGCAGTAGCTAAGATGGTTTCTGACGACTCGCGTTTCAGCCGCGTGAATATCTGCCGCGGGCTCGAAACGGGTCCAGGTCGCCCAAAGGAAGTCAGTGGTTGAGTTTGCGACGTTAGCATCGTCATGCAACACGATCAGTGGCCATTCGGCAAATACCTTTTCTCGCGCCAAACGCGCCGCCTGTTGCGGATCTTCAGCATAAGTGACGCCCTCGAGAACGAGACACCCGCTACAAAAAACTCTCGCCTTCGCCACGTCACCGGGAAGCTCTCCCCGAAACTCCCTCGGCAACTCCCGCACCGGCTCACCCAGGCCAAGCATGATTGCCTTGCTTCCTTCATTCACTTTGCCGCTGGTGTAATCAAGCGTGTCCATCGAGACATTCGAAAAGACGAAGACATCTGTCTCCGGCGAGAACCGCGCCAGTACGTACTCAAACAGCTTTGGAAAGTCGCGCAGGTCCTGTTGCCTATCAGTGAGAAGGAGAAACTTTGTGAGCGAGAGTTGACCTTCACCGAGAATGCGGAACGCGGACACCAGGGCTTCGCGCCCGTAACGTTCGCGCACAACGGCAGCACATAGCGAGTGAAAGCCTGTCTCACCATAGGTCCAGAGGTCGCGCACTCCCGGCATTACCACTGGGAAAAGCGGAGACAGAAGCTGCTGCAGGTAATCTCCGATGAAGAAGTCCTCCTGGCGCGGCTTGCCCACTACGGTCGCGGGGTAGATCGCGTCTCGGCGATGCATAACTGCTTCAACGTGGAACACAGGGTAGTCGTGCTGCAGCGAATAGTATCCGTAA
Source organism: Pyrinomonadaceae bacterium (assembly GCA_050748205.1). Taxonomy (GTDB): domain Bacteria; phylum Acidobacteriota; class Blastocatellia; order Pyrinomonadales; family Pyrinomonadaceae; genus PSRF01. The sequence goes on along the minus strand of JBOGOU010000405.1, from coordinate 18,627 downwards.
TGATCACCGAAGGGTCCTTCGGGTCTTCGCTCACGGGGCGGCGCAAAACCTACCAGCGCAAACTCAGCTTCCGCGGCGAGCCGGTGCCCTTTCCCCAAGGGGTTCCTGGTCATTTTCAATTTCTCGCCGGCAAGCAACGAAGCCAGGATCAGTTCGGGAACGTCTTCCGGTAGCGGCGCTATTGCGGCGAGAATAAGCGCCGGTGGGCCACCAAGGAATACTGTAACGGGGAGGGCCTGGTCTCGCGTCTCAGCTTCCTTGTAGTGAAAGCCTCCACCCTTTTGAATCTGCCAATGCAAACCCGTCGACTGCCCGTCATAGACCTGCATGCGATAGATGCCAAGGTTGTGTTTCCTGCTAACCGGGTTCTCAGTGTAGACAAGTGGAAGAGTGATAAACGGTCCGCCGTCCTGATCCCAGGTTGTCAGGACAGGCAATTCAGTTAGATTGGGCTTGCGATCGATGACCTCCGTGACCGGCGCGAGAGAGGTATTTCGTGTTCCTAACTTCAAAGCGTCAAGCGCGAGTGAACGATGTTTCCACAACTCGGATCCGCGCGGAGGCAGTAACGATTTAGCGAGATGCACGAACCTGCGCACTAACGCTTCGGGTTTTGGACCAAAAGCAAGTTCGATGCGCCGCTGTGTGCCAAAAAGATTTGTCACTACAGGGTAGCGGCTTCCCTTCACGCGATTGAATAAGAGTGCTGGTCCACCGAGATCTATTACACGACGGTGGATCTCGGCAGCTTCCAGATAAGGATCTACTTCCGCGTCGATTGTGATGATCTCTTTTTCTTTGCTGAGAAGATCGAGGAATGTGCGGAGGTTTCGGTGCATGCTCGAAGCGTCCAGTATAGCTCAGAAGTAAATACCTGCGTGAATGGGAACTTTTTCGGGTGGTGTCTAATTTGAAAGCTGGCTTAATGAAAACAATCGATCCACGCGCACCACACGAACGTTTTGAGATCTGAAATTTGAGATCTCAGATCCCAAAGTGATATTTCGTGGTATTTCGTGGATCGTTTTTAATTTCCGCGCCTACTGGGGCGGTATTCCGGCGTCGAATAGAAATGTAGCCCGAAGCAAACCGTTGAAACGGTTCAAGAGGTTTTCACGAGACTGCGTAGTCACCGGGCTGAAGCCGCGGTGTGAATGAGAAGTCCAGAAACGCAAACCTTTCGGGGGAGGGCGTCCGCATACGAGATCCTGGTCGGGCGATGCGTCAGAAAATACCCAACGCGATAGTCACCACCCTAACCAACCTATGGCTTAAGGTGACGTTGGATTGGTTACGCCGGCAGTGCGAGGACGGGTTGGCCCAGCAGGTTCCGTTTGCGCGAGACGTGATTCAATTTTGTCGGTTGCCACCTCCGCAGCTTCCGCCACTCCGGCAACGAAGGAATCGCGCAGTGGTTTGATTAATTCCAGAGTCTCGCTGTCTCCCAGTTGTCCCAGGGCCTCCAACAGTCCCACGGTAATCCTGGCCGGACTGTCTTCCTGTTTTAGAAACGGATAAAGGAGACCTGGGCTTTCAAGCTGTTTTAGATAACGTATTGCCTGTTCCTGACGTGAGGAATCCAGGTCTCGCACGATACGGAACAGCGCGTCATTCTTTCCTACACGGTAGAGTGCCCACTCCAGCGCCAGGCGCACTTTTCGATCTTTCTCCTGCAAATAGTAACCTTCGAGCAGTTTCTTCTGATCGACAGCGGCCAGGCGAGCTAACTCTTCTGCCGCACGCTGTCGCGCGACCGGATCAGGACTGGAGAGCCGGCGGGATATTGACGCATTGGTATTATGACTTTCGACGTCCTGAGCTAGGTTAGCCGAGTGTGCAGTCGAGCAAACCAGCAAAATAGCTACTGTCTGGCAAGTACGCTGAATGATTCTCATGAAGGTAGTCTCTTCCACCGCCAGTGTTCTAATTTTGGAGTGCGGTGGCAAGCGTAGCGCGACACCGCTTTGCATTGCCGTGAGTCCTTTGCCAGGGAACCAAAGCGCCGTCGCCGCTGCGCTCTGCCGGCGCACTCCAAGTGGAGTCGTTTAGTTACTTTTGACCTGGAATCCCACCTCGCTGATTGACTTCGTATCCATCCTGGGAGCGTATTTGCGCGCTATGGCCTGAATCTCATTCGCCTTGCCGATGAGCACGAAAACAAGATTGTCCTGCGGATAGTACTGATCGATGATTCTGCGGGCATCCGTAAGCGTCATGGCATCGATCTTAGCGTAGAGGTCATTCACCTCACGTTCATCCAATCCGAAGAACTCGAGTTGGGCGATCAAGGAAGCGAGCTGATCCGTGGTTTCAATCTCCGGCGGATACTGGCCTTTGATGTAAGTCTTGGCTGACTTCAACTCTTCTTCGCTGATTCCTTTTTCATGAAGCCGTTTCAAGATCTCCAGCGTCAGATCAATCGCCCGCTCGGTCGTCTCGTTCTTCGTATAAGTTGAAATAACAAACGGACCGGACGCCTTCCGCTCGTCGAAGAATGAGCCGGCACCATACGTCAACCCCGTCTTGATACGCAATTCCGAGTTGAGCATGGAGGTGAAACGTCCGCCGAAGAGCTTGTTGACGACATCTACGTATATCCGGTCGCGATTGGTGCGGGAAATCCCGACGTTGCCGACCCGGTAGAAAGTCTGGGTCGAATCGGGCTTGTCCACTAGTAGCAGACGTTTGCCCGCGACCGGCGTAGGCTCAGGTACCTTCGTTAAAGCTGCGTGCTTCGCCGGCCAGACACCGAATTTGTCGGAGAGCATGCGCTCCATGTCGGGCGCAGTGAAGTCTCCAACTACGGCCAGAATTGTGTTCGCAGGAAAGTAATAGTCCTGATAAAACTTCAGCACATCATCTCTGGTGATTGCGGCGAGCGATTGTTCATCGCCTCCTGTCGGGCGCCCGTAAGGGTGCGAGCCATAGAGATAAGCGTTGAAATAACTACCAATTACACCCTGTGCCTGATCCTTAGCTGACTTAATGCCATCGACGCGCTGCTTTACGAGTTTTGTCAGTTCCTCTTGCGGAAACTGGGCGTTGAGCAAGACGTCCGCTATCAGGTCTAGCGCCTTCGCGACGTCTTTGTTCACAAACTCTGCCGAGCCGCTGGTGTAATCGGCGACCGCGCCGACGCCCATTGTGCCGCCAATGAAATCCAGCTCGGCTGAAATCTGATCCGCCGTGCGCGTTTTGGTACCCTTCCTCAGCAACGCGGCTGTTAGGGAAGCCAGGCCCTCTTTCCCGGCAGGGTCAGAGACCGAGCCAGCCTCCAGGATAAGACTGAAACTGATGAGCGGCACCTCATGTTGCTCCATTAAGAGAAGCGTCATGCCGTTTTTCAACTTTACTTTCTTATAGGACGGAAGTTTCAGTTGTCCCTGAGCGCTCGCCGGAACAGGGGCGGCCGACATCAAGAGTAACCCGGCTAATAACAATGCTGAGAATCGCTTCATGATCTTCGTTCCTACTGGAGCCGTTCGACTACCTCCTGCTTTATTGCTTGCCGGCTCCTGTTCCCTGGCCTGCATTTGTTTGCGCCGGCTGATCAGGCACGAGCGTTGCAACGGTTCGGTTTTTGTCGCTGAAGTATTTGCCGGATACTCGTCGCAAGTCGTCTTTAGTGACTTTTGCAAATTCATCTGCCGCGGTAAACAGCTTCCGATAGTCGCCAACAAAGACCTCGTACTGGCCCAGGGAGTTTGCTCGACCGTTAATCGTCTTCATCTGGCGGAAAAAGTTGGCACGCAAAATATTTTTCGCCTTTTCCAACTCCTGATCGGAGACTGTGCCCGATTTCACTTTGTCCAGCTCTTCGTAAATAGCTTTCTCAACAGCCTCAGGCGCAATGCGGGCCTTCGGCTGGGACGTGATCGTGAAGAGCGACGGGTCAAAACTAAAACCCACGCCCCCGGAAATCGAAAGAGCCAATTGGTCTTTATCGACTACGCGCTGGTACATACGTGAGCTCTGGCCCGAAAACAGTATGACCTGCAACACCTGCAGCGGGTAATAATCCGCATCGGAACTCCCCGGCACGTGGTAACCAACCATGAGAATGGGAAGCTGCGCGAATTTCCGAACGCTGACGCGTCGTTCACCCTGTTGCTCCGGCTCTTTTGTGGTTATCTTCGCTGGAGGCGCATGAGACTGGATAGGCTCGATGTATTTCTCGGCAAGCCTTACGATCTCGTCAGCCGACACATCGCCGACCACCACCATCGTCGCGTTGCTTGGTGAGTATCCCATTTCGAAGTGGCGCTTGAGGTCTTCCATCTTCCAGTTTTCGATATCGACCATCCAGCCAACCACCGGCCACTGGTAGGGGTGAGCGGTAAATGCTGTTGCCCAGAGCTGCTCGAAAAGAATGCCGAAGTTATTAGACTCAACCGAGGTGCGGCGCTCGCTGGCAACAACTCCGCGTTCTGACTCAACTACTTTCGGATCAAAACTGAGATCGCGGATACGGTCAGCTTCAAGATCAAAGATCAGCTCCAGCTGCGACCTGGGAAACCAGTCCTGGTAGACCGTTAGATCTCGACTTGTGTAGGCATTATTCGAACCGCCTGCGTCTTCCATCGTGCGGTCAAACATGCCGGGCCCATACTTTTTCGCGCCATTAAACATCATGTGTTCGAAAAAATGTGAAAGGCCCGTGGTTCCCGGCCGCTCGTTGCGGGAACCGATACGGTAGAAAATGTAGAGCGCAACGTTGGGGATCGTGTTGTCTGTTTGAACCAGAATCTTCATCCCGTTCTTCAGCGTATGTGTCTTCACGTCGAAGTTTTGCGCGCGCACGCCCGAAACGCCGAAGAGGATCATCGTCAGGCTTAGACTGAGTAGTGACTTGAATGACCTCATAGGCCCTTTCCCAGTTTTTGCTGTTCAGATAGTCAGTGTCAGGGAACCGAAATTTGGAGAGCGACGCTTAGCCGATTTTGGATGCCGGCGCCAAGGCTCGTGTTGCACACGTGACCACGAAGAGGCCCGGCCTCAATCGTAATCGAGCGGATTGCGGAATGGTTTGTCTTTGTCCTTTTCGGCTCGTTTCATGGCTTCCTGAAATTTTTCCTCAAGGATGCGGTCCCGGTTCTTCATGGAACTGAGTTCTTGCGCGAAGATCTGCTCGCGCACCTGCTTCTGTTTGTCCAGACCTTTGACCATCTCGTCGAAGGACGCGACCGGCTTAGTTTTTTCCTCGTGAGAAATGAGCGCTCCAGTCTGCGCATCCACGGTCAAGGTGGCTTCGCAGCAGGGACAAATGAGCGTAAACCGAGATGTATCTGCCATTTCCTTACTCCTGGGCAAAGAACATAAACGCAGTTTTAGTATAACACTATGTCTGAGGCTGGAAACATGCGCCGAGCAGGGGCAGATCTCATTAGCACCTGGCTGAAGCCCAGGTGATGCCGGTCCCCAAAATGAAACTAACCCACTCGAAACAACACGAATAGTTTGCTTAGTGTAGATCTCAAAACGGTTTCCATCTCATTTTAAGTACTCGGGTCACCTGGCTGAAGCCAGGTGCTAATGAAATCTGCTTTTACTTTGCGCTGGTGGGGCAAGAAGCCGGCGCTCCAGCTCAATAGAAAAAGGGCAGCCACGAATGACTGCCCTTTCACCGCCGTCGAAAAAAACTTATGGAGTCACGGCATCCTTAATTGCCTTGCCGGTCTTCTTGGCTCCCGCCGCGGCTTTCTTGCCAACGGCCTGGGCTCCCCTGCCAACGGCCTTGGCTCCTTCGGCTGTCTTTTGACCAACGTCCTCGGCCTTGTCCGTCACTGCCTTGCCGACGGTCTTTGCCCCTTGCTTGGTCTCCTGGGCCGCGTCTTCTGTCTTATCGGCAACCCAGCCCGCCCCATCGGCAAGCTTGGCACCCGTCGCTTCCAGCGCATCACCAACGTCGTTGACTTCCTTTTCCTCGCCGGTTCGTGAATAAACGCGAACGGTGCGCCGACCATCACGAGTAGTCACCACCACTTTGGAAACACGCGGGTTATCGCGGAACACCCGAGTTTCTGTTTTCACTCCATTCGCGTCGGTTGTGGTGGTAATCTCAGAATTATCCGGTCCAGTGCGAACAGATGTAGTGCCCGCCGCATTCATATTCGCATTTGCCATCTCATCATTTTTCGCGCAGCCAACTGCAAACATCCCGAGAACCGCAATGGCCAAAGCGACAAGAAGCTGCTTACTCACGTTCGTTTCCTCCAAAAGATTTGATACCAGAATTTTACACCATTAATTGGGCAATAGACGTGCCAGCAGGTGGCACATTCTGATCGCCATTTGCTTCGCAAAACCAGAGGCTGTCGGAAGAGCACCTGATAAAAGCATACGCCCCGGCTTAAGCGCTGTTCGTAGATAGTACGAAAACAAAACGCTGGGGTTGTTGCGAGCTCTTACCTTGACCCATGAGTAAACCGTTGAAACGGTTCAGTGTATCCTAATAACCAGCGTAGGCACCGGGCCAAAGCCACGGTGTGATTCAGAGAGCCCAGAAACGCAAACAACCAATACAGCTCTCACGGTAGAGGTGCGGTTTCAAATCCCACCCCCGGGAGTGGGTGGATGGTTAAGATCCGACCTAAAAGGTGACGAGCGAAGTGAGTTTCAAATCCCACCCACAGGAGTGGGTGGATATTTCAGGTCCAGCCTAAAAACGTTGTCAGTTAGGCCGGATCTGAACCATCCCCCAACTGCCGTTGTGGGAATTTCAATTTTTTGACGGCGCTATTTTTCGTAGGTGGGACTTGAACCATCCACCCACTCCCGTGGGTGGGATTTGAACCTGCACCACTACCAGATCTCCCACATCTATTGACTTTCCTCTGGAATTCGACTAGAAGCAATTTACTCAATTGAATTTGAGCGTGGCGCTGTTCGCGCCATTCTAGTACGTCTCTGCTCGCTATCGTCTTCATTGCTACATTCACCGTCGATATTCGCGTTTTTCTGGTTCCACTCGGAAATTGATTCAATTGACAACAATTTCAGAAACCTCTAAGGAGCTTTGGTCATGCGCAGACTCTTTTTCGTCGTTGCGACCTCACTGTTTTTGATCGGCGCGTTGCTGCCAACCCAGCGAAGGGTCATCGCCCAGACAGTCTCAGAAGGCGAGCGCCTGGCAATGTTCAGCAAACCGTCGGTCGTACGCATCATCGACGGAGTTGCCGGCACGTTCTATTTTGCACCTCCCAATCGCCAGCCAAAGAACTACACCGTCTCATACATCGGTTTGGGATCGGGCTTTTTCATAAACTCAAGTGGCTACATCGTAACCAATGCTCACGTGGTGAACACATCGCATGACATCAAACAAAAAGGAGACGAAGCAGGCCAGGAGCTTCTTTTCTATCAACTACTGCAGCAGGTGGCCCGCGATTACAACACAAATCCAAATGCTCTCACCAGAGATAACATAGTTTTTATCAGGAACTATTCCCGTCTAACAGACATGAAGGTTTTCCACCACGTGATAATCCCGGACGGCAGCGTTTATGAGTTTGAAGAGAAGCAATATGGCGCTCCCACGGGCCAGGGCAAGGACGTTGCAGTCATTAAGATTGAAGTCAAGAACGCTCCTGTGCTCGTCCTGGGAAATTCCGACTCGATGAAACTCCAGGATCACATCACGGTCCTCGGTTATCCCGGAGCTGCCGACACATTCAATTCAGGAGTGCTGGATTCCAAGTCCGCGCTCGAAGCGTCGATCACGGACGGCAAGATTTCAGCCCAGAAGCGGTCTGCCAGCGGCGCTCCAGTGCTACAGGTCAGTGCTCCCGCCACTCACGGCAACTCAGGTGGACCAGTGATGACGGACAAAATGGAAGTTGTCGGCTTGCTGACGTTCGGCGGCGATAGAGTCAACAATCAGGAGATTTCAGGGTTCGCATTTGTTGTCCCCTCGAGCACGGTGATGGAATTTGTTAAGGCGGCTGGTGTTGCTAATGAGCTAGGCACGGCCGATAGCGCGTATCGAGACGGTCTCGAATTCTACTGGAGCCAACAATACTCCAAGGCAATTCCGAAATTCGAAGAAGTTAAGCGCCTTTTCCCCGAACATTCCGAGGTCAATCGGCTGGTCCAGGACAGTCAGCAGCAGATTTCGGCGGGCAACGACAAGTCAGGCATTTCAACAGGTTGGATAGTCGGCATCGTCCTGGTGCTCCTTTTCGTAGTGGTGGCTGTCATCGTAATTGGAGTTGTTGTCTTCTTGATCATGCGCAGAAGAGGCAAAGCGCAATCCAAGCCGGCCGCCGTGGCAGGCGTGGCAGCCGCATCCCGGCCGGCGTCACCTTCCCCAGTCGCACCGAGGCAGGAACCGAGCAGGCCGGCGCCACCACCACCACCTCCCTATTCTCCAGCGCCAATGCCAATCAAGCCGAGTTTTCCGCAAACTGCGCCTCAGCCTGCCGCGGTTGCTGATCGGGGTGAGACGATTGATCTTTCACAAACAGTGGCCATTTTTCCCGAAGGCAATACCGCCCCTATCAGCTACGGTTCGATAAGGTTTGTTTCAGGTTTGTTGACGGGACAGAAGTTTGATGTCACTTCAGACGGATGTTGCATTGGTCGCGACTCGACACTTTCTCAAATCGTGATCACCGATCCGCGGATTTCCAAACGCCACGTTTGGATTGGGGTGAAGGACGGGCGCGTCACAATAACAGACCAGGGCTCGCGCAATGGCACGTTTGTAAATGACCCGAAATCCGCGCGCGTTACCGAAACTTCTTTGAATAGCGGCGACACCGTCATTCTGGGCGAGTCAGATGTAGCGCGATTTGAGTATCAGAAGTGACGTAAAGGAAGAACGCCGAAGGCATTCGATAGAATAGCCCAGAATCGGGGCCCCACGCCGGCAGCCTGCGCGGCGTGGCTTCTAAGCCGTACTTCAGACTTTCGCCTTACGCGACGCCTGCCAAGGAACTTTCCTACCTCTCGAGCGTCTAAAAGGATTATAGAAGCTCACGTGAGCACTGCTCGCTTGCGGTGCAAGATCAGTTGAGCTGCGCGTTCTAAAGCATAGCCATAAGAGAAACTGACCAATCTCGCGAGGGGTATTATGAAGAGAAGGACGCTCGCGTTATTAATTGCGATTGTGACTTTCACGGTCGGCGTTCTGCTGGCGAAGCTTGCGCTCCCGCAGAAACAGCCCACGGCGCCACCAGTGAGGCACGAATCGGCGGTTAGCAACTACTTTCTGTCAGATCCGTTCAGCTATCAGAACCTCACCATCCTTCTGATTCATGGACCCGATCAACCCAACAGCAAGTTGTTCGTACCTTTGCAGGAAGCGATGGAAAGTAAGTTCGTGGTTGTGCATGAAACGAGCGACGTAAACGAACTAGCTATCGAAAACCTGTCTCCAAGGGACGAAGTATTCGTTCAGGCCGGCGATATAGTGAAAGGAGGGCAGCAAGACCGTGTACTCGCGGTTGATCTCATCATGCCCACCCGTTCAAGAAAGGCGCCGATCGATGCGTTTTGTGTCGAACATGGCCGCTGGCAGCAACGTGCAGCGGAGCCGGCCGAACAATTCGGCTCGTCTGCCGGAATGGTAGCGACTAAGGAACTAAAAAAGGCCGCGAAAGAGTCGCGCTCTCAAGCCAAGGTCTGGGACGAGGTCGATGTCGCGCAACGCAGCTTGAGCAGAAGCGTCGAAACTGACGTACGATCATCTGTTTCACGGTCGAGCCTTCAGTTAGCTATCGAGAACGAGAAGGTAACGGAGTCGGCCGCTGTTTATACAAGAAAACTCTCTTCAATAGTTGAGGCAAAGAGCGATGTGCTCGGCTACGTGTTTGCGATCAATGGCAAACTCAACAGCGCGGATGTCTATGCTTCCAGCGCTTTGTTCAAGAGATTCTGGCCCAAGTTGCTAAGGACAACCGCAATCGAGGCAGTAGCGAAACGCCCACTGAATGAAAAAAAGGAAACTGTTTCCGCCGGCGCTATTACGGCCTTCTTTGTCGATGCAGAGCGGGGTCAGGAATCCACGAGCGAGATTACTGAGCGAACTCACATGATCAAACGAGAGAGCGAAAAAGGCTTGTTCTTTGAGACTCGTGACATGGTGCAGGCCGGAGCTTGGGTTCATCGAAGCTACCTGGTGAAATAGCCTGGTTTGATGAATAACCCGGTCATCGTGAAAATCAGTTCGTTTTCGTCCCTGCCATATACCCATGATGCATCAATCCTCGAAGCACGGCTTAGGGCACATACTTCTTGCCTCGCGGGTGATACATCACACACACTGAATCGCCTTGGAACTCGCCGAGGATGAGATAGCTCTCATCTCCGTCGCTACCACTCTCGCCGTTGTTATTGTCGTTACCCCAAAAGAAACCTAATTCACCCAAATCAAGATTTTCCTCCGCATACGCAGGGACGACGCCGCTGCCAAAAGGCCCGTTGAAGATCGCGAAGGAGAATTTCGCTCGTCGTCGCCGATCGTTAACGACCGCGACTGCAAAATCTTCGTGCTGGTCTCCGTTGAAGTCGCCCGCGACGTAGTAAGGTTGATAGCCTTTACCTTGCTCGCGACGGTATTGGGTCAAGCCTTCTCTATCCCGGCAGTCTTTCTCGCTTGCGACGCGCAGATTAGCTCGCCGCGGACTCTGTGCCAGCCAAGTTTGCACGACCTTCCAGTGCTCCGGGCGCAATTGTGAAGTTGTACTTTTTTGTTGCGCTTCGGCCGCACCGCACAGAGCGCACAACAAGACAACACATGAAACAAACCATATCCGCGATGGTTTACTCATCGCTCTCCTCCCTCTCGCCTCATGAGGCGAATACCTGCAAAAAGACCGGCCGCGGAATTCAACTTTGAAGTGCAACATGTCGTGATCAACCTTACTATGATCTTCACATTGACTGGCGCTTGGCGGCTGGACGCATGGACCTTCCGACTTTGGTCGAGTTCCCGAAATGCGACAGTAGCTCCGTTGTTCGTCGCTGGTTATTCTCCTGGACATTTAGCATCTGGATGAGCTCGTCCATTCCGTGACGAAATGAACTTATCCCACGATCTATCTCCGCAAGGGCTGCCGCCAGTTGTTCGAGCGAGACCTTGATGTCCTGGGGATTACTAGCGCTGGTGAGTGCTACCTTTTGAATGTCCGGTTTTCGGAAGAGTGAACCTGAAGATTTCTTCGATAGGATCTCCTTTGCTCGCTTGAATGCGGCGGCAGAGTCGAGGATCTGGCCGTAAGGATCACGGTATAGGTTGCCGTTCGGACTTTGATCCCACGATTCCATTAGCTCATGAGCCTCGTCCCTTAAGCGTTTTTCGGCCTCCATCTTTTTGAGTTCCTCGCGGCATGGCGCACTCTGGTTGAAGTCCGCTTCATAATCCGCGAATGCTGACTCCAGTAACTTAACGCCCTGTGCGCCCATGTTCTTACGCACCTTGAACTGCTTCTCGAATTCCAACGTTTTTTGCCCCATCTGCGTAATCCACAGTGCTGTTGCCCCGATACCGCCTATCTCGGCGCCGGTAATCACAGCGCCTGTGACTTTCGATCCATTCGCATATGCCGTAGCGAGCGATCCGCGATATCTTTCCGCTTGCTCCAGACCCCGATCCCTCACGGTTTCGACATAGTGCAAGGGCGGACCCTTAACAGCGCCGACTTCGCCAAAACCAATCAATTGCTCCTTCATGTACTCGTGAGCTTCGTCAACGATCTCCTCTCCCATTTTGTTGCCGGCCTCAAAGAGCTCTTCGGCAGTCTTCTTTTTTCGCTCATAGTCGGCCCAGAGATTCGAGTCGCAACTCCGCTTCATTACATAGTCCACCTTAACCTCTCTAGTACCGCTCTTCGTAACATTCTTCATGTACTGTATTGCCGACAGTGTGTTTCCGTCTGAGCTGACCGTCAGTTCTATTCGGCCCCACTGAATGCCTTTTGCAAGCTCGTCACCATAGTTACAGTACTTCGCTTCCCCGGTCAGTTTATTACCCACCAATGTTGCTTTGAATTCGGCTTGCAACGACTCTTCGGTCGCGCCGTGCTTACAACTACTCCATTTCTCCCACTTCGCTGTCACAGTAGCCCCTTTCTGAGTGATATTCACCACATCGCCGGCATCATCCCATTTCCCTTGTAGGTTGAATGGTTTTTGATTCTTTGGTTTCCTCGTCTGCGTCCCGACGCTGGACGAGAAAAGAGAGATGCTAACGATAAGTGTTATTGCAGTAGCTATGGCGTAGCGTTTCATGTAGAGGCTCCTTATCGGGTCCAAGGGACCGAAGAGTTAGGCGAGGTCTGACTTGAGTCTAAGCAACTGCGCACCATGAGATTACCTATTAATCTCCTCGTTAAGCTGGTTGGCTAAATCACGATTAAGGTTCTGGAGAATTCTGAATTGCTTCAGCGCTGCTCTCCTTTTACGCAAAGCGAGGTAAGCCAGCCCGAGATTGTGATGTGCTTCAGCGTACGTAGGGTCAAGACGAACCGCCTGTTTGAGAGAAGCAACCGCTTCCCTGTACCGGCGCATTTTTAGATATGCATAACCCAGGTGCCGGCGTGGATTGGGGAGATCCGGTTTGAGGCGGATTGCCTGACGAGCAGCCTCGACGGCCTTAGCGTGTTGGCCCATGTTGTTATACATCGAAGCCAAATTGCTGTATGTGGCGACATCAGTCGGGTTGAGACGAAGCGCTTGCCGAAAAGCCTCAAGCGCTTCGTCATATCTTTCCAGGTTGGAATAGGCCGTACCGAGATTTTGGTGGGCTGCATCATTATTTGGCTGGAGGCGAACCGCCTGTTGAAGCGATTCTACTGCTTCGGCGTGCCGGCCCAGCCCCATGAACGCGTTGCCCATTTCGTTGTAGGCCAGCGCGTTGTTTGATTCGAGACTGATTGACTTCCTGGCGGCGTCGAGCCCCTCCGCGTACCGACCCATCTTGTTATATGCCCACGCCAGATAGCCATACGCCTCAGCCTCGTCCGGTTTAAGACGAATCGCCTCTTTGAGAACCTCGACCGCCTCACCGTACTGAGCCAGCCGATCATACATATAGCCAAGATTGGAGTACGCGCTTGCATCATCAGGTTTCAGCTTGATTGCCTGCTTGAAAGCTTCGATCGCCTCTTCGTTTCGGTCCAACTGTAAATACGAAAGACCTAATCTGCTGTATGCTAAATCATTGCGAGGGTCGAGTTGGAGCACTTGCTTGTAAGCTTCAATCGCTCTCTCATACTTGTTAACGTAGTAGTGCGCATTCGCAAAGTTGAAGAGAGCTTCCTTGTCTTTGGGGTCGATAAGTAACCCTCGATCCACGTAATCACCATAGAGGCCCCATATTTGAGACGAGCCAAGATTTTTGAGTGTCTCAAACTGCCTCAGTGCCGCGCCGTTGTCACCGAGCTTGAAGTACAACTCGCCCAGTTTGTACTCTGTCCACTCACTCGTCTGTTCATCTTTCGGTCCGATTCGAAGCAACTGTTTGTAAACCTCAACGGCCTCCCGGTAGTGCTTCGATTCCTCATAGAGTTCACCCAAGGCAGTAAATGCATCGCGCGCCACTTCATCCTTCGGCCCGAGACGAAGCAACTGTTTGTAAGTCTCAATTGCTTCATTGTCATGGTTTGAATCACGATACGCTTTGGCCAGTTTGCCAAACGCATCCACGTCCGTGGGTTTGAGCCGAACCACCTGCTTGTACGCCTCGACTGCCTCCTCGTAGCGAAATCCGGTGGAATAGAGATCACCTAGTCTTTCGTGGGTCTCAGCGTCATCCGGTTTCGTCTGAATCTCTAGTCTCAGGGATTCGACCCCTTGTTCGTATTCATCTTTGCAACGCTTGATCACATCGTCTCTGAGCTTATTAGCCGTCTCGTACACTGCGGCGAGGTCTGCGGGCATATTCGGCGGGTGGGCTCCGGGACATAGCCAGGAAGAGCTGTAAGTTCGCTCTGTGCCACCGGCTTCGCGGCGAGATAGGCTGACCTTGGTGATACAGGAATCGGTGATGTGTACCTCGCTCCAAGTGGAAGGTGCTACTGAAGAGATCGCTTGCTCGATCGGTTGCAAGTCTTTAGCGGAGAGCTTAGGCCTACAAGAGTATGAGGAGAGTCCCGTGGTATCTATCTCGCCTTTCGAAGTGATGGTCATTTCTCTGTTCAGGCGCCGGTCGGGGACAAACCTACCGTCGTGTGTGGTGATCCGAAGCGCCCAGGCACCCTCGCCTGTCGGGAGCGGTGGAATGTTCGATTGCAGCGGCAGCGCGTTGGTCTGGAACTTTAACGGCGCCGCCACTAGAACAATTACAAATAGCCCGGTAACAAAACTCGCCTTTCGGTTCATGTTCCACCTGCTTATTTCTTAAGGATGATCTCCACACGCCGGTTTTTCTGCCGCCCTTCCGGATCATCTGAGCCGTCTGGTTTCTTGTTTGAAGCAACAGGCTTTTTAGCGCCAAAGCCCTGCGTGACGAACTCCACGCTGCGCAGAGCTTCTTTTTCAACCAGCCAGGTCTTGACGGCGCCGGCCCGCAGCTCAGAAAGTTTCTGGTTGTAAGGGTCGTTGCCCTTCGAGTCGGTGTGACCCTCGATGCGCACCACCCCTTTGGCTTTGTCGCGGATAAGAGACGCCGCTTGCCTCAGAGCCTCTTGCGCTTTAGGACGGATGTCTGCCTTGTCAAAGTCGAAGAGCACGTCCGCCGCTAGCTCGATGCGGATCTCCGCGGCCGACTCCTTGACCTGAAGGTCTTGCACCTTGCCGCCCAAGTCTTGCGTTTTGCCGCCCAGGTCTTCGACGCGAAAGACCAGATCCAAAACTTTAGTCTGCAAGTCAGTGGTGCGTTGGTCCAGACCCTTGGTAAGGTCTTGGGCGACAAGCGTTTCTGAAATAGGCCCAAAGAGAGACGACAGCAACAGGAGCGCACTCAGTAACAGTTTGTCTCGTCTCATATCATCCTCCCCTTAACGACCGATGGGCACATCGTCCATAGGCGCAAAGTGTGGGATGACGACGGAAATCTTTTGCACGTCTTCGGTCGGGGCGGGAAACTTCGCCCACAGGTTAGACCGCGACTTTGGCTGGACACTTGGCATATCACGACTGCAAACACAGGCGCCCTCCGCATCGCGCACGACAAAGTACTTCTTCTTCCCAACCGCATCGATCAAGTGGACGCCGCCAATGTCGCCAAAACCCTTGTTTGGCTCCGTGAAGTTGTATCCGAAGGACAGGTCCTTATCTGAATCATTGACCATCGCGAACTTCAAGCTGAGCGTGTCGCCACTGGCTCGCTTCAACTCCTGGATCTCGACGCGAACACCCGACAGGTCACCGTCAGCCGTGGCCAGCGCTGGCCCTGACGAAGGCGGGGGCGCGCTGGTAGGAGTCGCGGTGGATGTTGACGAGCCGCCCCGAGTAGTTGCGGGAGTTGCGGTCTGAGTTGTTGCTGTGTTGCTGTTGTCGGTCTTGGATTTTTCCAGCATGCCGCAGGAGGTGAGTAACAGTGCCGCCAGCAGCAGTAGTCCAGGCGCGAGATTGGTCGTGGATTTTCTACGCATCATGATTAGGTCTTCTCCTCTATTAATCGATTTCGTCGAGCTTTCGTAAGTGCGGCGAGGGGTGCCCACCGGCATGCAAATGATGGTTCGCAAAGTTCTAATTGATCGCTTTCATACAACGATCGCGCGTCCGTTTGCACTTGTCAGCAGCGGCGATATGCTTACCGGTGCAATCCGGACGCAATGGCGAGACCTTCCTTCTCGCTACGCACTTCTGATATTCGTTCTCAGCCTGCTGTTTACAGGTGGCGTATGGGCGCTGGCACTTGAGCGCTGAACAGTTCTTTTCCAAGAGCTCAAGGTACGCCCTACCCTGACGCTGTATGGAGATTTCAGTGGAATACCCATACCCACCGCCCTGAATCCAGTCTTCGCACCTCGACCGAAAGCTCCTTGGGTAGCTTGATCCTGGTAGGCCGCACGATTCGAATGCCTTCGTCGTTTCGTCTTGCCCATCGGCGTTGCAGTCACAAGTGATCTCGCCCGAATACTTCTGGCACTTTGTCTCTTTGCACGATTCATTACTCAGACTTTTGAGGCCGTTCTCAATCAGCACGAGTTTCCAACTCTCTTCACTAACATAGTCTATGGATTCAAGGGTATTCATGAGTTTATCAATCTGCTCTTGCGCGGCACGGTCGCAGAGTTCGTTACGCATCTGACTCAACTCACCGGAAAGATTCTGCTTCAATGCGGCATCGCGAAGCCGACGGGGGGTAGGAGTGCTGCGGGCGTTGGCTAGAGTCCGTGAAGCATTGGCGATGGCGTCGCATAGCTTCTGCTTATTAGGAGCGCACTTGCGGGTAAATGTAACCGAGTTGTCATCGGCACGCCCACGATAAGTCCCATACGTCCCAGCCATCGAGTAGCCGCCGGCGCTCACCGTCAATTTCATGGGCACCTTCTGGACGGTGCCATCCGCGACGTTCGCATACCCCCAAACGCAGACGCTCATTTTCTGCCCAACTAGCGTGTTGCCGCTGAGTGTCGCTTCTTCGAAGTCAATGGTGTACCGCTCTTTTCTGCCCTGAGAACATTGATTCTCAGCGTTGTAAGTTGCCTTCACCATCGAGCCAACATGCGTAATGGTCACTTCCCTGCGGTTGCCGTTGTCCACCCACACTCCATTCAAATCTATCCTCGGTTGCTGCTTCGACGGAGGCGCCTGCCTCTCCGGTCGAGAACGGTTCTGGGTCGGCGCGGCGGAAAACACAGGCAGAATCACCGTGAGAAGGAACAAGGCCTTTAACGAAAGGGTCTCTAATCCAATAGTCAAGACTCTCCGATTCATCTCAAGCCTCCTTCTCACATTAGCGGGCTTACATGAGCGGGGCTTCCTTCCAACCGGACGATAGCTCTCGGGCGTAGTCTCAATCTCGGCCCACTTTCGATCAGGCGCCCCACCTCCTGCTCACGCCTACTGCCTCTTATCGCTCATCCCGTCTGGATCTCGAGCGGGAAAATCGTGTCCATGATTGACGCCCCACCGTCCACGTGGAGGATTTGTCCCGTGATGAAGCTCGCTTCCTCACTGCACAGCAGTCCGACGGCGTTGCCGATGTCTTCCGGGGTACCGAGCCTGCGCATCGGCGTCCACCCGCCCTCGTGCCAGGCTTGTGTGGCGTCCTGAAACTCCTGCGGCAAGGCGCGCAAGACGCTACCCTCAACGACATTGGGGGGACCGAAGATCCCTCCCGGACTCACTCCGTTGACGGTGATACCGCGCGGTCCAAGCGCCACCGCGAAGTACCGAACTAACGAATCGAGCGCCGACTTCGCGGATCCCATCGCCACCCACGGCTGCCAACTTCCCGTGCGGCCTCCCGGCGTGTAGGTGATGGCGATGACCCGTCCTCCATCACCCATCAGGCGGGCTGATTGTTGGGCGCCGATTAGAAACGCCTTGGCCTGTGAATCCATCGCCGTGTCCCACTGGGCCACGGTGATCTCCAACGGTTTCTGATAAAACGTCGGCAGTGTTGTGCGCGCGTTGCTCACGAAGAAGTCGAGCTTGCCGAACGCTTCACCCACCTTCTCAAACATGCGGTTGATCTCTTCGGGGCGTGAGACGTCGGCCTGCACGGTGAGGCCATCCGAACCGGACTCGCGGATACGCGCGAGGGTGTCGTTGGCGGCAGACTCATTCTGGAAATAATTCACGGCGACTTGTACGCCCTGCTCCGCGAGCTTGAGAGCGATGCCACGGCCAATGCCACGCGAGCTACCTGTGATAAGTGCTACCTTTCCTTTTAACGACATACTTGGCCTCCTTATGCTTTCCCTTTCCGCTTTGCGAACAATGAAGAGCTCGTTTATCTCGATGGTGATCTCTTTTCGCATGAACCCTCGCCCGGCTTCCCTCAAACCGTTGCTCCCATCGCTCTCTTCGGCATAAAATGCGCCCACTTCAGGGCCTCTTCGAGCCCATGCGTCAGGGAGCGCCGCTTCAAATCCCGCGCGGCCCGCACAGTATTCCGGCAGCGACCGGAAAGTCTTCAAGACGGCCCTCAATTAGTTATTAAGAAAATCTCAAGACAGCGATGAGCAAGGAGGCGCAACCCTTTTACGAGTTTGGCCCGTTCCGTTTGGAAACGACGGAGCGCACGCTGCTGCGCGACGGGCAGCCGGTTCCCCTCCCTCCCAAAGTGTTCGACACACTGCTCCTACTTGTTCAGCGGAGCGGTCACGTCGTGGAGAAGGAAGAATTGATGCAGAAGCTGTGGCCTGACACGTTCGTCGAGGAGTCGAATCTCACTCAAAACGTCTTCACATTGAGGAAGGTGTTGGGCGAACGGCACGACGAGCACGCTTACATCGAGACTGTGCCAAAGCGGGGCTACAGGTTTGCAGCGGATGTCAGAGAGTTACAGGACGAATCGACAGAGCTCATCATCGAAAAGCACACCAGGGCCCGCATCATCACGGAGGAAGAAGAGCGCGACTCTGCTTTTGCGAAAGAAGCCGGGCCGAGAGACGCCTTCGACGTGCGACCCAATAACCTGTCGGAGCAGCTTACACCTCTCATTGGCCGGCAAAGAGAACTGGTCGAGATAGAACGCCTTTTACGGCAAAGTGAAGTTCGCCTGTTGACCCT
>JBOGOU010000404.1:0-2160 GCA_050748205.1 Pyrinomonadaceae bacterium | reverse complement strand
GGAAGGCCCAAAGGCAGTAAGAACAAGCCCAAAGCGTTTGCAGTTGATTCCACCCCGGTTGACAGTACTAACATGGTTTCAAATATTAAGTCAGGAACTGCCACAGTCGTAACGAACTCTGCGGAGCCGGGCACCGCTGGAACCTATGTGACATCGGACCCTTTCGACCAGAAACTCGCCCACTTCCAGTACGCCACCGACGAACACAGCGGCGATGTCTGGGAGCACGGTGAGGGCATCAACCCCCTCGACTTGCCCAAGGCCATCCGCGAGGGCTACCCTCACCTCCGCTTCCGCTGGTGCTCCGAGCCGAAGTGGGACAAGAAGGGCAAGAACTATGACGGCTGGCAGCGTTTCACCGACCCCAAGCTGTGTCCCGACGGCGAGCGCAGGGGCCGCGACCTTTTCCTGGCAGCCATGCCGGAAGAGCGCGCCCGCAAGCGCGACCGCTTCGTGCAGCAACGCTCGACCGACATGATTAAGAGCGTGCAGGAACGCAACCTCGACACCATCGCCCAAATCCAGCACGGCGAAAGTCAGGGCATTGCACCCCTCGACACGCCTGTGCATGGCGTTCAAATCGGACGCCGCCCTGAAACCCGCATCCCCTTCGGCGGAAAGGTGCGCAAGGGCGGGGGTTACAATCGCGGTCTTTCCATGGAAGAAGTCCAGGAAGTTGTCCGCAAGAACCGCGAGAGCGAAGCCAAGCGGAGGAAGTACTTCACCTGATGGCCCTTGCCTTCGCAGTTCCCTTCGTGGTGCGTTTGCGATGTCGCACCTGCACGCGCAGTGTTGACCCGCGCGAAGCATACCTCGACATCTGCGCATATTGCTGGCTCCAGCGCAGCCTCAACATGCGCTACGGCTTCAACATCAACGAGTTTAGCAGCAATGGTCAACAGTGCTGCTATGAGTGCCACAACCCTCTAGGCGGCGTTGGCTACCTGCACTGGGTTGTGGATGCCAAAACTTTTGCGCTCTACTGCATCCCGTGTTCCGACCGCAAGTGGGCCACCGATGGCCAATACAAGGGAACCGAGTTTGCCTATGCGCAGAAAATTCAATGAACAAGGAGAAGGCGCAATGAAACCTGGCGTAGGTAGTCCAAACTACCGCGAATGGTCGCCAGGAGAATTAGAGTTTCTCCGGGCCAACTACCTGAAGACAGAAGCAGGCAAAATTGCCGTCCAACTCAACAGATCGCGTTTCTCTGTCTATGGCGCAGCGAAACACCTTGGATTGAACGGCAGTAAGTGGTCAGAAGTTAGAGAGTTTACCTGTCTAACCGATGCGCAAAAAGGTTGGGTAGCCGGGATTATCGATGGTGAAGGGTGGATCGGCGTGGACACACGTTCATGCCGGATAACAGTTCAGGTCAATAACACCGACCCGAAAATGCTGGGCACCTTAAAACTCTGGTGTGGCGGCTACATCTATCCTTGTAAACCTCGCGGCGACAATTGCAAGCCCTGTTGGACTTGGGCGTTGTCTCGCCGACAAACTGTTATCAATTTTCTTACAACACTCTTGCCGCTTCTTGTGACGAAGCGGACTGCTGCTGAAAAGGCTTTAGCCTATGTAAGTAGCAGAAAGGAGACAATTTAGTGGCTAACGACGACGCGCCTCACGGTTTCGTCTATGTGTCGCAACTCGACGGGGGCGACGCCCAAATCCGCGAATACGTAAAAGCGGCTGCGGACGCCACCCTTCTCGGTCGCTTCGACCTGGTCGATGTGACCGGAGCACAAGACGTGGTTGCCCGTGCTGCTGCGGGAGGCCCCTTTGTGGGGTCCACCCTGGCATCCGGCGCAGCTTCCACCCTCACCAATCAACCCACCATCATCGCCTCCCAACGCTCAGTCTTTGAAGCCCAGGAAGACAGCGTGGGTGGCGCTATCGCAGCCGCGAGCGAACAGCTCAACGCGGATGTTGTGGTGGCCGCGGCGACGAACGGTCTTTCCCAAATGGAAGTGGACTCTTCGACCGCCGCCACCACCGCAACCCTCGATTCCCGCCTGCTTGCCATCGCCCCTTACGTGGGCAATGCGCAAGGCACCAACGCCCGCTGGTTCGTTCTGCTGAACGATCTGCGCTACGGCGATCTCAAGGCTGGGGTCTAAAGGGGGATTTGAATGGCTACTATGGTTCGTGCATCCTTCC
>JBOGOU010000403.1:0-1216 GCA_050748205.1 Pyrinomonadaceae bacterium | reverse complement strand
CCTTTGAGCCGATCCAAAACCACCTGGGAGGGATGGCCATAACGGTTCCATTCGCCACAAGAAACGATAGCCACAGCGGGCTTCACGCGGTCGATAAAATCCGCTGAAGTTGCATACTTGGAGCCATGATGGGAAACCTTGAGGATGTCCGCCTTGAGGTTGACATCCTTCGTGAGCATCCGATGCTCGGTTTGATCTTCGGCATCGCCTGTAAGCAGCATGGAGAAATCGCCGTAGTCCAACCGCACCACAACTGAGTTCGCGTTCGGCTCATTGCCCCCGGTCTTCATCTGCTCTTTCGTGAAGAAAGGTTGGATGGGCGCGAGAATTGTCAGGCGGGCGCCCCCGCCCAGGTCAAATGTTTTCCCTGGCTCTGCTTTCTCGTAGTGAGCCCCGCTTTGGCCCACAGCCTCTCTGTACTCGTCGTAGAATTTGGTCACCGACGCCTTCTTGTCAGGCTTCTTGCTTACCTGCCTCTTCTCGCCCGGCGCGACACCTTTAATCTGAGTGGCCAGGCTTTCGGGTACCGTCGGTCCGAGCCCATTGTCGATCACGTTCAGCACTTTCGTTGTCTTAAGAAACTCGTCTGCGCCGCCGATGTGATCCGGATGAGGATGGGTCGCGATGAAAAGATCGAGCTGCTTGACGTTATAACGCTTCAACGCATCAAGCACTACCTTGCCCTTACCCGCATCACCGGCGTCAATGAGCACCGCTTTACCGGTCGGCGAGATGATTAGTATGGAATCGCCGTTAATGGGACCGACGTCAAGAACATGAACCTGCAACTCGCCACCCGAGGCCGGTGGCGGTTTGGTCTTCCACCAGGGCAGCACATACTTCCAGCCGGCATAAGCGGCAGCGCCAATGACAACTAGCAGAACCGCTATCGCGCATCCACATCCTCTTCTGGTTCGCCCCACTGAAGCAAATCGCCTTTTTCTTTAACTATTAAGGCGCCAGCATTGGGCGCCTTCGTCTAAGTCAGCCTTCGGTCGTGACTGCCTCATGCTCACGCTCCCAGAGCGTCTCGGCTTTGGGCGTGATGCGCGTTGGATACTTTTCATTCCAGCAAGCGACGCAGGCAGTGTCCTCGGTGATGCCGATAGCCTTAGTCATGCCCTCGAGCGAAAGGTAGCCGAGCGAATCAGCTTCTATGAATTGCCGGATCTCTTCCACAGACATCTGGGCAGCTATTAAGTCGGCTTTATTCGGA
>JBOGOU010000402.1:0-7537 GCA_050748205.1 Pyrinomonadaceae bacterium | reverse complement strand
CTTATCCAACAGAGCGTTTGCTCTTCCGGCGCGAGCAACAGAAATATCTCTCGCTGATGAATGCCATCGCGCTCCTGCACCAGCAGCAACGGGAAACGAAACGGGAAGTGGAAGGCGACGTCGAAGTTGAGTACATCGAGGTCACCATTGAAGATGTGGCACTGGCGAATGAGTTGGCGAAAGAAGTGCTTGCCCGCGGGCTGGATGAGCTGGCGCCGCCGGTGCGCGGGCTGTACCAGGAGCTGCGCGCGGTGTACGTGAAACGGGCGGACGACCTCCAGTGTCAGCCGGATGAGGTGCAGCTTTCTCGTCGGGAGATCCGGGAAGCGACGGGCTGGAGCGACTGGCAGGTGCGCTCGTACTGCCGGCAACTCGTGGAGATGGAGTACCTGTACGCGAGCATCAACGGCAACGGCCGGCCGTGCGTCTACAGCCTGGCGCGGGCGGAGGAAAACGGCGTTGACGGTCTGCGCGGGCTGACGGATGTGGCGGCGATCAAGCAGCAACTAAAAGAGAAAGCTGCCGCCGTCAGTGGTCAGTTGTCCGTGGTCAGTAGTCAGTCGGCAACGGACTACTCACCCTAACCCAGCCCCAACCTTGAGGACCTTGAGGCGAAAACGAGGGGGTTGTGGTGGGGTTGTGGTGAGGGCACCACAAGGTCTTACGCCTGAGCATTCAATGCTTTAACCCCAACCTTGTGGGCTTGTGGCAAATAGCAGGTCGAGCCTTTTTTTTCAAGACCTGATCTGATCTTCTTCTTACTCGAGATCTCTATCTCGAGTTGTCGGTGTTGGCCGCGATGAATGAAAGCCAAAGCCAGCGACTAAAGCTAATGGCCGAGCGGTTCAGTGAGTGGCTCGAAGCCATCAACTACTCGCCAAAAACCCGCGTCAACTACACCCGCGACGTGAAGATCTTTCTCGACTGGCTCGCTGAAAACACTTCCGTCTCATCGCTCGCCGAAGTCTCCCCAGCGCACTTGCAGCAGTATCAAATCGCCCTCTACAACTTCGAGCGTCGGGACGATAGTAGGGGCGGAACTCCGTGTCCGCCCGCAGCAACTAAAGAAAAAGCACAAGCCCAGGAAGCAAAGCGGCTCAGCGTGGGCACCCAGGCCAACCGTCTTGCCGCCGTGCGTAAGTTCTTCTCCTGGCTCCTGAGTGAACAACAGATCGCCTACAACCCGGCCTCCACCTTGCAGCTTCCGAAGCAACCGCAGCGCCTCCCGCGCGGGGTGCTCACGAAGTCAGAAGCTCGACGGCTAATCGAAACCACTCCCACAAAGAAGCAGCGCGACATTCGCGATCGCGCGCTCCTGGAAACTCTCTACGCCACCGGAATCCGGCGCGCCGAATTGATCGCGCTGACCATCTACGACGCGGACTTGCAAACAGCAACCCTGCGAATCGAACACGGCAAGGGCAACACGACGCGCATCGTGCCGTTGACGCAGAGCGCGATCGCTGCATTGAAACTCTATCTCGAAGAAGCCCGCGCGGTGTTCGCTCGTGAAGCCGGCCAGGTGCGCTTGTTTGTCTCGACGCGCTCCGGCGGTCCACTGGACGACGACGATATAGTTCGCATTGTCGCCAAGGCAGCCACGCGCGCCGGCATCAAAAAACACGTCACGCCCCACACGCTGCGCCACACTTGCGCGACCCACTTGCTGAAAGGGCGCGCGGACATTCGCCAGATCCAGAAGCTCCTGGGTCACCGCCGGCTCTCTTCGACCGAAGTCTACACTCGGGTTGAACTCACCGATCTGCACGAAGTGATCGCCCGCTGCCATCCTCGTGAAAAGCAAAAGTGAAAAGCGGAAATGAATCGCTGCGTAGATGCTTACCTGGCCGACCTGGAAGCCCGGCGCTTCTCTCACTCTCGCCGCCAGCATGCGGCCCGCACACTCGAACGCCTGCTGCTTTACCTGCGCGAAACGCATCGGGTAACTGACTGGCGCGCCGTCAACGAAACTCACCTCCGGGACTTCGCCGTCTACGCCGCAACACGCCATCGCACACCCAAAGGCAAGCCCATATCAGCGGCCACATTGCGCCAATGGCTGGCCATCATCCGCTCGTTCTTCGTCTGGCTGAACCGCAACGGACACCTGTTGCACAACCCGTCTGAGCGCCTGACCTTCCCGCGCAAAGAGCAACCATTGCCACATGTGCTCAACGAATCAGAGATCGCCCGGCTGATTGAAATGCCGGACCTGACAACAGCGCTCGGCCTTCGCGATCGCGCCTTGATGGAGACGCTTTACGCCACCGGCATCCGTCACGCCGAAGCCCATCGGTTGGATCTTTATGACGTGGACACTGCCTCTCACCGGCTGACTGTGCGCCTGGGCAAAGGCCAGCGCGATCGCCTCGTGCCGCTCACGGAAACTGCGGCTCACTGGCTCACTCGTTACGTTACTGTCGGGCGTCCGGAGCTCTCTGCCGGCAAGTGGTGGGGCAAAGGCCGCCGGCGTGGTCAGCCGAAACTCATTCCACCAACATCAGCGCTCTGGCTCGCCGTCACCGGCCGTCGCTTGTCGTATCAAATGATCGCCGACCGCATCCGCGACTACGCTGTGCAGGCTGAACTCAAAGCCTCAGTCCACACCTTCCGCCACTGCTGCGCGACGCATCTTCTGCGTGGCGGCGCCAGCGTTCGTCACGTCCAACAACTCCTCGGCCACCGTGATCTGAACACCACCGAAATCTACACTCATCTCGAACTTGCTGATCTCAAACAAGCAATTGACAGCGCCGTCTCAGTCGACATAACCGACTAAATCAAGCTCTTAACTCAGTTTGCTGAGCATGCTCCCTGCATGCCCAGCATGCCCACCGTTTGCTCCGCATGCTGGATGCCCGCCCGTCTCGTTTGTAAACAAATCGTCTACAATCGTAACGCAGCTCTTACCAATGACTTGGAAGTTGTTGCAGGCAGGCAGGTAGACAAACGAGACAAGTTGTTTACAAACGAGACCGTTTGTATGCACCGTAGACAAAACGCGAAAACCTTTAGGGGTGACGTGTCTGAAAAATCAGGTGCACAGCGCCTCCTCACGCTTTCATGCTCCCTCGTGGTAACGGAATGCAGGTTATAATGGTCCCGCACTGAGGCAGCTTTTGCCGTTGCTTTTGAACCGCTCTTTTCTCTTAGCTGCTGCTCTTAAACTGCTGCTGTTCTTTGACAAATCGCGCTCGTGCGAGTGGGTGCGCGGGCTCGAATTACCCGTTCTTAACCCAAAAAGAACGGGATAGCGAAACAGGACTGGATTACTTCCTCGCTCGGTACTACTCCTCAACCCAAGGCCGCTTCACCAGTCCGGACGAGTTTGCCGGAGGGCCGGACTCGTTGTACTCCTTCGCGGATGATGCCTCGGAGAATCCGACTTTTTATGCTGACCTTACCAACCCTCAGTCGCTGAACAAGTATCAGTACACGTACAACGACCCACTTAACTTCACTGACAGCGATGGTCACTGCCCACTCTGCCTAATTCCTGTGGCCATAGCAGTGACAGCCTACATTCTACTGAGCCCGAAAACAGTGCATGGGCCGACCCACACACCTACTTATCAGGAGCCAGGGCACGATCCTGCCGCACAGATGATGGGTCTAGCAATGGGAGAAGCTCTCGGAGGGCCGATCATCTCAAAGGTTGGGGGTAAAATCTTATCGAGGTTTGGCGGCCGATCAGCCGCCGAAGCTGCCGAGTTACAAGCTCAACGGCAACTAATTGTGCGATTGGCCCACATGAGGGAATTGGGACTGGATCCTGCGACTAAGGGTTTCAGAGCAGCTGAAGCGGAAGCCGGGGCCAGACTAGAAGGTGTAATTAGCCGCCGCCTATCGAGAGAGACCAGCGGCGCAGTAGATTTCCTCGATAAGAGCGGCAGAACCTATGACCTGGTGGGAGCCGGTCTGAAGAGCCAACATTTCGACTATCAAGCAGTCACCGATCAAATCACCTCACATCTCGGAAAAGCCGATAGAGTTGTGGTTGACGTTCATAGGTTGAGTCGTAGACAAATTGCGAGCGTCGAGCAGTTTGTCCAGGGGCTAACAAGGGAACAGGCTGCGAGAGTTAGTATTCTTAGGTAGGATTTAAGGTATGGCTGGGCTGATTAAGTTAAACAAAGATCAGTCATGGGGGGCCGCTGGCTGGGTCTTCGATCACGTGTTGAGACTCACGCGCAAGCATCTTCCTGAGGAAGGATCTTCCCGGGTCTTGAAGCTCATAGATGACGCTGCGACGGGGTTG
Source organism: Pyrinomonadaceae bacterium (assembly GCA_050748205.1). GTDB lineage: Bacteria > Acidobacteriota > Blastocatellia > Pyrinomonadales > Pyrinomonadaceae > PSRF01. Next base: position 3,279 of record JBOGOU010000402.1, on the reverse strand, counting down.
AACTACATGTCTCTGGAGGAGCTTTCGCCACCCGAAATGTCGATATTTCATGAAGCACTCCAACGGGCATATCTTGAGATTGAGAGTGAAGGAAGCAGTTCATTCAACGAGCCTTCATTCTACGCAGCTTTTATGGAGCGGTTCAAAGAATTGCTGGAAATGATCAGGAGCGCTGGCGATACAACCTAGAGGGAACCCAAGTATAGATTGCTGGCCTTTGTCTTGACCTGCTGACGTTCTCTGATAAATTGCTCTCGCGCGGGTGGGTGCGCGGGCTGTAACTACCCCGTTCTTAACCCGCAAAGAACGGGACATTGAGACTGGTCTCGATTACATTGGGGCCAGGTACTACTCATCGACGCAGGGGCGCTTCAGTTCTCCTGATGTTCCGTTTATGGACCAATGGGCATTTGACCCTCAGTCTTGGAACTTGTATACGTACTTCGAAACAACCCTCTCAGGCTAATAGACCCCACGGGAAATTTTGCTCAGCAGAAGTGTGATGAGATCTGTCAGGAATCAAAAAGGAAGGCAGAGGAACTTCGCAAACAGGCCGAAGCCGAAGGAATCGATGTCGTAGTTATCGATACTCCAGCAATTGTCGAGGTAACTCTGGTTTCAGAGCCGCAGCCTCCTACAGCTTGGGAGAAAGCTCAGGCTGGGGAGTTTGAATTTGGTATTCCCGTCGCAGGCGGCTCTGCAGATCAAACGATCTCCGAATGATCGCCATGTTGATCTCATCAACTACTCTGCTAAGCATGTCAATCAGTATCAACTTGGTTGCGTTACCATGGAGCTGGGGAAAGTAAGAGTTAAACGCAAAATGAAAGCGCAGATAACGAATCTGCTGCCAGCCGACTCGGTCAAAGGCGAGGTTTACTTTGAATCGCTTGACTCACGTGAGAAGTACAACGAAGTTTGCGAAAAAGAGAATGCCAGGCTAGCAGTGATAAAAGTAATCTTTGCTGATGGTTCGATCTGGAAGGTGAATCGCTGAAACTCGAAAAAGTGTGTCTGCTCGTTAAAATGTGAATATTGTGGTCTTCAACCGACAGCCTCAATCGCAGAAACAGCCCACGATCTTAAGCCGCAAATAAATGACAGCAGAGTGATTGTTGTCGAGGTTAAGAATCTTAAGAAAAAATCTTAAGAATCTTAAGTCTTAAGGTGCTGAAAACAGGAAGTTTGCGGCGAAGTTTGGTGTGTGGCCTGAGGCTTGCTATCTTGTCTACCCACTTAAGAACCGATCTTAAGATGGTTAACCACGCCATGAGAGCCCTTTTTTCACTGCGTAGCGTGCTGTGAGATGAAGGCTTCGACAACGGCCAAAAGCTGCTCTTGTTCCTTGCGTGGCAATGAGGCGATCGCGGCCATCTGCTTTTCCAGTTGTGATTGCGGGCCGCGTTTCTTCGGCGCTGCTTTGGTGTCCAGTCCCAGCAACTCATTCGCCGACACATCCAATGTCTCGGCCACTTTCAAAAATCAACTCACCGTGTAATCGTAAGCCGCCCCGCTCGTAGTCGGAGACGACGGGCTGTGAGACGCCCAGCCGTTTGGCCATCTGTGCTTGGGTCAGGCCCCGTTCTTTGCGCAGGCGCACCAGTCTTTGGGCAATGGTCTCCAGGCCCTCGGTCGTTGCAACGCGCGCTTTTTAATTGCTTGTTTAGCCACTGACTTCACCTCTTGGGTTGTGAACATGTGCCGGGGCATTATAAGGGCGTACAGCAATTTCCCTAGCCTAGTTGACATTTCACGTTAGGCGGAATAAGGTACGCCCGTTCTCATAAAGGCTGAATTCTCACGAGCCTCTGCCTCCTTGCATACTCGCTGGAATCCAGCCTCTACATGATGCAGACGCTTATAATCCACTCGGGTCATTCCATCGTTCTGGCAGGTGAGTATCCTGTGAGCATCACACCGCTCGCGGGGCGATACCTCGTTCGGGCCGAGCTTTTAAAACTCACCCGGCGAATTTAGTTGACTCAATCGGGCCGGTAGATCTCACGCTCATCGCTCAGCAATTGGGCAGAAAGGCATGCACTATGAGTAAAGCGGCAATGCAATCCGGGGATATGAAGGCGTTCATGGTAATTGACGACCGGCTGGCTGTTCTCATCATCGCCGCCGACTACGCGATCACGATAGCTATTGTCTTGCTGGCTATCATCGCTCATCATCCGCTAGTAACGATCTTGGCCATCCCACTAATCGCAGGTCGCCAGGTTGCGTTCCTGAATCTTGTACATGCCGCGGGTCACCACTCGCTCTTTTCGAAAAGAGATACGAACTATAGCGTCGACCTCTTTGTTGGATACCTGATTTTCGATGCCGTTCGGCCCTATCGCTCTTACCATTTGCAGCACCATCGAGAGTTCACCCGCAAGGAGCAGGACCGATTCGACTACCTTGAGGAGCGCCTTCCGGGACATCACGACGGCCCCTGGCGTCGCACTTGGGAGGTCATCATCAAACCAGTATTTGGCTTTGCGACCTTCGACTTCGTTCGTGCCGTCGTCGTCCAAGCTCAGGGCAACCCGTGGTGGGCATGGAGGCTCGCCGCGTATTGGATTGTAGTCGTCAGCGCTTTTTGGTGGGCAGGATGGCTCGGCTACCTTCTTCTATACTGGTTCCTGCCTTTGGTGTGGTTGTATCCCGTCTTTTATTCCTGGGCGGAGTTATCAGATCACTACGCGGTGAAAGAAGACGCCCGGAATCAGCGAGGTCTCTTCTATTTGCTCTTCATCAAAGGACACGAGATGTATCATGCGGTGCATCACCGGTATCCCCGCATTCCTTTCTATCGCATCAGAGCCGCCAGCAGATATTTAAGCTCGATTGGCGAAAACCTCGAAGAGACTCGTGGCGTTGTGGATTTTGTGAAGATTCTGTACCGGCGGCCGCCCGACCGGGCCGAGGCAGATTCGAGTATTTGAGAGAATGGGGTGTTATCGGCCGCTTGCCGTCTGCGAATATAAGGTTTGCAGCTTCTTCGATCTTGAACTCCCAACCTTGGGGTTATGAGAGGCGTCTTTCGTCAGCCTCAAGCCACCTGCCCCGCTAAGGACAGCCGCTCAATACTGTGAGATGTGGCCCATCGTCCACTGCGGCCGATCCGTTTTGTGAATGAGGCACGGTGACTTTTGCCGTAGCCTTACTGACATTGCCCGAAGCATCAGTCACCTTGAACGTGATGGTGTAAACCCGTCCGTTGCCATTGCCCATCCGTTCAGAGCGCAGTTGCACTGATTTGCAGTCGGTCGCAATCACGATGTCATTAGT
>JBOGOU010000401.1:0-6287 GCA_050748205.1 Pyrinomonadaceae bacterium | reverse complement strand
GAGTTCAACCGCTCAACCAGGTCTCGTTCGGAAAGAAAAGAGACTGCAAACGGCTGGAGTGCGTTTTGCAGGACCTCGTGTGTGACAGCACAACCATCGATCGAGGGAAACGACGTCTCCCAGAAGACAAAGGTCTTCGGCAGGGAACCAAGTTCACCGTGGGTCGTTGTGGCTGCGGAGATTTGCGAAGTGGGAGAAATGACGCCCGCCAGCGCAGCTCCAGTGAGCGTCCTCAGAAATTTTCTTCGGGCAACAGTTGCCGTCATTCCAGCTTCAGCTAATAGCGGGTCGCAATTTCGCCGCCTTACTTTTAATAAGGACGGAAGCAGCTTTAAGTCCTGCAGCCGACGTTTCTATTCGAATTTCTCCTAGCTCTCGCAACGCCTGCACAAAAGCCATGCAGAGGCCGTTGAACGCGCTCCGCTGTCCTTCGATCGGCGAGGCGGGCCTGTCGAGCTCATGACAGCTCGGATCGCCATTGCCCAGGCCGATCAGACGTCCAGGTCCGGTGATCTTGAAGGTCACTTCGTTCGAGGCCACCGGAACCAGTCGATTCTCCTGATCCGCCACCTCGACAGTGACTATCGATACGTCTTCGGCATCCCCGGCAATTGTCGGACGATCCGCGCGGGTCAGAAGTTTGGCCGGTGCGCCAGTCGTTTCGCGCTTTGAGTTGAGCACGACCTGGCCGTTTTTTGAGCCGCGCGCTTCGAGCACTCCGGGCGCGTAGCTCACTTTCCATTCTGCGTGTGAGTTACGTTCGACTCGCTTCGACCCCAGGCTCAGACCGTTCAGGAAGAGCTCAACTCTGTCCAGATTGCTAAAGCACCAAACGTCGATCTGCTGCCCTTCCCTGCCAGCCCAGTTCCAATGCGGAAGGAGATGCAGGACTGGTTTCGATCCCCACCACGACTGGTAATAGTAGAAGATGTCCTTCGGAAAACCGCAGGTATCCATCGCGCCGAAGTGGGAGCTTATGCAAGGCCAACCATACGGGCTTGGCTCGCCTCGATAGTCGAATCCAGTCCACATGAAACCACCGGCGACGAATGGGCGTTCTGCATAAATCTTCCACCATCCTTCCGAGCCGTTTGCATAACCCGGGAAGTTCACATCGTAGGCACTAACGTAACCCTTCTCTTTGTCGTTTGCATAAATTCCGCGTGTAAAGTAACTGCTTGCTGTCTCGGTGCCTACTGTCGGCACTCTCGGAAACTTCGCGTGAAACTCGTCAATGTTCTTGCCCAGGTTCGGCCCACCACCGCCGCCCGCGTTAGCGTAATTGAATCCTTGCACGTCGACGACGCTCGACACACCTTTTCCCCAGGCGCCATTCATCGCGACGGTCACGGGTCGACTGGGATCAAGCCTGCGCACGAGCCGTTTCATCGTGGCTACAATCCGTGCGCCGCGTTCAGTGCCCTGCTCACGCTCTTCGTTGCCAAGCGACCAAAGGATTACGGAAGGGTGATTTCGGCCGCGACGAATAAAATGTTCGAGTTGGCTTAAGCCTTCTGGGCCGGACGACATCATGCGTGTCTCATCGATCACAACCATGCCAAGACGATCGCAGGCATCGAGCAATTCGTTTGTCGCTGGATTATGGGAAGCGCGGTAAGCATTTGATCCCATATCCTTCAACCGCTCAATGCGATAATACTGCAGACGATCCGGCAGGGCCGCGCCCACGCCGGCATGGTCCTGGTGATTACATGTGCCTTTGAGCTTTACCGGTTTGCCGTTTAAAGAGAAACCTGCATCTGGATCAAAACGAACTGTCCGAATGCCAAACGTCGTTTCGTCACTGTCTGTAACCGAACCATCACTCTCTAATGTGGTAACGACTCGATAGAGATGCGGTTGTTCGATTGACCACAGCTGCGGATGACTGACCTGCGCGCGTAAATTAAATGTTTGGCTTCCCCATGGCAGAAGCGCCACCGGTTTTGCTTGGGCCGTCGCAACAATCTTGCCGTCGGCATCCACAATGCGCGATATCAACCGGCACCTTCTATCCTTCTCGCTTTCATTCTGCACTTCAGAACTGATGAACACTGTAGCCGATTGAGCTTGAACGTCCGATTTGACGTACGTTCCCCAGGGCGCGAGGTGGACAGGATCGGTTTTCGTCAGCCATACGTGACGGTAGATCCCTGCGCCTTCATAAAACCATCCTTCGCCAAATCTCGCATCCACGCGCACAACAAGTACGTTCTTTTCGCCCACACTTGCAAAATCCGTCAGGTCAAACCGGAAGGGAACGTAGCCGCTGAAGTTTTCGCCGATGTAATGGCCATTAAAGATCACCATCGCGTGGCGAAACACACCATCAAACTCGACCGCGATTCGCTTTCCCACATCTGACGCCGGAATGTCGAAGACACGCCGGTACCAGCCGATGCTGGTCTCCGGGTATTCGCGGCCAATCGGTTTGGCACCATGATGATGGAGCATTGGGGCCTCTTTAAATGGAAGACCAACTGCCCAGTCGTGAGGTAGATCGGCGCTGCTCCAACCGCTGTCATCAAAGTTAAGACGAGCAACTGGCAAGAAGCCGCCGGATTTTGCGAACTGCGACTCCCGTCGCCGCGCGCCCAGACCAAAATCCTTCGCTGCGTCATCTGCATGCCCGAAGTGAAAACGCCATCCAAAGTCCAGCAAAAGCTTTTCTCGCGGTGACGAAGAAGGCCCAGCAGGCTTAACTTCGTCTGGCGGGGATGACAAAAGAGGAGGGGTGTTTTGCGCAATCCCGCTTGATCTCAGCGCGGCAGTAGCTAGGACTGCCTGGCTCGACTTCAGGAAAGTGCGACGGTTCATAGGTTCATGTCACCCTGAAGGCTGTTCCACCTTGAGGCGGGGGCAAGCCGCCCTTCCTTACCTTTGAGACTCTCTAACGCATGCGCATCTCGAAACTAGAAGCCATTCACCGGTGCAACGACAATGCAACTCATCGTTCAGAGCGCTCCAGAGTGTCGTATAAAGGTTGTGCCGGGCGTATGTCTCCAACCTCGTTCGCCACGGTGACCGCAAGAATGCGAATTCTGTCGTTGGTCGGCAGCAAAAGCCTTCTTGCACCTAATGGCACGTCGAAGGAGTAAGCAAAGAGATAAGAGTAAGCATAAGGTTCGTTCGCGCCGTCAGCCGTGTGACGATGCGAAGCAAACCACGCCACCGGCGTGCGCTTAATAAAGCCTGGCACGATACCGGTCATCTCTGCATAAGGGTCGATCCGGGTCCTCGGTCTTTGCATTTGCGCAGCAATGTCAGGCGGTGTTCCAGGAGGTGGTGTGCGAGGAGGAATTTGCACCTCTTTCTGGACCCACCTACGATCGTCCCACTGCCCGATGAAGCCACTCCAATCCTGAATCGTGAGCTCGAAAGGTTTGTCGCCAACACTGAAGGTAGCTTTCTGATCGCCGCTCGCCGCAGCGGCCAGCAGGTAGACTCTATTGTACTTGCCGGCCGGGAGTGCGACGGTTTGACCGTTTGGAACGACCGCATTTGGCTTACCGGCGCCAGCTGGTGCAAGGCTAAAGCGGATGCCTGCGTAAACGATTTCGCGAGGTAGCATTTCTGCTGGTAGTGCCTTGCCCTGTGAGGCGGTCTGATTGTTAGGAAAGGCATCGAAGCTCCCATCTGCAGGCCGGCCATCACGCGAGGCGACAGATAAGTCGTAGTCCAAAGGCACGGGTTGTGACTGCGTCGGCGCCAGCTTGCCCGCCGTTGCGGCCAGCTTGACTGCAAAACTATGGACCTGATGCGGCGTAAAAGACGTCACCAACTCACCTTTAGACACTGTTGCAATTCCTAGCGGCTGCTCCTGACCGTTGACTTCACGGGCAGCAGTAATCGCACCCGCAAAGGAGATGCGGACATTGTCGGCCGGTTTGCCGTCGATTTCCACGAGACGGACAATCACCTCGTCGGTCCCCTCAGCCTTCTTGAGAGCCAGCACGCGCACTCGCTTGTTGCTGACATTCAGCAGTGAGAAGTTTTTGCCAATTGGCCCCGAGTGCCTCGAGCTCTCGAAGGCGATTAGCGGCTGATTCAAACGATAAGCCTGCCAGTCGGTTTCTCCCTGCCGCCAGTCGCCTGCATGTCCGGCGAGTCCGTAGACGAACTCGTGACGTCCCCAGTCTTGTGTGCCCTGGTCGACATACCCTCCGCGGGTTCCCGGGGTTCGCACGAGAGTCAAGCGCAGCGTGCGGTCATCAGGTTTATCCGAACCATTCTTACAGTCGGTCAGTACCGTGACTCCGTGAGAACCGCTCTGGTCCGTCAGATCGATCCACTGGTGCGAGGCAACTTCAAACTGGCGCTCCTGTGCGTTAGGCCGTTGAATCGTGCCTATGTCCCAATTGTACGTCGCCATCTTGTTTACCGCAGTCAAGGGAAACGTAGCCTTCAGATTCGTTTCTTTGGCTTTCCAGTCAATGACATTCCCAAACTCGACACGATTTCCCGCGTCACCGGCAGAGAGGCTAACTGTCTGCACAAAGCGCGAGTCTTCTGTTTCGCGAGCGATTTCCACGGCGACGCGGACGGCACCGTTTTCAACAACTTGAACCTTTACCGGTCCTCCGACGAAAGCACGCGGAGGCCGCTGAACATCCTCGAAGTCCATGTTCCAGGCCGGCCATTGCCGCGGGTTATCAGTTGAGAGGGCCAGGCGGAGCGGAGCGGAAAGAAGTTCGCGGTTGATCTTCTTATCGAATACGCTGGAGACATCGCCGTTTTGATCGATCTGAAGGCGATAGCGCGCGTTTTCGAGCGAGGCGTCAGTTGCCTTAAGCTCGCCGGGCTGGGATGAAGCGTCCGTTCCCTGAACGTCGTACACCGCGTAACCGACTGATGGAACCCTGGCGAGGAAGAGAACTTTTCCGTTGCTCAACTGTGATGGCACTTCCCTGCCATCCGGCGCAAAGACACGCACTCCTTGCGGTGTACCATTAGGAAAACTCACATGGGCCTCAACTACATCTTCACGCGCAATGTTCAACGGGTTATAGACCACGATGGCGACGCCGCGGGTCTGAGTGTCAAGACCCGAGGCAACAGCTTCAGTCGCACTGGTCAACACTCCTGCGAATTGATTAAGCGCAATCACATCGTCATTCCAGGCAAACTGAAATGCCTTGGGCGTGGAAGTCCCCGGGAGAAGATCGTGAAACTGTCCTCCCATTACTAAGGTCCAGGCACTGTTTAATCGTTCGCGTGGATAGGAGCGGGCTCCCAGCCACTCAGCCGCGATTGAAGCTTTCTCCGCAGCGTCGGCGAGTAGTTCGTTTTTACGGTTCCAACGTTTCTGATAGGCCTGCGAAGTAAGCGATCCGGCCGAGTGATTGATTAACTCAAGGTCACCCTTGTAGCGCGGCAGGTTGTCGGTTTTGCAGCAACGAAGAAGATCAAGGAACATTTGATCCGCCTTGGACCAGACAACATTGATGGGACCGTTGCCCACCTGCGTCAATGAATTAGAAACAGGCGCAGGCGCGGGCTGGCCAAACTGGGCCGGCCCAGCGGCGGGCAGCAGCGCTTTACTCTTCGTGGTAATTGCCTCCATCAGTCTTACTGAGTTTTCGTTGGGAGAGCCGCCCACGTCGCCAGTGCCGACATAGTGGTAGTCTGTGAACACACCTGTGAGGTTGCCGTTGATCTGAATCCGTTTGACCCAGTCTTCAAGTGCTCTGCTCCGAGGTTGATTTTGCTGAGCATTCGATGAACTGGGAGATGCAGCGGGCGCAGGCGGCGACTTGCTAATGTCGTATGTCACCTGGCTTCCGTAGCTCAGCGGATTCAAGGCGGCGATAACTGTCTGGCCATCAGGTCCCTCCCAGATGCCGACGTTGAATGGAATTCCCACCGGAGTCTGCTGGGGCGAGTCAGGTCCACCAACGTGTGGTGCCGGCTGCCACGCCGACGATAACTTCTGAGTCGAAAAGCCCTTTATGCCGGCATGGGCAAGGATACTGGGCAATGAAGCGGGAAATCCGAAGCAATCAGGGAGCATATATTCCTCGCTCGCCTTGCCAAACTCCCTGCGAAACCAACTGTTGCCGTAAAGAATCTGGCGCATGATCGATTCGGCATTTGGAGAGTTAACGTCGCCTTCTTCCATTGATGAACCGGCTGGAAACCAGCGTCCGGCAGCAACGTACTGTTTGAGTCGCTCAAAATCAGCCGGGTAATATTCTTTTATGAGGCGATAGCGATTGGCGCCCGTAAAATTAAAAATGTAGTTTGGATACTTCTCAAAAAAGGCGAAGTTATTCCGCATGGTCTTCGGC
>JBOGOU010000400.1:0-7649 GCA_050748205.1 Pyrinomonadaceae bacterium | reverse complement strand
GTGCTAGACTGAGCCTCACTGCTGTCTTCACAAGATCGGCCACTGAGTCGACGTTCATCTTTTGCATCATCTTGCCTCGGTGGGCCTTTACCGTGATCTCGCTAATCCCCAGCTTCAGGCCGATTTGTTTATTCAGCATTCCGGCGACCACACAACGCATAACGTCTTGCTCACGCGGTGTTAGGGATTCGTAATTGCTACGCAGGGTAGCTGTTTCAGCTTGATCATCAAGCACCGCTGCACTGCGCTTGATCGCGTTTCGAATCGCACTCAACAGCACTTCGTCGTCGAATGGCTTGGTTAAGAATTCGACAGCCCCAGCTTTCATGGCCTGGACTGTCATGGGAACATCGCCATGTCCTGTGACGAAGATGATCGGCATGTCCGTTCTGTCCGACCCGATCAGCCTCTGCAATTCAAGACCATTAAGATCCGGCAGCGATACATCAAGTACCAGGCAACTTGGAGTCTTCGCGCGCTGCCGTGCCAAAAATTCCTCCGCGGACGAGAACGTTTCGGGTTGCCAACCGGCAAAGCTGATCAGCAGCTCAAGCGATTCACGCACCGATACGTCGTCGTCAACGACAAAGACGATCGGTTTCTCTTGCGACTTTGGTACTGCTGACGTCATGACTCTACAAAACGAATTAACTCACTCGGAGCGCGGTGTTAAGTGCTTGCAAGAGATCCGTCGGCTCAAATGGCTTGAACAGACACTCGACCGCACCCTGGGCGATTAAACGCAAACGAACGCTTGCATCACGATGTGCGGTGATGAATACAATCGGAACTTCTTGATCGCGAAGCGTTAGCTCTCGCTGCAAGTCTGGCCCGGTCATCCCCGGCATTGCCACATCCAGAACTAAACAGTTGGTATCGGCAACTGATTCGGAAGCCAGGAATTCTTCGGCGGACGAAAACGTTTGCGCCTCAAAACCGAATTCCCTGAGTAGATCCGGCAGAGACTCGCGAACCGATTCGTCGTCGTCAACTACTGATATGAGGGGTCGTGTAACCATCAGCTATGCCTCGTTTCACCCTTTGATCGTCAGGACAGCTCCGGAGAATGCTCCTATTCGAGCGCGATGTCCATAGTACCTTGGTATCGGTCTGCGAAGTGCGATCAATACTTTGGTATCGATCGATACCTTAGTGCAATAGATTCGCATCTTCACCTGTGATGTACTCCCACCCGCTCAGTCAATTCGAATGAATCGGAACAGCGCACGAGAATCTTCGCTTACCGAATATTTTGAAGGAGAAAGCAATATGAAAAGAACCACTTTCTTGCTAGTCATGATTGCCATACTTGCGGGCGTTGCCGCCTTCACCGCGACCACATCTCGCCACGCCGCGGCCCAGGAGGCCGCCCCGATCTTCGTAAAGAAAATTCCAGCCGGATACCGTGACTGGAAGGTGATCTCGGTGGCCCACGAAGCAGGCGACCTCAACGATATTCGCGCCGTTCTGGGAAACGACATCGCGGTCAAGGCGTATCGGGACGGCAAGCTTCCGTTTCCGGAAGGCGCGATCGTAGGCCGAATAGCCTGGAGCCACACTTCGTCTGAGGAAAACAACAAAACCTTTGGCCGTGAACAATCTTTTGTGGCCGGTCGGCCCACGGATACCTACCTTCAGTTCATGGTCAAGGACACAAAGAAGTACGCCGCGACCGGCGGCTGGGGATACTCGTCGTTTGATCAGAACGGCAAACCGACGGACGAGGCGGCGATGAAGGCATGCTTTCCCTGCCACCAGGCTGTCAAAGGTCGCGACTTCGTCTTCACGCTTTATGCGCCATGATATTGGGCGCTGGTGCAGTTTGAACGTGGCACGCGCATCTTGCGAGTGGATTCACGGGCGGGACGCCCGTGCCACTTTAGAGGCACAGCAGAAAGGAATGAGACGATGACCGCACAAACAAAACGGCAGAAACCCGACCGTAGGGGAGGGCGCAAAACCGCGACGCAGAGCGAGGACACAATGACTCAAACAGATAGGAGATCGCGCCGTCGCTTTCTAAAGCTAAGCTCGATGTTGGGTCTGACAGCCGCAGTCAGTCCAAGGACCATAGTTGACGCCTTTGCAGATTCGAAAACAAGAACTATTAAAGAGGAGCACATCATGACGCAAACCAGTGCTACCCAAGCTAGTGAACAAGCCATAGCTATTCGACCGTTCCAATGGAAGTTTTCAGACGCAGAACTTGCCGATCTGCGCAAACGCGTCAATGCGACGAAATGGCCCGAACGAGAATTGGTTACAGACGCCTCGCAAGGAGTGCAGCTCGCGACAATGCAGAAACTCGCGAAATATTGGGGCTCAGCTTACGACTGGCGTAAGGGCGAGGCGAAACTGAAAGCCGTTCCGCACTTCATTACGGAGATCGATGGGCTCGACATTCATTTCATTCACGTTCGTTCGAAACATGAGAATGCGCTACCGATGATCATCACGCACGGTTGGCCCGGCTCGGTCATTGAGCAGCTGAAGATCATCGATCCACTCACCAATCCCACAGCGCACGGGGGTACCGCGTCCGAGGCTTTTCATCTGGTGATCCCGTCTTTGCCGGGCTACGGCTTTTCTGGCAAACCAACCGCACCCGGGTGGAACCCGGTCAGCATCGCCAAGGCGTGGGCAACGTTGATGCAACGGCTTGGCTACACAAAGTACGTGGCACAGGGCGGCGATTGGGGGAATGCCGTCTCCGAGGTGATGGCTCTGCAGCAGCCGCCGGGACTGCTCGGCATTCACACCAACATGGCAGCCACGGTTCCGGCCGATGTTTCTCGCGCGCTCGCCATGGGCGGCCCGCCGCCGGTTGGCCTTTCGCCGGACGAGCAGCACGCGTGGGACCAACTGGCCGACTTTTTCAAGAACGGATTGGGCTACGCTCTCGAAATGAACAACCGCCCGCAGACGTTGTACGCAATCGCCGATTCTCCGGTGGGCCTTGCGGCGTGGATGATCGACCATGACATTCGCAGCTACCAGATGATCGCGCGTTCTTTCGACGGCAAGCCGGAAGGGCTGACGCCGGATGACGTCCTCGACAACGTCACGCTCTACTGGCTGACGAACACCGCGGTTTCCTCGGCGCGCCTCTATTGGGACACCCGGCACAATCTTCCGCCGGGCGGCTTCTTCGATGTGAGAGGCATAAAGATCCCGGTCGCCGTGAGCGCTTTCGCGGAAGAGATTTACCAGGCACCGAAGAGTTGGGCGGAGAAGGCCTATTCCAAGCTCATCTTCTACCGCACGCACGACAAGGGCACGCACTTCGCCGCATGGGAGCAGCCGGAGTTTTTCGTGACGGACTTGCGCACAGCGTTCAAATCGTTGCGGTAATTCAAAAGCAGTTCAGAATCGGCGCCGGCGACAAAGGGTTGGGACCGCTCAAAAGGAGCTATACATGACGGATAAAACGACAACTAAACAAGTGCTTCTCACTCGTCGGTCGCCGCAATATTGGCGAGTAACATTAAATAATCCGCCGCTCAATATCTTCGGTCCGGAAACCATTCCGCAACTAAACGAGGTCATCACGACGATCGAGAATGATGACGAAGTTAAGGTTGTTGTTTTTGATAGCGCCGTGGATGGATTTTTCATGACGCATTACAACTTCTTAGCGAAGATCGAGGATACGACAAGCCTTCCGCCAGGGCCGACTGGTTTGCAACCGCTTCCCGATATGTTGGTGCGTTTGAGTCGCGCTCCAGTGGTTTCGATTGCATGCATTCGTGGGCGGGCGACGGGTGTCGGGAGTGAGCTTGCTCTTGCCTGCGACATGCGTTTTGCCAGCCGCGAAAAGGCCATCTTGTCGCACTTTGAAGTCGGCGCCGGTGTAGTACCCGGCGGAGGACCCATGGCCCGGCTACCCCGCCTCATGGGAAGAGGACGCGCACTGGAAGTGCTGCTGGTAGCCAACGACATCCCAGGCGATTTGGCCGAACTGTACGGCTACGTCAACCGTTCATTCCCGGACTCCGACCTCGACGCGTTTGTGGAATTAGTCGCAACCCGAATCGCGTCTTTCGACAAGCGGGCGATCAGCGAGACTAAACGTTTCGTTGACGTGGCCAGTCTGCCGCCTGACTACGAGATCGCGCCGGAGTGGGATGTGTGTGTTGCCTCTATCATGCGGCCGGCCGCGCAAGAGAGGATCAAGTTGCTAATGGAGCGGGGTTTTCACCAGGCCGGAGACGTTGAGACCCGGCTTGGATATCACGTCGGACTCGTCGGCTTGGCCAACTGAAGTGTGACCGCTTAATCACGTAGCTAGTCGTATCCACGCGTGCGTGACTGATGAGAAAGGTAGCAGCGAAATGTCAAACAAAATCAAGTCTAATCGTGGTGCTTTGATAAGCAACGCGGTCAAAATCAATCCCTTAGCGCGCGTCTGCGTCTCCGGCCTAGTCGTGGCCTTCCTATGCGCCTGGGTTGCCGGCACTCATGCGCAAACTACAGGTTCGAGTGGCGAGCAAGGAGCAGCCGGAGAACCGTATCCAAACCTGCCGTCGATTGCACCGATAGGAGTGAGAATCGGAAAGTACCTGGATGTGCCGGTTTCATCTCAGGGACCAACCATCGACCCCGCCAAAGGTTATCGACTGCAAGATTTCGGAAGCGGTTTATACATGGTCACCGACAACGCGATTCAGTCGATGTTTCTTGTTTACGATCGCGGTGTCGTTGTTGTTGATGTTCCTCAGAATCTTGCGGCGTTCATTCCCAAGGCAATCGCCGAAGTGAGTGACAAACCAATCACACACGTCATCTACAGTCACTCTCACGCCGATCATATCGGCGGCACTAAGGCTTTGGGTGGCCATCCCATCATCATCGCGCACGAAGAAACTCTCCGACTATTAAAGCGAGCTGCTGATCCTAACCGACCATTGCCTACCGTAACCTTTGCCGACAAATACTCACTGCGCGTTGGGAACCAGGTGCTTGAGCTGTCTTACCATGGTAACGCTCACGAGCCGGGAAACATTTTCATCTCTGCGCCTAAACAGCGAGTGCTGATGGTCATCGATATGGTCTTTCCGGGCTGGATGCCATGGCGCCGGTTCGCTCTCGCTCAGGACATACCTGCTTATTTCGCTCAAGTCGAAGAAATCCGAAAGATGGATTGGGACACTTTTGTTGGTGGTCACGTTGCGCGCACTGGCACGCACGCGGACGTGGACATGCAAGCTGAGTTCATCAATGACGTCAAACAGGCGGCGGCTACGGCGCTGGCGACGACAAAACTCGGGGAAGGATTGAACCCCCTGGACAAAGAAAACCCATGGGCGTTTTTCGATAACTACATCGATCGGGTTGCCGGCCAATGCGTCAACACGCTTACGCCCAAATGGTCCAAAAAGCTGGGCGGCTTTGATGTCTATATCTGGGATCAGTGCTACTCAATGGAGCAGACCCTGCGAATCGAGTAGACTTCCGCCAGTCGTTTGGTAAGAAAATTCCATGAGGTGACGGTCGAATCGAATCGGAGGACACTATGGAAGTTGCAGGCATTGTAATAGCCACGATGAAAATTGCTGCCGCAAAGCTGAGCGGCATCAAAACAGCATCTCTCCTCTCTTTTATTGGCGGCGCGGCAATGACGCTGGGTGTCAGCAACCTTGGCGCATCGGAATCGTCGCAGCATCTCTTTGAGCTACGTATGTATCAAGTGAACGACGGGAAGATGGATGCTTTGGTGGCGCGCTTTGGCAATCACACCGACGCTATTTTCAAGCGCCATAATATGAGGAGCGTCGGTTATTGGATTCCCAAGGACGCGCCGTATTCGCAGAACCTGTTTGTTTACATTCTGGAACATCCGAGCCGCGAAGAAGCGGTAAAGAATTGGGCTGCCTTCCAGGCTGATCCCGAATGGAAGAAGGTAAAGGCCGATTCGGACGCCGCAGCAGGAGGACCACTACAGAATCGCATGGACAGTTATTTCATGGATGCGACCAGTTTTTCAGCGCTTAAGTAGACCGTCTTGCATTTCTGAAAGGAAAAGAGGATCGGCGCGAAATAAGACAAGGAGCGACGAACGATATGTCATCGATGGGCACGTCAACAACGACGACTTCAAGCAACGTAACAGCGCCGACCCGGTTCATCGAAACAAAGGGTGAGACATATGCTTACCGCCGTTTCGGTGAGGGTCCCGGGCGGCCGTTACTTTTTCTGCAGCACTTCACCGGCACGCTCGACAACTGGGACCCGGCCGTTACCGACCCGCTGGCTTCAGGACGAGAGGTCATACTTCTCGACAACGCCGGCGTAGGTCGATCGTCGGGCAAGGTTCCGGAAACCATCGCCGGCATGGCCCAGCATGCGTCCGCTTTCCTGGATGGCTTGGGCCAGACAAATTGCGACGTGCTCGGATTCTCGCTCGGCGGAATGGTTGCGTTGCAGATGGTCCAAGACCTGCCCTCGATATTTCGCAGGATGATCCTGGTGGGGACAGCTCCGCGTGGTGGAGCAGACATTATGCATCTTGAAAAGTCCACCTTGTCCAAACACCTGCACGATCCTGCGCTCAAAGGATATGAGGTGTTGCAGAAGATCTTTTTTACACAAACGGAGCAGGGCCAGAAGGCCGGAGCAGCATTCATAGAAAGGCTTACCGGGCGGAAGGCGGACCTCGATCCCCCGAGCGGCCCCGAGGTCGCGGCAAACCAATTAGCGGCCTTTCGCGAGTGGGAGCAATTTACGGGCGAGCGCTTCGCTGACCTACGAAACATTCGCCATCCGATCCTGGTTGTGAATGGCGTCAACGACGAAATGATCCCCGTGCCAAACTCTTACCGCCTGGCCGAGAACTTGCCGAATGCAGTGCTCTTGGCATATCCCGACTCGGGACATGGATCTCTGTTTCAGTTTCATGAGTCATTTGTGAGGCAGGCAACGGAATTTCTTGCTTCCGATTCGCAGTTTGCACCCTATTAGGACCAAGAGTGTGGGGACTAATTGTTAACGGGACGTTAAATCCAACGACCCAAGCCTTTCCAGGTCGTATCGGGGTCAGTAATATTTCGAGCGTTGCAAGCAATGGCGACTGACGATGGATTAACAGCATTTGAGAGTGTTCGGCCTCGTTTGTTCGGAAAAGCGTATCGAATGCTTGGACACGCGGCAGAGGCTGAAGACATCGTCCAGGACGCAACCTTCATGGCCGATTCGCCCGGCTGGTGTACCTACCGATTCATTCTGGGAATGGGCTTCGAATAGGGAATTTAAGTGAGGGGATTCTATCCGCTAATAGCCCTAATACCAAGGTATCGATCGATACCTTCGTCTAATAGACTAATCGGCCAACTCGGAGTGTAATCTCCCTGCAAACGAAGACTGCGCGGGCTGTTGATTTGTGACAGCCATTTTCCAATTTGCTGGATCTCTTGAATTCATTTACTTGAGATTCAGTTGAAAAATCAGGTCACAAACGAGAGTTTATCCAGTCTTAGCTGGCACGGAAACAGGAACACTAGCGATGGCCGAGGCCGCGAAAGAGAAGGAGGAAACGAGATGAAGATCGTCGTTATCGGGGGCACTGGTCTGATTGGATCAAAGCTTGTCACGAAACTGAGCGCACTTGGACATGAGGCTGTGGCAGCAGCGCCTAATACGGGCGTCAACACTCT
>JBOGOU010000399.1:0-8580 GCA_050748205.1 Pyrinomonadaceae bacterium | reverse complement strand
GCTAGGAATGGTGGTGCTTAATCTCCAGATTTGGCATGCCCCAGCATTCGACACCCAGATCCATAGCCATGATTCCCAAACCCTCGGTCTCAATCTCGCCCAACCAATAGTTATCCGTCCTGATTTTTGGGTTAGCAAGACCATAAGGAAAGCACGGAAATATGAGACCATCGCGGTGCACATCGGCTTTAACCAGCAACATTGTCCCGCCGACGCTGTGCAGCCGAACCAGGTCACCCTCCGCGCGTAAATCATGGAGGTGAAGCGCGCCCCGCTCGCGCCAGGCATTCAGGTCGAAGCTATGCCCGCCATATTCGTAGACGCAATTGGGCTGGACAATATCCTTTCCCGTGGCGAGCAGCCGCTCGAGGATGTCAGGCGGATACTCGATAACGTCGACGTCCAACCAGAGAACCCAATCCTCATCATCCAGGGCACGAAACAGAAGATGATTTCGGGATTTCGCCAAAACTGAACGGCGTTCTAACTGCAGATGAGCAGCATACCTTGGTTGGCCCGGAGGAAGGTGATAGCCAAAGTCTTTCTTATGAAGCGTGGCTCCGCGGAACGTCGTGTTGAGGACGCCAATTTGCTCAGCAAGTAAATCGCACGTGCCATCGGTACTATCGCTCTCGAGGAACGCCAGTGAGGTAAGCTGGCGCGGATACGTAAGGCTCAAAACTCCACGCAAATAAGTGTCTAATTGATGTGCGGCATTCTTGACCGGGGTCAAAATGAGCACGCGGTCGGAGTACGTCATTGATCAAGCTCCGGTGCTTATCATCGAGAATGTTCTTAGTACTTTAAGGGACCCGGCGTTCGAGGAATTGTCAGTATACAGCAGATTTTATTTTGTCCGCACTTGTGCGAGGAAGCTGAAATGTTTCGGGTGGTTTCTTTACCGTGAGGCAACGGCTGGGAAACCGCGTCTCGTGTCTTTGTCGAGCCACACGATAGGCCACTGTCTCAAGCGCGCAGAATATTATTCACAAGACTCGCTTCAGGGGTGGACATTCTTTCCGATCTGGGCACTCGTGGCAGACGGCTATCGAATAGGAAGGAGCTTCTCAAACGATGGGTGTATGCATATCCAGAACAACTTCGTCCTAAACTTATTCTTGGCGTTACCGAACTGAGCGTGCGCGTGACTGGTGGCAGAAGGCGGAGTTGCTTTCAGAAGCATTCTGGGGCGGTGAAGTTGCCGCGCAGTTAGTAACCCGGTATCTAAAACCGCAAACGGTTACAATCTACGCCGAGTCAAACCTTCCCGGGTTGCAAGCGCAATACGGGCTACGCCGGGACTCAAACGGCGACATTGAGTTACTGCGGAAGTTTTGGAAGTTTGATCAGTGGGAACAGAAGCACCTTCAGACTGCGCCGCCTTTGCTCATTTTACGCTGATCTCTTGATGACCGCCGACGACCGCAATTTGGAAACTGCCGAAATCATCTATGATCGATATATCGCTAGACTTGTCGAATAAGCTTCCTTCAGAACAAGTAAACATCATTCGCCAAGTCGTGCACGCCGCAGAGAATCAGGGACTCCGCTTGTTCATCGTCGGTGCGCAAGCGCGAGATCTGCTGTTACAGCATGCCTATGATTTACCTGTCCATCGTGCAACGAATGATATCGATTTTGGAATTGTCGTCGAAAGCTGGGATGAATTCACCAGGCTTCGAGACGCCTTGATCGCCAGCGAGAAGTTTCAATCACACAAGACAATGAGACAGAAGTTAGTTCACGAAAGTGGCCTCCTCGTAGATCTGGTTCCGTTCGGCGATTTGGAGAAACCCAGCGGCCAGATTGCTTGGCCTCCAGACTTTTCCGTCGTCATGAGCACGGTCGGTTTTCGCGAGGCCTATGATAATTCTATCGAAGTTCGCATCGCTGACGATCTTATCGTGAAAGTCGCCTCGCTGGCTGGCCTCGCTCTAATGAAGATTATTGCGTGGGACGATCGCCAGTTCGAGCGTGACGCGCAAGACCTCGCTCTTATTATGAAGCACTATGACTCAAGCCGACTAGCACATGCATGGCGGGAAGTGTTCCGAGAGGCCGAATCTCAGATACCGGTAATTGCACCAACAAATCCATCCATGTGCAAAATCATCGAAATGCTAGAAAAGGAAAGCGTCGTGTCTAAGTCTGAGATTTTGCGGCGTCTAAGATGGGCACCTAAGCAACGCGCTCTCTCCTGGACCGCCTTCAGGAAACAGCTTAAATCTATTGCTGTGGAAGATAGCTCGAGACCAGAGGCGACGTTCACACTTCGCAGTAATTCCTCACTCAAATGAGCAAAAGACGCAACGTCACGAATCATGGCCAATTCTTCGGCCTTTCAGCGTCACCATTGGCCCAATCGACACACAGGACATTTGTAATGCCGATGAGTTGACCCTATATGGGAGCGCAGGTGAATCTTAATCTCATATCTAGTTTAATCCCACCGTACGGCGGGAAACTGGTTGATCTGATTGTTTCGCACGAAGAGTCTGATCAACTAAGGTCATATGCAAGCCGCCTACCCTCTATTCAACTGTCGGAACGCGCTGTATGTGATTTGGAATTACTGGCAAGTGGGGGATTTTCACTGCTGGACCGTTTCGTCGGAAGAGAGGATTACCGGCGTATTCTCGATGAGATGCGATTGGTTAACGGCTATCTTTTCCCAATTCCAATATCTTTGCCCGTTGAGCCGCAGCAAGCGATTCACCTAGATCAGGAAGTCGCGCTTCGCAATGCGAAGAACGAACTGTTGGCAGTTATGAATATCGAGGAGATCTACGAATGGGATTCCAGTGAGACGGCTCAAAAGCTTCTGGGTACGCAAGACCTGCGTCACCCGCTTGTCGTGGAGATGAAACGGTGGGGAAGGCTTAATATCGCAGGCGGTTTGCAAGTGCTACAACTCCCGCATCACTACGATTTTCAAAGCCTGCGATTGACGCCCGCACAGACACGCGAGCGTCTTGAACAACTGCGCAGGTCCAATGTAGTGGCTTTCCAAACTCGAAACCCGCTTCATCGCGCACACGAGGAATTGATGAAGTTAGCAATGCAAAGCGTGGACGGATTGTTGCTCCTGCACCCAGTGGTGGGCATGACTCGTCCTGGAGATGTGGATCACTTTACGCGCGTGAGAACATATCGGGCAATCGCGCGGAGTTATTATGATCCTCAACGTATCCTTCTCTCCCTTTTACCGCTCGCAATGAGGCTCGCCGGACCCCGGGAGGCGCTTTGGCATGCGCTTATTCGACGGAACTACGGAGCGAACTACTTTATTGTAGGTCGTGACCACGCCAGCCCTGGCGTCAATTCCAATGGCAAGCCCTTTTTTGGTCCCTACGACGCACAACTGTTGGTAGAACGATTCAGTGAAGAATTAGGGGTTGGTGTAATACCGTTTACGGAATTGGCATATGTTCCCGAGGAGCGGCGATATGCTGAAGTCTCTAAGCTTCCTGTTGGGACTCGAACGGTCTCGATCTCTGGCAACCAATTGCGCGATGAGTACTTGAACCCTGGGCGCGCTTTGCCCGAATGGTTTGTTCGGCCAGAGGTCGCAACGCTCCTCGTCGAGTCCTATCCCCCTCGCCATCATCAGGGAGCATGCATTTGGTTCACAGGCCTTAGCGGTGCCGGCAAATCTACCACGGCCGAAATACTGAGTGTTTTACTGTTGGAAAATGGGCGCAAGGTTACTCTGCTAGATGGCGATGTTGTGCGCACACATCTCTCAAAAGGGTTGACCTTCAGCAAGGAGGATCGCGATGCGAATATCCTGCGCCTTGGCTTTGTCGCGATGGAGGTTGTCAGACATGGCGGCATAGCAATCTGCGCCGCCATCAGTCCTTATCGCACGACGCGCAACGAGGTTCGAAACATGATTGGAGAAGAACGCTTCATCGAAGTATTTGTCAACACCCCACTGCACGAATGCGAACGACGCGATACAAAGGGGATGTACCTAAAGGCGCGCCGAGGCGAACTTAAAGGTTTTACCGGTGTTGATGATCCTTACGAATCGCCCGTGCATCCTAATCTTACGCTTGACACCATCTCGCACACTGCTGAGGCGAATGCGCAGGCCATTCTAGTGTATTTGATGAAACAAGGTTTCGTTTGGGCGGATGAGCTTTCGCAATAATTGTAGAGGTAGACAAACAACATGGTTGACTTGCCTGAAGAAGGGAGCACCTCTTACCGGCCGTCATGAGCCAAAGGAAGATTCATGAAAAGAACATGGCACCTCTTTGCGATCTTAGTTAGCGCAAGTGCGATCTTGTGTCTTCTTTCATACAAGATCTTACCAGCACAAGAATCCTCCTCAGAGAACTCCAATTCCCAGAAAAGATCATGGCGGGTCTTCCCGGACCAGCGATGGGCCTTGATGGGATCAAGAGTTTCTTAGGGTGCTAAAGGTGACGAAAGTATGTTTTGATTGCCTCCGCCGCTCATCGAGAAGTTCAAGCAAAAGCGCCTTGAGGGAAAGACGATGTACAAGAGACAGCGAAATCCGGCGACGGTAAATCGCGAGTTGTGCGTCCTATCAAAGATTTTCTCTTTGGCGTTCGATGCTGAACTGATTGAAAGCAATCCTTGTCGCCGAGTGCGGAAGTTTCGCACGAACAGCGGAAGGACGCGTTATCTGACTTTCGATGAGGAGGCTAAGCTGTTCGAGAAACTTCAAGGTCAGGAATGGTACAGCGGATCGTTACGATGGCTATTAACACCGGAATGAGGCAGGGCGAGATTTTCAATCTCACCTGGTTCGACGTAGACTTGCCGCGAGGGGTCATTCACATTCGAGTCTCCAAGAACGGCAAGGACCGTTTCGTTTCGATCAATCAAACGGTCCGTGCAATGTTGGAAGGACTGCCACATACCAGCGAGTACGTCTTTCCTGGTCCGAAAACGAAAGGACGTTTGATCGACGTGAAGCGTCGATTTGATTTGGCGAAGAGCGATGCAGGAATCCAAGACTTCCGCTTCCATGACTTGCGTCATACGGCAGCCACTCGGATGGCTGACTGCGGAGCGGACGCTTTCACGCTTGCCGCGATCTTCGGCTGGTCGGACGTTCGAATGGCTCTGCGCTACACCCACGCTACCGGACGTTCGAATGGCTCTGCGCTACACCCACGCTACCGGCTTTGCACAAAAAGTGCTTCACCTTGTATCAGAACCGGAAGCGGTAGCGACCGGCCAGAGAGGCAACTGTAGAGAACGCATTAAACATTACGTTAATCTACTCATTTCGAGTTGAAGATCTGGCCGGTCGCTACCGCTCGCGGTTCTGATACAGCTCCACCGATCGTTATTTACTTTTTGTGCAAAGCCCACGCTACCGATGAGGCGAAGCGCCGAGCAGTTAAAAATTTGGTCCGTCCGGTTGGACCAAGTGACGAATCGGTGACAAATGAAATAGGCAGGGTCCCCGCCCTGCCGTAATTCATTGATTTAATTGGTGGAGCAGAGGAGGGTCGAACCCCTAACCTCCGCATTGCGAATTAGGCTCCCGGCAAAAACGTAAGTATTTGCCTTTTCGAAAGTTGCAGCCACCGAAGAAATTCAAGCGTTTTTTCGTTCGTTACCATTCCTTACCATCGCGTACAGGTCGTGTGCTGTTAATTCTGTCCACAAATTGGCCACACAAACAATCCGAAACTGTTAGGACTTCAACGCTGAGGACTAGTTTTCGTCTTGCCGCGTTCGACGGAGGATCTCGTTTCGATTAGTTCTTCGATCTCCTCGCTGCTTATCTTCCAGCCGTGTAATACGTTTATCGCGGTATGAAAGTACGTTTGTGTAAAGGGGACTTGTTCATATAGTGGCAATAGAACTCGGATTGTCTCCAAGGCATAGTCGACGGATTTCTCGCGATCCGGCGCAGCATTAAAATAAAGGAACGCTAGGTTCGATAGAGTGCAGGATGCCTCAGGTAAGTAGACCATTGGATTTGTTTTAGCCAAGTCTAGTCTGATGGACAGAGAATCCTCGTATGCCTCAGCTGCGAGTTTATAGTCTCCCATATCAGCATATAACCGGGCCAGATTGTGCAAAGCCGTCGCAACGTAAAATGGAATATCGGGTAATTTGGTTTTCGAAAGCGCGTTAAGAATAGCTAAAGACTCCTTAAACTGTGCAAGAGCTTGTTCGTGGGCCTTCCTTCCCGTGTTGATACTCCCGGCGTTACTCAACAGCTTTGCGACGTCAAACAGATACAGTGGAGTCTTCTCTGCTAAACGCCGGTATATCTTCAAAGCTTCCTCGTAACCTTGCAAGGCTTTACGATTGTCACTCAACTCGCCATAAAACATTGCGACGTTGTTGAGTCCGCCAGCCACTTGGGACAAATATCTCTCTTCGTTATCCTTACTGAGCGTCTTGAAGATTGCTAAAGCCTCCTGACATTCCACCAAGCCTTTCTCGTATTCATTCGAGTCCCAGTGTAGAAGGCCCAAATTGTTCAGTGCGCCGGCCCTCTCCTCCAAAGAGAGTTCAGATGCAAAGTCCTCCAAGTATTTCCTGTAATACTTTTCTGCTTCCGTGACGTGATTATGCTTCCAAAGGAACACGGCATAATGAAAAACATGGTCTTTAGTTGCGTAGCTCTTGATAGATTGTTCGAGGTACCGACAGGTATCCGAAAACCAATTCACATTCGAATAATCCAGTTGTGTTAGTAAGCCTAGTATGAAGAACTGCTCTCCGTTGCTTCTAAGTTTAGGAAGGGTGTCACCCTCATATTCGTCGCGCTTAACGAGTAACCGGGTTTGTTCA
Organism: Pyrinomonadaceae bacterium; assembly: GCA_050748205.1. Lineage (GTDB taxonomy): Bacteria > Acidobacteriota > Blastocatellia > Pyrinomonadales > Pyrinomonadaceae > PSRF01. The sequence goes on along the minus strand of JBOGOU010000399.1, from coordinate 1,791 downwards.
TCCTGCATTTGCTCAAGTTCTGTTTCGAGGACTGCGCGAGCTTCTGCAAAATCTCCTTTCTCAAAGAACTCCTTTGCCCGTTGCAAACGTTCGGTGTTTACTCAACGCCGCGCTCGATCGTAAAAAAGTGTGCTCTGTAATTCTCGATGCAAACGCCTTCAGGAGCTGCTGGAGCCGGATCCGCATGCTGTTCATTCCGCTCCCAAGTCTTAGGTACGATAACAAGGTACGATCCGAGAGACGGATGACTAACTCGGCGCCCTCGATTTCGCTCTCTCCCTGCCAATTTGAAAAGAAGGTAGTTGTTCCGGAGAATGAGCACGAATGGATTCCGATCCTCAGTCTGGGATCTCCGTACAATTATCTCTCCGTCAAGTTGTCGAAGACGCCAACAACCTTTTTCTCTCTCATACTCATTTTGAACAAGACTCCGACCTTCTTGAACAAGGGAAACGGATGAGGTTTGTAGAAGCTCTTCAGGCACCTCAACACCTAGAATCCACTCTCGCTCGCTTTTCCAGCAAACAACCTCGGGCTTCGCATGTCGTTTAGGGCTCCTTTCTGCTTCTTCCCCTAGCTTGTAATCTTCCTTTTGTCTTGAGACACGCGAGCGACCGCCTCGGTTTTCCGGATCCAATCGTTGTGTTTTCCCCGCGCCGATGACATTCTGCTCCACCTTCTGGGGAAGGATTTCTTCCGACACAAGTCGTGCCGCCGCTCCAACACCAGCGGTGCTGGGAGTCGAAATACTCCCGACTGTTTCGGTTTCGTGAAAATCTGCTCCTTCCGCGAGTTGATCTCCCGTGGTTGATGACTCGCCTTCACGACTGATTCCTGTTTCGAGCGGGCTTGATTCTTCCACTGAAGCTCGTACGTCGCGCAGGGATTCTGGGCTTATCTCGGTGCCTGAGGTTTCTTCAGCCGGACCCGCTTCGTGTTCAGTGGGAACGCTTGGTTCGTTTTCTCTTACCACTGCCGTTGGGACTGCTACGTAACCGAGATCATCTTCAGCCGAACCTCGGGCTTCTCTTGCTGCCACAGTGGCGAGCGTTACTAAAACCGGCCCTTCTTTGCGGTGGGATTCTTGCGATCTTTCAGCTTCAAACCTGGAATCATCGACCACCTTTGGATATGACTCCAGAGTGCGGCGAACGTAGTCTTCTGGAGAAACTTTTCTAAGCGTACTTTTCCGACCACGACGTACTAGCCAGAGAACCAGACCCACTGCACTTGCTATTACCACTAGAATTACTACGGCTGTTGGTACCATGTGGCTGGGGATCCCTTGTCCTATATTCCGCGAAGCACGCAAACAGTGCGTGGTTGGCCTGAGGACTATGCGTGTTGACTTGGAGCCTTACTTAGTTTGTCTTCAGGCTTAGGTCTCAGCGATGAAGGGATCGCTGGCCCTTTGACGTTACTAGTGTTTCTCAGTCGTGCATTCCGTGCAGTAGGTTAATTCCCATTGCAAGCAGATGCAATGCTCGTCCAGTCGTCGAAGAAGTAAAGCAGTTGATCCGAGAGGACATTTCGCGTTTCGAACGCGGAGTTGGGCGGTGAACCTCCGCTCCACGTGCTGCTTCGCTATGCCCGCACCATCTCAACCAGTGAGCGCGAAGAGTTTCTCGAAGCTCTAATAGATGATGAGATGGCTCTGCAGGAAAGAATGCCAGCCGACCCGGTCTATGTTTCTCTCAAAGAGATGCGCGCCCCATCTTCTACGAGAAAGAACCGCGCTAAGCAGAAACGTCCGACCAGTCTGCGAAGGACGCGTTAGGTAAAGAGACCTCA
>JBOGOU010000398.1:0-30757 GCA_050748205.1 Pyrinomonadaceae bacterium | reverse complement strand
CGATTGCCGATTGCCAATTGCCGATTGCCGATTGCCAATTTTGCTTTTTCCAGCGGCGCCTTGAAAAATCGCTTTAGTATTCAAGTTGGGGAATTCTGAAAAATTGGCAATTGGCAATTGGCAATCGGCAATCGGAAATAGATGAGTATGAGCGCTTCAACCGTAAACATTCCGCCGCAATTCGAGATTGTCGATCGCCCGCTCGACACGCAGATGACAATCTCGATGGGCCCGCAGCACCCTTCGACGCACGGAGTTTTGCGCCTGGAGTTGGTGCTCGACGGCGAGATGGTTGTGAAGGCGACTCCGGACATTGGTTACCTTCACACGGGAATGGAAAAACTGTTTGAGTACAAGAAGTACCAGCAGGGGATCGTGATAACCGATCGGATGGACTACCTGAATCCGCTGGGCAACAACCTCGCTTACGTGATGGCAGTCGAGAAACTTCTGGAGCTGGAGATTCCGGAACGTGCACAAACGATTCGGGTTTTGACTTGCGAGCTTCAGCGAATAGCTTCCCACCTGGTTTGGCTCGGCACCCATGCGCTCGACATAGGGGCGATGACGGTCTTCTTTTATTGTTTTCGTGAACGCGAAAAGATTCTTAACCTAATTGAGGCCGCCTCAGGCGGCCGTTTAACGCCATCATACTTTCGCATTGGCGGGTTGATGATGGATCTTCCGCCTGGTTTCGAACGCCGTGTGACGCAGTTTCTCGACAGTTTTCTTGAGTCAGTTGAAGAATTCCACACGTTGCTCACCGGCAACCGGATCTTTCAAAAAAGAACTCAGGGCGTCGGCATAATTTCGGCTGAGGATGCTATCGACTGGGGACTCTCGGGCCCTTGTTTGCGAGGCAGCGGGGTCAATCTGGATATTCGACGTGCGAATCCGTACACGGGCTACGAGAAATACGACTTTGAAGTGCCTACCGAATCTGATTGCGATGTCTGGGCGCGCTATCTGGTGCGCATGCGCGAGATGAAGGAGTCACACAAGATTGCGAAGCAGGCCTTGTCGCGGCTAAAACCAGGTCCGGTAAAAGCCGACGCGCCGAAGGTGGTTTTGCCCGATCGCGAAGCAATGAAGACGCACATGGACGCGTTGATTCACCACTTCTTAATCGTCGCCGAGGGATTTGACGTCCCGGCAGGTGAAGTATACATGCCCATCGAGGCCTCGAAAGGTGAACTGGGTGTCTACGTCAAATCCGATGGTGGACCAAAGCCTTCACGCGTACATTTCCGCGGACCGAGTTTCGTCAACCTGTCTGCCCTGCCCCAGATGTCAGAAGGCGCTATGGTGGCAGACATCGTGGCGATTATAGGCTCGCTGGACATTGTGCTGGGAGAAATCGATCGTTGATTGCCAATTGCCTATTTGCGTTTATGCGAGCGGTTCAGTGAAAGGACACCTAAGCATTCGACGTCGAGAATGCTAGACAAATTGGCAATTGGCAATTGGCAATCGGAAATAACTTGATGAGCACACAGCCAATACAAATCCAGCCTCTCTCGCAGCCCGTGGATATCGGCGACGAAGTCGCTTCTTTTTCTGCCGAGGTCGAAGCTGAGATTGATTGGCATCTAGCCAAGTATCCGGTAACGCGTTCCGCGATTCTTCCTTTGATGTTCATCGTGCAAAGGGAGCGGGGATACTTGGATCCTCCTGGTGTGGCCTATCTGGCGAAGCGTTTGGCGCTGCGCATTACAGACATCTGGGAAGTCGCTACTTTCTATTCGATGATTCACACGGAGCCTGTCGGGAAATATCACATTCAAATTTGCAAGACTCTTTCGTGCAAGATCATGGGCGAGCCAGGAATCACAGAGCACGTTTGTAAGAAACTTGGGATTAAACCCGGCGAGACTACACCAGACGGTAAGTTCACCGTTTCTCTGGTCGAGTGCCTTGGCTCATGCGGCACGGCGCCGATGTTTCAAATTGGCTTTGATTATTACGAGAACCTCACGCCTCAAAGAGTCGACGAGATTATGGCTTCATTGGATTAGCAAAAGTGATGCGCCAAATGAAAAGATTCTGGACAATCCTGGATCAAAGCGCGTTCGATGTCGTCATTAATCCGCAGGTCTCGAGCCGCTGGTGCAATGCACTTTGTATTTGAAGGTCAGATACTCTTTGACGCCCTAAGGGAAACCGCTCGGCCAGCGGCCACAAGAAACGATGCCCCACCGGAGGGGAGGTTGGGACCAACAGTTTATGCGCATAGAAGCCATAGGATGTGAGCCACTTCAACTTGCACGCGTTCACCTTGAGAACTCGCGCTCGCTCGAAGTGTATCGACGCAACGGCGGCTACGAAGCGATCAAGAAAGTCCTCGATTCGATGTCGCCCGACGACGTAATCAATGAAGTCAAGAAGTCTGCTCTGCGGGGGCGCGGCGGCGCTGGATTTCCTACCGGAATGAAGTGGAGCTTCGTTCCCAAGGATTCGCCAAAACCCAAATATGTGGTCTGCAATGCTGACGAGTCAGAACCAGGCACGTTCAAAGACCGCTATCTGATGGAACGCGATCCGCACATGCTTATTGAGGGCATGTTGATCGCGGCATACGCCCTGGGCGCAAAGACCAACTACATTTACACTCGCGGCGAATATAAGTACCTGATTGACATCATGAACATCGCGCTTACTGAGGCGCGGGGCGCTGGCTTGCTGGGCGAGAATATCCTGGGTTCGAACTTTAGTAGCGAGATCCACACACACACCGGAGCCGGCGCTTACATCTGCGGCGAGGAGACGGCGTTGCTGAGCTCGCTTGAAGGGTTGCGCGGTCATCCTAGAATGAAACCCCCCTTCCCCGCCGTTTCAGGTCTCTACGCCTGCCCCACCGTCGTTAATAATGTAGAGACGCTCACAGCTGTACCCGACATTATCAAGATGGGTGGCGAGGCTTATCAGAAACTCGGCACTGAGAAGAGTGGTGGCACAAAACTTTGGTCTGTCTCCGGTCATGTCAATCGGCCGGGGGTATATGAACTTCCCATGGGCTACGACGACATGGAAGAGTTCATCATGGAAGACTGCGGTGGAATGATTGGCGGTAAAAGGTTAAAGGCCGTCATTCCGGGTGGTTCATCCGTCTACATCATGCGAGCCGAAGAAATTATCGGCCGTGATGTGCGCATGGACTACGAAGGACTAGTGGCCGGGGGCTCGATGGTCGGGTCTGGAGGTTTCATCGTCATGGATGAAACGGTGGATATCTTTGAGTCGACGAAAAACCTGACCGAGTTTTACAAACACGAATCGTGTGGCTGGTGCACGCCTTGTCGAGAAGGTACGGATTGGTTGGTAAAAATGTTCAAACGCATCGGAAAAGGCGGCGGTAGGCCGGAAGATGCCCAATTGATGCTGGACCTTTGTGACAACATTGAAGGGAAGTCGTTCTGTCCTCTCGGTGATGCAGCCGCCTGGCCCATTCAGTCTGCGATAAAAAGATTTCCGGAAGATTTCAGCAAGCATCTGGCAAACGGAGAACTGTAGAACCAGGATTTTCAGTGCACCAATCTTAAAATGGCAACAGAACTAATCAAAGTCACAATCAACGGTAAAGACTTTCAGGTGTCAAAAGGTGCACGGCTGATCGACGTGTGCCGAGAAAAGGGTTTTGACATTCCGTCGTTCTGTTATTACGCCGATCTGGCGCTGCAGGCATCTTGCCGCATGTGCCTGGTGCGCATTGAGAAGATGCCCAAGCTACAAACGTCATGCACCATTATTTGCACGGACGGAATGGTGGTCACAACCCAGAGCGAAGAAGTCGAAAAAGCGCAGCGTGGCATGATGGAATTCCTCCTTGCCAATCACCCGCTCGACTGTCCTGTTTGCGACCGCGGCGGCGAGTGTGAGCTACAGGAGATGGCTTTTAATTGGGGCGGGCTGGAAGAGCGATTCATCGAGAACAAAAACTATTATCCGGAGAAGTATCTTTCGCCAATGGTTGCTAATGATCCGCAGCGCTGCATTCTGTGCAAGCGATGTACGCGGGTCTGCGACGAGTGGATGGGCGAAGATGCGATCGAAGCCGGCGGCCGCGGCGCAAACACCGTAATAGGCACTTACGGCGGCTGGCTTGACTGTTCCCAGTGCGGAAATTGTATTGAGGTGTGCCCTACCGGAACGCTCCTGGACGCAACCTATCGCCACCAGGCTCGACCGTGGGAATTGGCCCAGACGATTTCAACCTGCACGTATTGCTCTGACGGCTGCCAGATGTCACTCGGATCGCGAGGCGGCGAGTTGGTGCGCATAGTGGCGCGTGACCGCTATGTTAACGGGTTGAACGGTGAGTTCCTCTGCATCAAAGGTCGCTTCGGACATCCTTTCGTCAATCACGAGGCACGTTTGCGCACTCCTCTGATTCGCTACAAGAAAGGTGGCAAGCTCATTCCCGCAACATGGGACGAGGCCATCCGTCATGTTGCGGAAAAACTCGATGCGGTCGTCAACGCACACGGCCGGAACGCCTTAGGAATAGTCGGCAGTCCGCGATTAACCAATGAGGCGCTGTATGTGCTCCACAAGTTTGCTACCGAAATCGTGGGCACAGAAAACTACACAGCTTCCGACGCATTCAGCCTGCGTCCATTCTTCGAGAATCTTGGCGCCCCACTCGCATCGCATCGCGATATTCGTCACGCTAATACCATCCTCCTGATCGGCGGCGAGCCGGAAGAGCTACAGCCGCTAACCGGCAAACAGATCCGTCAGGCAGTTCGGAACGGCGGGGCAAAGTTAGTAGTCATTAACAGCACACGCATCCGGCTTGTCGAGCAGTCGGCGCAGTTTATTCATATTCGTCCCGCAACTCTCGATGCCGCGGTGCTGGCTCTGCAAAGCACAGATCAGGATGAGCTTGTCGCGAGCAGGTTGGGTATTGAGCTTGCCGACCTGGAGAAGTTACGCCAGATCATAACCGCAACTAAGGGCGATCTGGTGATCATGTTTGGTGGTGAGTTGAGCTCGGAGGCGCAGGCGGTGGTTGCTCAACTTCCCTCCTCGCTCGCGAACGAAGGTCGTCGGGTTCTCCTGCATCCTCTTCCGCTATTTAACAACAGTGTTGGCGCACACGATATGAGAATGATGAGCGGTGCGCTGAGTGCGGTCCAGATGCTCGACGCCGCGGGAATCACGATTCGCGCCATGTACGTCGGCGGCAGTTTCCTTCCCGAGCAACTCCAGGGACGCGAAGAAGCACTCTCAAGATTAGATTTCCTGGTCGTTCAGGAGCTCTTTGAAACCGACACCACGGCTTTCGCGGACGTAGTTCTTCCTGCTGCCTCCTTTGCTGAGATAGATGGGACTTTTACAAACAACGATGGATTTGTTCAACGGGTACGCCAGTCGATCCCGCCTGTGCATAGTTCGAAATCCGATTGGATGATCACGGCGCAGATCGCGAATGAGCTGGGCATTGATTTTGGCTTCCAGATGTCGTCCAGCGCTGTCTTCAAAGAGATTGCCGACAATATTCCGGCATACGCCGGACTTCGCTACCCGGCGCTCAAAGACGAATCAGCGCCCGTGCAGGTGAAACACGCCATTATCGAGCCACGAGCTCTGGATGCGACGTTGGACACACTCACACAGACCGTCAAAGCTTTGCCTGTAAGCGGTGACAAGTCTAACGAGGTGCCCGAGGTCGGGCACGAGTTGTTCAAGATTCGGACGCTTACAGACAAGGTGCCGCAATTTCACCTGCTCGCTCAAGGCAACCCGCGCCCGGAAAGTTTGAGTATTTCTCCTCTTTATCAGATTACGATCGACGATAGTTTGCTTCGTGAAGCGGCAGTGGCAGGAGACTGAAAGGCATTGCCAATTGCCAATTGGTTTGCATTGCCGATTGCCAATTGCCGATTGGCGTCTGGTAACAAGAAGCGTGGAGCGTCCAGGAAAAACTAGATGTAAAGTTCAAGCCGAAGAAGCAAATTGGCAATTGGCAATGGAAATAATTGGCAATCAAAAATGACTGATGGATAACCCTCTCATTCACTCGGTTGCCGTGATCATCGCGATATCGATCGCCTTTGTGGCGATCATGTTGCTCGTGGCGTTCACGGTGCTTGCCGAGCGCCGCGTGCTGGCGTTTATTCAAGGCCGCGTCGGTCCAAACCGCGTTGGCTACGGCGGCTGGCTTCAGCCTTTCGCCGACTTCATCAAGACCATGATGAAGGAGGACCTGGTTCCGGCGCAGTCAACGAGGTTTGTTTTTCTGCTCGCGCCAATGATCGCCGTGGTAACGGCCATCATGGCGATTGCCGTCTATCCTTTTGGCCCGACGATCACTATTCCATTTATTAATAAGACTGTGACGCTGGTGATCGCTCGCTTCGATGTGGCACTGCTCTATGTTCTCGGTGTGACGTCAGTCGGAGTCTATGGCATCGCGCTCGCGGGCTGGTCATCCAATAACAAATACAGCCTGATGGGTGGTCTTCGTTCATCCGCCCAGATGATTTCCTATGAGCTTGCGCTGGGCCTGTCGCTAATCGGCGTGATTCTAATGTCTGGCACATTGGATATCTACAGTATCGTCGAGCAACAGTCAGGCTGGTGGGGTCTCAATTGGAACATCTTCTATCAGCCGCTTGGATTCATCCTGTACCTGGTTTCAGCTATTGCCGAGACGAACCGCGTCCCCTTCGATCTTCCGGAGGCTGAGACGGAGCTAGTCGCCGGATTTCATACAGAATATAGCTCGATAAAATTTCTGCTGTTCTTCAACGCCGAATACATAAACATGATAACGGTCTCGATGCTGGCCACTACCCTTTTTCTGGGAGGCTGGAACGGGCCAGGAGTCGCGCAATTCCCGCTGTTGGGCGTTTTCTATTTCGTCGCCAAGATACTTTTCTTTCTTTTCTTGTACATTTGGTTACGCGGGACGCTACCCCGTTTTCGCTTCGATCAATTGATGGACTTTGGCTGGAAGGTATTGGTGCCACTTGCCATCTTGAATATTCTCGTGACGGCAACAGTGATGTACTTGATAGTATGAATCGTGAATCGTAATTGGTATAGGACCGATATGACCTATAGGACCTATACGAGAATTCAGTCCGATGTTAATGAATCTTCTCTTCATGCTTTTTGCCGGAATGGCTATTGGCTGCGCCATTGCCATGGTAGCGCAGCGCAACCCGCTCTACAGCGCCATCTCGCTGATTGGTGTGTTGCTATCGCTAGCCTGTCTCTATGTGATGCTCGCCGCGCCTTTCATTGCGGCCGTGCAGGTCATCGTTTACGCGGGCGCGATCATGGTGCTGGTTGTTTTCGTCATAATGTTGCTTAACGTGGAAGATGAAGAGCCTCGTCGCAAGCGACTCGGGTTCCTGGTCCCCACAGCCGTAGCCCTGGCGGCGGTTCTGATCGCCGAGGCAGCTTTCATTCTTTATTCGGTCCAGGCTTCCCCCGACACGCCCGACAAAGCCATCTCTAATGTCGGGTTGACGGCTTCGATCGGCGCCGGACTTTTTACAAAGTACCTTTTGCCGTTCGAGATCACATCGATACTGCTTCTGATGGCTATCGTGGGCGCGATGTCTCTCGCGCGCCGGACAAACACGCTCTCGCCTACGGCACGCGTGGTTCCGGGAGCGCAGGTGCTGGCAATGGATGTTGTCAATCCACTTTCTAGGGACAACCAGACAGTGATTGAGACTAGTTCGACTGCCGAAGCAGCACGGCTCATGGGCGTAGAACGTCAAACAGATCGAAGCAAACGAGAATAGGTCGATTATGGGTCCACAGCTTTCATGGTATCTGGCGCTTTCCGCGATTCTCTTCACGATCGGTGTTGTCGGCGTGATTATCCGTCGGAATGTAATTGCAATGTTCATGTGCATTGAGCTGATGCTCAATGCTGTGAATCTCACGTTTGTCGCTTTTTCCAGTTTTTTTCAGGACGTGACGGGACAGCTCTTTGTATTCATTGTGATGACTGTCGCTGCAGCAGAAGCGGCCGTGGGGCTGGGAATCATAATTGCCATCTTCCGCAACCGCGAATCGCTGGATGTTGATGATGCCAGCATGCTCAAGCTTTAGGTAGCGTTAGTGCATTGGTGCTGAGTACTGAGTACTGAGTGCTGAGTACTGAGTTCTGAGTTGAAACACGAAAGAGTCGCCGAGACTAGAGGAACAAAGTACAAAGCTCAAAGCTCAAAGTTCAGAAAAGCAAGAACCGTGAACGAAAACAACCTGCTGAGTCTGATCATCTTTGCCCCGCTCGCCGGAGCGGCGATTAACTGGTTTGTTGGCCGGCGGCTCCGCAATGAGAAGTTCATTGGCGCCGTCGCCTGCACCTCCGTCGGCATTTCTACGCTCATCGCTTTTTACCTCGCCTTCAAATCAGGCGGGGCCCTCTGGAGCACCGAGCCGATCATGGATCACCTTTGGACATGGATTCAGGTGGGCCGTTTTCGTGCTGACTTTGCCCTGGCAATGGACCGCCTCAGTGGTACTTACGCTTTGTTTGTCACCTTTGTTGGCTTACTGATCCATGTCTTTGCAGTCGGTTACATGCACGGTGACAGCGGGTTCTATCGCTTTTTTGCGTTTCTGAACCTCTTCATGTTCGCGATGCTGACGCTGGTGCTGGCGGACAATTTTTTGCTGATGTTCGTCGGCTGGGAGGGTGTGGGACTCTGTTCCTATCTGCTAATTGGTTACTACACTGATCTGAAAGAAGCCGGAAACGCTGCGAAGAAGGCTTTCATTACAAATCGCGTGGGCGATTGGGGCTTTGTAATGGGCATAATGCTCATCTTCTCCATTACATTAGCGGCGGGGAATGGCTCAATCAGTTTCTTTACCAAGCCAGGTCATGGCGTTACCAGCGCACTCCAGATAATTGGTGGGATGAGTGTCGATCCTTTCACCTGGGATGCCATCTTTGCCGGCGGCATTACGTCGGCTGCTGTGCTTCTTTTTATCGGAGCGGTCGGGAAGAGCGCGCAAATCCCGCTTTATGTATGGCTACCGGATGCCATGGCCGGGCCGACCCCTGTCTCCGCACTTATCCATGCGGCAACGATGGTCACCGCCGGTGTCTACATGATCGTGCGTTGCTCCGCAATCTACACACATGCGCCCACAGCAATGTTCGTCGTCGCAATAATTGGCGCGGCCACCGCGATTTTTGCAGCGACAATCGGCATCGCGCAAAACGACATCAAGAAGGTGCTTGCGTATTCCACAATCTCACAACTCGGATACATGTTCCTGGCGTGTGGTGTCGGAGCCTTCGTCGCCGCGATCTTTCATGTGATAACGCATGCGTTCTTCAAAGCACTTCTCTTCCTTGGCTCCGGTTCAGTGATTCACGGCATGCACCATGAGCAAGATATGCGACGCATGGGCGGGCTCAAGAAGTATATGCCGATTACATTTGCCACCATGCTGACCGGGTGGCTGGCAATCGCCGGAATTCCTCCCTTTGCCGGCTTCTTTTCGAAGGATGAGATTCTGTGGAAAACCTGGAGCGCCGGTGAATTCAGCCTGCCGAGTCCAGCGTGGAGTAAGGCCCTTTGGATAGTGGGAGCAATCACCGCGTTTCTGACGGCAATATACATGACACGAATGATGGTTATGACCTTTTGGGGTTCAGAGCGCTTTCGTGAAAAACATTCCGAGCACCTGGAGGGAACTCACGACGACGCGGGTCACTCCCACCACGACGTACACGAGCCGCACGAATCTCCCTGGGTGATGACCGCGCCGCTCGTGGTGCTCGCCGTGCTTTCCACGTTTGGCGGCTTGCTCGGCGTATCCTATGCGCTTGGCTCGCTTTTCACCGATCACCCGGTCAACTACATCGAGCGCACACTGGAGCCCGTTGTTAGCCATCTGCCGGCGAGTTCTCAGCACGCGGGCGAGAGCGGCATCGAAGGAATCCACATGTTATCTCCGAAACCTCAAGAGGTTGATGGAGCGCCTGCCATTCATGCGCTGGAAGGCTCGGCAACGGAGGTGGGGAGCGTGGGCCACGCTCATTCACCCGAAGAGATCCGCGAGGAGCGCTTGCTTGCTTTGGTATCTGTTCTGATTGCGGCGAGTGGCATCGGAGTCGGGTGGCTGATTTTCCAGAAGCGTCCACTGCTGCAAATGCCTCGCATCCTCGAGAACAAGTACTACGTTGATGAGATTTACGACGCGACAATCATCCGGCCCGTGGAAGTCGGCTCGCGTGAAGGACTGTGGAAGCTATTTGACTCTGGCGTCATTGATGGCTTCCTGCACGCTCTGGGAGACGCGGTCACGGAAGGCGGCCGCGTGATTCGTCACATGCAGGGGGGATTCGTGCGGAGTTACGCGGCGATCATCCTAGTCGGTGCCCTGGTTCTGATTGGCTTCTTCGCTTACTTCGGCGTTCACGTGCTCGATGTGGTGCGCTAGGTTATGAAGCAACATTTGCTCACAATTCTGATTCTGCTTCCGGTGCTGGGCGCACTGCTCGCTGTTGCTTACAGCTTTTTGCCAAGCAAGCAGGATGCTCACTACAAGTGGCTTGCGCTGGTGGTCACTCTCGCTACGTTCGCCGTTTCATTGCTGCTTGTGGGTGGAGCGGGGACGGCGGCGTTCGCGTTTGAAGAGAACGCTAACTGGATTGGGGCCATTGGCGCGCGCTACCACCTGGGTGTCGATGGAATTAGCCTCTGGCTCGTCCTGCTTACCACGTTGCTAATGCCAATCGCGATTCTCTCGAGCTGGTCGGCAATCAAGAAGCGACAACTCTCTTATTATGTCTTCCTGCTCGTACTTGAAGGCGCGATGATCGGCGTCTTTGTTTCGCTTGATCTGCTGCTCTTCTATCTCTTTTTCGAAGCTTCGCTTGTGCCAATGTTTTTCCTGATTGGGATCTGGGGCGGCGAGCGACGGATCTACGCGGCGGTAAAGTTCTTTATTTACACATCAGTTGGCAGCTTGCTGATGTTGGTCGGGATTATCGCGCTATATTTCATCTTCGGCTCATTTGATTACACAACCATTGTTGAAGCCCTGCGTACAGGGTCAGTCGTGTTGTCGCCGGGCGCCGAGTTCTGGTTGTTTCTGGCCTTCGCTTTTGCCTTCTGTATCAAGGTTCCGGTCTTTCCCTTGCACACATGGCTGCCTGACGCGCACACCGAAGCGCCTACTGCGGGCTCCGTCATTCTCGCGGGTGTGCTCCTAAAGATGGGTACCTACGGCCTGCTGCGCTTCAACCTCGGTCTCTTCCCAAGCATGTCGCGCCAGTTTGCCTGGATAATGATTACGCTGGCCGTGATTGGAATCATTTATGGCGCGCTCGTCGCGATGGTCCAGCCGGATGTGAAGCGTCTGGTTGCTTATTCATCAGTCAGCCATATGGGATTTGTGGTGCTTGGGCTTTTCTCTTTCACAGAGCTGGGCATGCAGGGCGCGCTCTATCAGATGCTCAGCCATGGCGTATCCACGGGCGCATTGTTCCTGTTCGTCGGTTTCATTTACGATCGAAGACACACGCGCATGATCACGGATTTTGGCGGGCTGGTTAAGCCGATGCCCTGGTTTTCCACTCTCTTTGTAATTACCTCGCTGTCATCGATTGGACTGCCCTTCTTGAATGGGTTCGTCGGCGAGTTTCTGATCATGATTGGCGCCTGGACATCAAACGCGATCAAACACCCCAGGATTGCCACGATGCTCGCCGGGACAGGCGTGATCTGGGCCGCCGTTTACATGCTTTGGATGCTGCAGCGAGTTGTGTTTGGGAAGGTGACGAATCCGGAGAATGAAAAGCTATCGGATCTTAACGCCCGCGAAATTGGTTTGTTGGTCCCACTGCTGGCACTGATGCTTTTTATGGGTGTCTTCCCCCAGCCATTCCTGGATCGCTCCAAAGCCAGCGTCGAAGCAGTTCGCGCTCGGGTAGCTGCACCGCCGGCCGGAGGATCCTTTGCGTCGACGAAGCGGTCAGAAACTGAGCGCATGACAAAATCGGCGAACACTGACTCTCCGTGATCTCGTGCACGGATAAAAAGAGTGCACGGAGATAAGAACTAAAACGAATGAATTTTCTTCTAGCCCTTCAACTCACGCCGCCAGACGTCAACTTCTCGTTGATCGCGCCCGAACTGATCGTCTGCGTCGTGGGTGTGGCAGTCATGTTGTTAGACGCTTTTGCCAGACCCACACAACGTTGGGTGACTGGGAGTGTTTCTCTCGCGGGGTTGTTTGCAGCAGCCGCAGCGACGATCTGGCTCTGGCTTAGCTGGAGTGGCCCAAGCCAGGCCTTCAACCGCATGCTCGTTATCGATGAGCTACGTCTGGGCTTCACTCTTGTCTTTCTTATCGTTTCCACGCTGACCGTATTGATCTCAATGGTCTGGGTGCAAAACGAGAAACTTCCAGCGGGGGAGTTTCATTCACTGCTGCTCTTCGCAACGGCGGGAATGATGTTGATGGCCTCGGGGGGCGATCTTGTGATTATCTTCCTGGGTCTGGAGATCCTCTCAATCGCTACTTACGTCATGGCTGGTTTCCGTCGCACTGACGTTCGTTCCAACGAATCCTCGCTGAAGTATTTCATTCTTGGCTCTTTGTCCTCCGCTTTCCTGCTTTACGGAATCGCCTTGATTTATGGCGCTACCGCAACCGCGGGTGGGCTGCCTGGCACTACCAACGTGGCAGAGATCGGACGCCGGCTCAACGACGCGCAATACCCGCCGCTATTGTTCGCCGGCGCTGCAATGATGCTCGTCGGATTTGGTTTCAAGGTCGCAACCGCGCCTTTTCACATCTGGACACCCGACGTTTACGAAGGGGCGCCCACTCCCGTGACCGCATTCATGGCGGCCGGGCCGAAGGCGGCCGGGTTTGCTTCATTTCTCAGAGTGTTCGTATTCGGATTTCCTTTCGTTGTTGCTACAACCAACAAGACAGTCGCCGGCGAGATTCATAATGCATGGCTCTTGGCGCTCGTTGTGCTCGCGATCTTGACGATGACTGTCGGCAACGTGGTGGCGATTGTCCAGAACAACGTCAAACGCATGCTTGCTTACTCTTCGATCGCGCACGCGGGCTACGCGCTGGTGGGCTTGATCGCCGCGGGGGCGGCCTCCACCGTTGATCAGCGTAATGCCGCTATCACGGCGGTCACGTTTTATCTTCTGACATACGCCGTCATGAACCTGGGTGCCTTTGCGGTTGTACAGCTGATTGGACGCGTTGACGACCGCCGGACCGAGGTCGAAGATTACAATGGCATTGGCTTCCAGTCTCCCATTCTGGCTTTCGCGTTAACGCTTTTTCTGCTCAGCTTGTTAGGCGTGCCGCTGACGGCTGGATTCATAGGCAAGGTAATGGTGTTTCGCGCCGCTCTCGATGAAGGCTATTTCAAGCTCGTGGTCATCGGTGTGCTGAATACCGCCGTGTCTGCCTACTATTACCTGCGCCTGATCATCGTGATGTTCTTTCGCGAGCGTACCACTTCGTGGACGGCCCCGCCGATACCAGCGAGCATTGCCATCGCCCTGTTCATCACCGTAGCCGGAGTGCTTTATCTGGGAATTTTTCCCGGGCAGGTAATCAATGCTCTCCAAATGAAACCGATTGTTTCACTATCGCTGAGGTGACATTGCCATCCTTGTTTTCGGAGCAAGAATTTCACGCAAAGACACGAAGGGGCAAAGACCGAAAGCGGGGAATCAGCCGCGGATGAACGCGGATGATACGGATCAGAAAGAGTCAGAATACATCGCGACAGCTTCCGCGGAGCGCACTTAAGCGCTGCTGATTCGCGTTTATCCGCGTCCAGCCGCCGCTGATTTCCCGCTTTGCGTCTTTGCCCCTTTGCGTCTTTGCGTGAAATTATTCTCCTTGCGGGAGAGGCCGCGCTGTGAAATCTGTGGAACCGGCGTTACGACAAATGACTGCTGCCGGATGAAAGCTTAGCTCGTGACTGCCCAAGAATACGCCGATCAAGTCAAGACCGAATTGAAAGACTCGTGGCTTCCTCTGATCTATCGCGAGCGCATTTTGAAAATCAGAACGCGTTCGTACCATTTTGGATCAGTCCAGCGGACTCCCCGTGTCGAGATCCAGCATACCTTGCTCGGTGTCGAACTGATGGTGGGCCGGCGTCGCATGCTTTGCCCAGACCTTCCGACCGCTCGTTACTTGTCCGTTTTCGCGAGAGCGGGCTGCTCAGAGGTAGCCGTTCCTTACGACATTACAAGGGTTTCCCGGCTTGCGGACGACCTCGAGTCGTCCTGGTATCGAATGCTTTTGCTAGCGGACCGGTATGCCACCGGGCGGACTGATGCATTTAGGACTCGAATTCATGGCCTATTAATTGCTAAACTACGAGACGAGATTTCCGAGGCCGGCTCAGGAACGGCCGTCCCGGAGTTTAGGCAGAGCACGCAGCAAGGTGCGTAAGTGATACAAGAGGGATAGATATTCGGGTCGATTGGACATTTACTGATAAAGATGACTCAAGAGATTAGAGAACTCTCTACGAAAGAGAATTTACCCCCTGACGCGGGAGACACACTTCCCTTTCCTTTCAACCAACACACGTTCTGCCGCTACGAGCCGATCCAGAAGCGAATCGAAGCAGCGCGTGTGCTAATCGTCGACAATCTATTGCGTGACGAGGGCGATCTCTCTGAGGTCGGTCAGAATGAATGGCGTGAAGCGGCCGCCGGGGAGCTAAAGCGCGAACGCCAGATCGCCCAGATGGCGATCGAGAATATTCTCAAGAATGTCGCACGGCTGGTAAAGAACCCCACGACGCAGGTTTCGCATCTGGCAGAGTTGACAGACGCCGCCGCTCAGTTTAAGCCCGACGCCATCGTGCTCAGCGGCACGCTTCGTGATTTTGATTTCTACAAACCTGAAATCATCGAGAGCTTCAGTCGTTTCATTCGCTCAACAAAGATACCCGTGCTGGCGATCTGTGGTGGACATCAGCTCGTTGGACTGAGCTTTGGCGCTCATGTCGTAACTCTCGATCGACTCGAGCAGCACGAGCAGCGCGAAAATCGCCCGGCAGAATACCAGTATCGCTTTATTCGTATTACCGACCCGAAAGATCCAATCTTCAACGGAGTCGGCGATCCGGATGCGGACGATTGGCAGAGCTACAGCAGCCAGCCTCGAATCCTGCGCGTTTGGCAGAACCACGGGTTGCAGATCGACCAGGTCCCCCCAGGTTTCAAACTTCTTGCCACCTCATACCTCTGCCGGAATCAGATGATGGTTAAACGCGACGAGGGCCAGCTGATCTATACCGTGCAGTTTCATCTGGAAAAGTCGTTTGAAGACTGGAATAAGAGTCGTACCCGTTGGGAGCATCAGAATGAATCCCGCGACGGCCGCATTCTTTTCGAGAATTTCATTGCACTCGCACTGAACCACGCGAAGCCTGCGAGCTAGGCTGGATCGTTAGACATCCAAACGGAGCAGCTCGGGGCGGTAGCCCGACTGTTAAGGAGGGCACCTCAAGTAGCGAGTGAACTCAAGCATCTCGTTTGCCGATCGTGAGGAGCCCTCCTTAACAGTCGGGCTACTGCCCCGATGACATCGCCCAACTCAATGCTTCCAGCTCCGCTTACCAAAGCTGCCGTTGCTGACGCAGCGAAATACCTGGCAAAACGCGACGTGGATTTGGCTTTCATCTTGAGGCGTTATGGCCCGCCTCCTCTCTGGTCCAGGAAGCCAGGTTTTTCCACGCTGATTCAAATAATCCTCGAACAGCAGGTCTCGCTGGCATCAGCGGCATCGATGTATAGGCGCCTTAGCGAGAACATCATTCCGTTTGCCCCGGATCGTTTCGTTGAACTTGGAGAACCACACCTTAGATCACTCGGCATGACCCGGCAGAAAACGGCCTATTGCATCCATCTCGCTGAGACCATAGTCACCGATCGCATTAAACTTTCCGGCTTATCCAAGCTGGGCGATGAGGACGTGAGAGCTGCTCTCATGCAGATTAAGGGCATTGGTGCCTGGAGCGCCGACATTTACTTACTGATGGCGTTGCGGCGGCCCGATGTCTGGCCTGCCAGTGATCTCGCTCTGGCTAGGGCCGCCACGAGACTCAAGAGACTGCGCCGGCGACCAACTGCCGATAGACTTTTAAGCATCGGGAACGCGTGGCGGCCGTTTCGTTCAGTAGCTGCCAGAATGTTGTGGCAGTATTATCTGGCGGAACGAAGGGCCAAAAACGGAAAGTGAGCAACTCTCGAGGACTGTCAACCGTTGAATAGAGTCGCGAGCCGTAAGAAAGGAAATGAGCCACAGATTAACGCAGATGACACAGATCAGAACAGATTAGTAACTAATGAGCTACCGAAGAAATGGACTGTCATACTATCGGTTTCCTCCTAGCTTCTACTTCGAGATCGTGGAAGTCGTGGTTCTCGGCGGCGCCAAATCAACCTGGGCTGTTGTCGGCACATTTTCCATGGTTCGATCGATGAGCCGATCAACCACTGCATTCAGATCGTTAGTTTCGTGATAAACCTTAAGCTGTTCGTCTGCCGAAGTTCCCCGCTCCAGGATCGTATGGATGTGCTCAACCTCTTTTCGTGAGTCAAGCGGGTCAAGCACGTCATCCACGAAATCGAGCAGTTCGCGAATCAGATCCCGGACCGGCACCTCTTTCTGTTTGCCGAAATCAATCATCTTGCCGTCCAAACCATAGCGCACGGCGCGCCATTTGTTTTCCTGGATCAGCATCCGCCGGTAGAGTCTGAAACCGAGATTCTTCTCGATGAGAGTGTTGAGCTTCGCGACAATCGCCTGGAATAAAGCGGCGATAGCTATAGTGTCGTCCACACGCGTTGGTATGTCGCACACGCGAAACTCGAGTGTCGGAAAGAACGGGTGGGGACGGATGTCCCACCAGATCTTCTTGCCATTGTCGATGCAGCCGGTCCTTACCAACAGGTCGACGTAGCGAATAAAACTCGCGTGGGAATCAAAATGGTCAGGGATGTCTGTGCGCGGAAACTGTTTGAATACCTCAGAGCGATACGATTTCAACCCTGTGTTGTGGGCCATCCAGAAAGGCGACGAAGTAGTAAGCGCCAGCACGTGAGGCAGAAAGTAACGTGCGGCGTTCATGATGTGCACCGATCGTTCGCGATCCGCAACGCCCACATGCACGTGCAAACCGAAGATCAGCAGCGAGCGGGCCACTGTTTGCAATTCCTGGACGAGCAGTTCGTAGCGTTCATCATCAAAGATTTTCTGGTCCTGCCAGCGTGAAATTGGGTGAGTGGATGCGGCGACGATCACGAGGTTGTTCTTTCGTGCCAGGCTCGAGATAACACTGCGCAGATTCGTGATATCAACCCTGGCCTCATGAATGTTGCGACAAATCCCTGTTCCCACCTCGATCATCGATTGAATCATTTCCGGCTTGATCTGCTCGCCCAGCAACATTGTGCCTTCTTCCAGGATCTCGGCGACGTGCGATCGCAGCTCGCGTGTGCTCGGGTCGACTATCTGAAACTCCTCTTCAATTCCGAGAGTAAACTGATCGAACATAAAAGCCGCTCCTTTGTTGGCGTGAGCCGAGGCCCTGGCTGATGACCTTGGCTGCCAGATGGGCGCGCCCTAAGATCGCGAAGGCATACTGGCTCGCTCGGGCTCACGATTTCAAGCACTGCTTGATCATCTTCCAGTCAGGACAGACTTTGCCCAGGAATTCGTGCCGAATATGCCTGGAGGCGCTCCTCAGCGAATGGACCGGACTATGCAGATCGAAGTGGACATACCATTTTGGCGGATCGCCTTCTTGATACAAAAAATGGAGTACCGCGTCTGCCCGGCCTTTTTCATAAAAACCGCCGCTCGTGTCCTTGTGATTGGCAAATCGTCGCGTGAAATCTTTTCGGCGCAACAGCGTGGATTTAATCATCGGCCAAGCCACGAAGCCGAGCCCAACGCCACCCTCACCGTATATGTTTTCAATATTCCTGACCAAACTCCAGAGGTTCTTGGCGAGCATTCGGCTAAGAACGAGGAGGAGTGCCTGCTGTTTGTCTTCAGTAAGAGAGTCGAATGCCGATTCGTCGCTGGTTGCGCCCCAGAGTCCGACGAGCTTGCCATTCAACGCCTCACGGGATTCGGCAGGAAGGTTACGCCACTGGATTTGACCGGCGTCAGACAGCGACATCTAGACCTTCCCAAGTTCGTTTTCTAACAATGCCCGATCGCTCTCTGAGAGACCCTGGAAGTGGATGCCCACGCCAAACCCCGGATTGCTGTAGACAACTTCGCCGTTTACAACTACCTGCTGATTTTGCCCAAAAGGAATTCTCAGTAGCAGCACTGCTCCCTCGGGCAGGTCAGTCTGAGTGTTCAGGTAAAGCCCGCCAATACTGATGTCCCTGGTGCTGGCCACTCCAGTCGCATCCTTGCCGTCGAAAAAAACATCCACTAAGACGCGCGTGCGATCGTTCCACCGCCGCTCTGCCGGCGAGATCGGACTCTCCTCAAGCTCGTCAACCACTTGATTTCTCCTCACTAACTTTACGTCACCAGGCGCGGCATTGTACACGCTTTCGGCTACTTCTTTTCGCTGATTATGTAGGTAGGCACCATGCCTCCGCCTGAAGTGACATTTGCCAGCTCGGTAAACGACAATCGAGTGAAAGCCGATCCTACTTTGCCATTAAATAGCAGTGGATCGAGATCGACGAGCTGCTCAGCAAACTCAACGCTGCCGTCATCCTTTAGTGCCGGGAACGTCTCTCGGGCGGTTGGAACGCGCTCCTGCACTACATAGTCGCCATTCACAAGTGCGCTACGCAGTGCCTCACTCCAACGGATCTCGTCTGTGTTCCAGCCAATAGTGATGCCATGCCCGCCGTAGTCGTCATTTGGCTTCAGTACCAGTTTGTGCCGGTTGGCGCTGATAAATTCCAGCAAGTCTATTTCCTGAGTTTGATAATCGCTGCGCTCAGCGCGTACCAGACGCGTCCAGGGCACGTGGGCGCGGATAGCGGCTTGTTCGGCTGCTGTAAAAAGACTCGCGCGCCGGCCACTGGTGAGGACGGCGAACAGTGCTTTCTTGTGTATCAGCTTCGACCGAAAGCTGTTTACCATGCAAACCGCACCAGCACGGTAGGCATTTAGCAGCGCAGGGTGTTCATGCATCACCGGAAGATATTCATTTACAAGCAGGCGCTTGTAGACAATGTCGATCTGGAAGTCGCCCCGGCGCAAACGGTTGTTGTTGAATTCCAGCTCGTCAGGCGAACAGATGATCGAAGGATACCCCCTCTCCTCAAAGAACTCTTTGAATAACTCAAACTCCTTCTGGGTTGGCATGTCCCTGAGATCGACTATCGCGATGTGCGGAGGATGATCAGGCTTGCGGCCGAGGAATTCCTCATGAGATTCGAGCAGCACTGCTAACATGAAGCGACGACCGTAGAGAGGGCGCAGGTTGTAGGTCTCGCCAAAGCGTTGCATGACAGGGAGTGCGGAAAAAATGTCGTAAGCGGCGTCGGCGTAAGCAATGCCTGCCGGACTCTCGCCGTTCAATTCAACGAAGCTGTAAGCCCTATCAGTGAGAAATGAATCCAGCCGAGAGGTTGGGGAGACAGCCTTGTACCCCGGGTCGATGCTGATCAAGTCTCGCTCAACCGGCGTCACGCCAAGGTCGTTAATGAGCGTAGAATCCACGATGGCGGCGTCTTTGACTTTCTGAATCGAAGACCAGACGGTCTCGCATATTTTGCAGATGCGTGCGAAGTCTTCCTCGGTCACGAAGTGGGGACGCAGATACGGGGAGAGCCGGCGGCCGCCGAAGATTAGTTTGGCGCCCTCGAGACCGTCGTCGAGCATTACGCGGGAGGCCTCGGCAAGACTATTCTCCTTGAGCAGTTCGTGATAACGCGAAACAGCTTGTTTCAACATAAGTAGAGAGCAGAAATTTCTGGCAGCGGGATTAAGATCAGCTTCGGAGGGTCTAGGTTAGCACAGGTCCGCTAAGCGACCGCAACGAGTTCCGGTTCGGCGGTGAGCTAATTTGAGAGTTGGTTGGCTAGAAACAATCGATCCACGAAACCACAGGAATGAACACGAAGTTTTGTTAGTGACCTTTCGTGGTGTTTTCGTGGATCGTTTTTGATTTCCTTGCGAGATTCATGTGGGAGGTGCAACATGCCTTCTTGAAGCCAGGTGTGAATAAGAAGGAGGCGCGACGTCTTGATACTTCGATCCCGACATGTTGCATTTCAGACTGAACGGCATCACATGGACAAACTAGAACCCTTAAAACGCACCTGCTGGGTTTTGATAGCTCTGCTAAGCCTTACATTTTGGTGGTGTGAATCTTCGGCCCGTGGCGGCGTGCGCGGGGAAGCCACGCACGGCGCGAGCAATGCCTCGCAACAGTTGCAAAATGACAACGCAGACCGGCTCGCGAAAATGGTGACAATTTATCGCGACACGTACGGTGTTCCCCATGTCTTTGGCAGCACTGACGCGAGTACGGTATTTGGCTTCGCCTACGCTCAAGCCGAAGATAACTTCTGGCGTGTGGAGGAGAACTTCATTTGGGCGCTCGGACGAGCGTCAGAGCTCTATGGCGAGGAGGGTTTGAATGAAGATCGCCTGAATCATGCGCTCGAAATTCCTCGACTCGCGCAAGCGGAGTACGCGCGCCTCGATCGTCAAATGCGGAGCATGTGCGACGGCTTTGCCGCGGGTTTTAACTATTACCTCAAAACTCATCCGGAAGTCCGTCCAAGACTAATAGCTCGAGTCGAGCCGTGGTACACACTCGCCTTCATTCGTTACAACTATTACCAGAACGGCTTTGCACGAGACAGAAACCTCCGGCAGGGCGGATTGCAAACAGCAGCGAATGAGTCGGATCTTACAGGTCACGTGGGTTCAAACGGTTGGGTGATTGGTCCCTCTCGAAGCGCGACCGGTCATGCCATGCTTTTAATAAATCCCCATCTGCCGTTCTTCGGCTCTGGCCAGGTTTACGAAGGACATGTACACAGCGATCAAGGTTGGAATTTTACCGGCTACACACGGTTTGGATTTCCCTTTCCTTATGTCGGTCATAACGAGAACGGTGGCTGGGTCAGTACGGATAATGCCGCGGATCTTGAAGACGTGTATTTCGAAACTTTCGACGATCCTACGCGTCCACTCGCTTACAAATATGACAAGGGATACCGCCTCGCCAGTGAGCGCGTTGAAGCGATTCGCGTCAAAACGGCCGGTGGAGTCGAGACTCGCACTTTTACCATGCGCAAGACGCATCACGGTCCAGTACTTGGCGCCCGCGATGGCAAACTTCTGACTGTGCGGATGGCCAAGTTTGAAGAAGACGGCTGGCTGCGCGAGTGGTACGACATGACAAAGGCCAAGTCACTCGCGGCGCTCAAGCGAGCAATGTCTCCGCTCAATATGCTTTTTGGTAACGTGATGTATGCCGATCGCCAGGGTAACACGTGGTACCTCTACAATGGCGCGGTGCCGCGACGTGATCCGCGCTTCGATTGGACCAAACCCGTTGACGGAAGCGACCGGGCAACCGAATGGCAGGGTTATCACACAATGGACGAGTTGCCTCAGCTCACGAATCCGAAAACCGGCTGGATGCAAAACTGCAATACAACGCCCTTTCTTTTAACGAGCAATGGCAATCCCGATCCCAGTCGTTATCCGAAATACATGGTCCAGGAAGGCGATAACCTACGCGGCGCCATCTCTCGAGAAATTCTTTCGACCTCGCGCGCTTTCACATTCGAAGACTGGAAGAGCGTCGCATTCGATACACGCGTGATGGCGGCTAGTACACGCCTGCCTCAGTTACTTGCGGCTCTGAAGGAGCGGCTGGCGGCTGAATCGGGCAATACGAGCTCAACCCCGATCTCCCGTCTGCGCGACGCGTATGATGAACTATCGCGGTGGGATCGCAGGAGTTCCACGGATTCCATTGCGATGACGGTCTTCAGCCTTTGGCACGATCGCATTTCGCGGGATCGAACGCCGAACCCGGCAGCAGAAGTGTATGTAGCAGCCTTGAATGATGCTCTTGATGCGTTGGAGCGCGACTTTGGTACGTGGCGGGTCGCATGGGGAGATCTCAACCGGCTGCAGCGACTAAATGAGCCCGATAAGGAGAGGTTTCAGGACGCCCGTTTAAGCTTGCCGCTGGCGGGCGTAAATGGAAACGATGGCGCAGTGTTCACATTCTACGCGGCGCCTGAACGAGGCCAGAAGCGACGTTACGGAGTTGCGGGAGGCAGTTATATCAGCGTGGTCGAGTTTGCGCCACGAGTGCGCGCGCTCTCCGTTCACACCTTTGGGGCGAGCGGCCACCCTGAGAGTCGTCACTTCATGGACCAGGCGGCGCTCTATGCGCGCGGAGAGTTTAAGCCGGCGTGGCTGGATCTCAAGGACATCCGCGCCAATCTAGAAGCGGCTTATCACCCCGGCGAGGAGCCACGGTAGTTGCTTTCAAACACAAGAGAGTTAGCGAGCTATGGAGTGAACCAGTCCTCAGAACGCGCAACCGAAAGACTTCATTGAAACTCGTGCCTGGTCCGCTGCAGTCTTACAGGCCGCCGCTAAGCTAGCTTTCGTTTGTGGGTTGGCTGCGAGCGTTTGCCAGGATTTACGCATTTGGTCGATGCTCGTCTTATACTGAGCTCGGGCTGCTTCAGGCACTTTTCCAGAGACACAAGCTTCGTATTTGGCGATGTAATCGTCGCACTCAGGGACGCCAACCTTTTCCGCGCTCGCGGTTGTCGTCGTGGCCGTTGTGGCCGCCGGCTTGGCAGGCTCGGCGCTGTTAGCAGGGGCCGTTGAATTCCGGTTTGTTGTTGACTCCTTATAACAACCTAGTAACAAGAGGGCGCATACTAAACTCACACAGACGAGAAATTGTTTTCGCATTTGATGGTCCTTGCGTTGGACAGTAGGTCTTGTCTGGACCGACTGCCAGGGGATAGAAGAGCGGGCGCAATAATACACGAGACGGCTGTTTCCGTCAGTTTTTTCAAGCCCCGAAACACTCCGCTGACGTTTTGACGCCGCCGCAACTACCTATTCGGAACACCCCCAGGCTGCCCGAATTGATGATCCGGAACCGCGAACAGGTTTTCTCTCCGAACTATGCGTTCCCACTCCGAGCGCTGAACACGATGGAATGCCGCAACTACCTGCGGGTCAAAATGCGTGCCCGCGCAAAAATCCAACTCCGCGACAGCCTGCTCGTAGGATTTCGCCTGCCGATAAACACGATCACTTGTCATAGCATCGAAGGCGTCGGCGACGAAAAGAATGCGGGCGCCCAAGTCGATCTCTTCGGCTCGCAGACCCAACGGGTATCCCGAGCCATCCCACTTCTCATGGTGCTGGGCGACTATGGTTCTCGCATCCTCCAGGAAACGGAGGCCACGCAGAACTTCCTGTCCCAAATCGGGGTGCCGGCGCATCATCCCCCATTCAACCTCGTTGAGCTTTGCAGGTTTACGCAGTACAGAGTCCGGCACGCCAATCTTACCGATGTCATGCAATAATGCGCCAAACTCAAGTGAGCGCATGCGTCTCTGATCGAGGCCACACTCCCGCCCAAGAAGTAAGCTAATTCTCACTGTTCGTCTCGAATGATCGTAAGTATCTGCGTCGCGTGTCTTCAGCACGAAGAGAAGCGACCGGAGGGTGGCACGGTTGGCTTCCTCAAGCCCATTGGAGAGAGCATGGTTTTGTCCCGCTCTCTTTATTGCAATGCTTGTCATATGCCCGCCTTTCTTTCGTCTCCAGCGAACAGTGGGCTAGTCCGGCCGCTGAGAGACTCTTCGTCGGGTGAGATAAAGGGGGTGAGAGACGTCGCTATGTGAAGGATAGTTCTAAGCCTCACGGCGTTCCTGACGACCGGCCGGGATAGAATGAAAGGCCAACAATAGAGCAACAGGAAAGCAATAATTCGGTTAAAGCCCCCACCCTCTGCCGGAGACTGTTTGAAAACACAAAAAGCACCTTCGGTAGTTTGCAGGTCAGGAAGGCGGACCCTGTCCCCGCTCTCAACTGTGAAGAGCCTTCACTTCACAAGAAATCACTCAAGTCTAAAAGCCTCACAGGTTGGGAAGGTGGGCTTGAGTTGACTGGCTTTCAAGCTTGAGGCGGGGACAGGGTCCACCTTCCGGACTGCAAATTACCGCAGGCCTTTGTGTTTTCACAGAGTCTGTCCCTTGGGCGGGATTTTGAGCTGCGCCGGTACACCCTTGCATTGACTTAACTATCCACTTGACGTAATGAAAGGAACTTAAATGAAAGTAAGCATCGGAACTGATCGAGCCTGGGCGCTCTTGTTCGCGCGACTTGTCCTCGGATTGATCTTTTTTATGGCAGGTGTTTGGAAGGTCTTTCGACTTGGTCCGCTGGAACATGCTCGGAAATACTTTCTGCCATTTGCCGACACCTTCCTCCCGGTTTGGTCACTCTGGACCGTAGGCGTCATCATTCCCTTCGTGGAGCTTTTCGCCGGCGCTCTCGTGATTCTGGGCCTGCGCGTTCGCAATGCTCTGGTTGCCCTCGGCTTTGTACTGGCGATTGTGACTTTTGGTCACCTTCTCAGGGAACCGCTCTACGAGTTCCATTCACACGTCATTCCACGGCTCGCGCTGCTGCTCTTTGTTTTCGTCCTCCCGCGCGAAGATGACCGTTTCTCAGTCGATTATTGGCTGGCAAGAAAAGTAAAGCCGCGGCACGCTGAATCCGTCCATTTTTCGGCCAATGTCCAACCTTGAATCCCCTGACCGCCTGAGCGACTACACCAACCTGGTCATCGAGGTTCTTGTTGCCACTCTTAGCATTGCGCCGTTTCTCATTCTGGCTTACTTCTACCCCGTTTTGCCGGAACGTATTCCTGTGTTCTTGAACATGCACGGTGAGGTTGAAGTCTGGGCAGCCAAAAGCCTGGTTTCAGTGTTTAGAGTCCCGGCAATGGCCATCGACCTGCAACTCAAATGTTTGCTCATGAAGTATGGGACAGTGAAATCGAGGTCAGACTTGCAGCTGGAAGAGTATTTGCAATTTGCAAAGCGGTCCAAGACGCTTGTCGCGCGTCTGTGGGATTGGCTCCGCTGTTTTGTTGCCTTCAAGATGAGTGCTGAATCAGTCGACGTCCTGTTCCAGGGCGACCCGCGTTTGCACTTCTTGAGGACTCCGGCCTGGGTGGTTACGTGGCTTGCTGCGACTCTCTCGATCGCAGTTGCGCTCTACTTCGGTTATCAATCGTGGAGGGTCAAACGGGAGATGAAGGAAGCAGTTGGGCTTGCTGAGGCCCGTGTACCTCAAAAGGAGATGGCGAAGGCCCATATACTCGCGGGAATTTTCTATTACGATCCCAAAGATGAGACGCTCTTCGTTACCAGGTACCTGTTCAACTTTGGTAACAAGCTTGTGTACGTGCTGCTAGCTTGTATCGTCGCATACCCGCTGCTGGTATTTGCACCTCTTTAGCCTCAAGTGTGAAAGCCATTAAATCAAAAGCCACCATTCAAGTCCAAACGTCTCAAAGGTTGGGAAGGTGGGCTTGCCCCCGCCTCAAGTGTGAAGGGCATTCACATCACAAGAAATCACTCAAGTCTGAGAGTCTCCTATGAAACAAGTCCGCAGTTTCTTGTTGTTTGAACAAAGTTTTGACTGAAAACACGATCCACGAAGCCACACGAACCAACACGAAATGCTTAGTGTCATTTCGTGTGTTTTCGTGGATCGTGTTTCCATCTTGAGCGGGGGCGCGCTTCGCTTCACCCTTCCCAGCCTTTGAGACGTTTAGACTTGAGTGGTCACTTGTGACCCTGAGTGCCCTTCCAACACGGACGGGGGCAAGTCGTACCTACCTTACCTTTAAGGCTAAATGACCTACGAGACCATCGGAAGGAAAGCACCTCCCTCCAACCATGATAAATGGAAAGTGACTTGAGTTTCTGAGAAGGGCTACCTGTTTGCTAGAATCACCTCTCCCATTAAGACAAAACTAAGTTCCTGCGGAGGCAAAAACCATGAAAACTGTAGTCAGGCAGTGCGTGCCAGGTGTCGGCGGACTCTCGTGGCATTTAGTGGCTCTCGTAGTTAACCTTGTCGTCCTGTCAGTCTGTGTTTCAGCTCAGAGGCACATGGAGCATCACCCCGCAGCCGGTGGGGCCGCAGATTCGCTCGTTACCCTCGAGGAGCAGGATTGGGCGAAGGCGCGATTGGCAAAATCATCACGCCATCAGGAATGGGTCAAGGTCAAGAATGACAATCGCGAGGTGAATAGTTTCATCGTCTATCCCGAGGTGAAGAAAAAGGCCACGGCCGTTGTCGTGATTCATGAAATCAATGGGATGACGGACTGGGTGCAGAGCTTAACGGATCAGTTGGCCGAGGCTGGCTACGTCGCTATCGCACCCGATCTACTTTCTGGTATGGGACCTAACGGAGGAGGCACCAGCTCTTTCACTGAGCGCAACGCCGTTGGTCAGGCTATCCGCGACCTGCCCCCGGACCAGATCACCGCTGACCTGAATGCTGTGGCTGAATATGTTTCAAAGTTACCAGCGTCTAATGGCAAAGTTGTGGTTGGTGGTTTTTGCTGGGGCGGCGGTCAAACGTTCCGCTATGCAACGAACAATCCGAACATCAAGGCTGCGTTCGTTTTCTATGGACCAACGCCGAGTAATGCAGAAGGACCGGACAAAGCAGCTCTCGGGCGAATCAAGGCGCCCGTTTACGGCTTCTACGCCGGTAACGATGCGCGCATCAACGCGGCCCTGCCGAAGACGATTGAGCTAATGAAGGAACTTCGGAAGAAGTTCGAGCCGGTGACTTACGAAGGGGCTGGTCACGGTTTCATGCGCGCCGGAGATGCTCCGGAACCAACGGCCCCCCAGCCCAAGGGCGATCAAGCCGCCGACCAGAAAGCGACTGAAGACTACCAGAAGGCCTTGACGGCGTACAAAGCCAACAAGAAAGCGCGTGACGAAGCCTGGGTCAGATGGAAAGAATTATTGGGGAAGATCTGAACAATCCACCGCCGAAGCTGTGAAAAAAGGAACGGCCGCGGATTAAACGCGGCTGACACGGATCAAAACAAAGGCGTTCCAGGAGTTAGTCTGGTCTGATCCGTGTCATCCGCGTTAATCCGCGGCTGATTTTGAGTTTTTTAGTTTGGCGACATCACGACCTTGACCACCAGTTTCTCCTTGTTGCGCACGATCTTAAATGCATAGCTGGCGCCAGGGGCGTTGAGCAGACTAACTGATTGCTGGGCCAGTGAGATTTGTTGGCCGTTAATTGCTTCAATGAGATCGCCCGACCGCAGACCCGCCTTGAAGGCAGCGGTTGATGGCTGCACGTAGACCACAAGGAGACCTCCGCTGGCGCCAAAGCGCGCGGCCACTCGCGGCTTCAAGGCGATTGTTTCAATGCCCTCGGCAATCAGTGAACTCGAAAGCAACGAACGTGAAAGTGAACCCGAGAACGCGCCCGGCTTGAGTAGCGGTTCGACTCGTGTGGTAGGTCTGGGCGGTTCTGCAAAAGGTCTTCTTAACCCAAACAGCGGATGCGGCAGCTCGCTCAAAGTAAGCTTAACTGCTTCAGGAGCAAGTTTCCCGGGTCGCGCGACAACGAAGTTGACTGAACCGCCTGGGCCGGCCTCTTCCAATAGCCAGGAGAAGTCATCAGCGTTTCTGATTTCCTCTTCGTTAACGCGCAGTATCACATCGCCCGGATTAAGCGCGGCAACTGCCGCGGGACTTCCTGGAGTCACTGACGTCAGCATGATGCCTCGACTCGCCTCGGCCAGAGACATCGCCCCTTCTTTTTGCCACCCTCTCAGCAGAAGCTCGTCGATCGTGAGAGCCGTGACAGGCTCGCCACGAATACCGAGCCATGGTTTCGGCACGCTCGCTTGACGGGCGAGCACGCGCCTGGCCGCATTTCGAATAAGAGTGGCAGGCAAAACTGACGCTTCATTGCTTTCCACTACGTCCACGATCCCTACGGTCTCGCCTGCGTCGTTGATCGCGATGCCGCCGATGTTTGCTGCTGACAGTTTTGCCGATCTTATTTTCACGCGAGCGATCGCCCCAGAAGGCGCCCTCGTGATCTCTACTACCGTTCCCTCAGTTTCTCCCATGCGCGCATAGATAGTGCCGCTTGTGCGAACTTCAGGCTGCGTTACAGGCTCGGGACCAAAAAGACGCAGCCGCTCGCCAACAGCGACAGCACCCTCTTTGGCATCAACAGCGCGGACCAAGCCGCCAGTGGCAAGCTTGAGAATAGAGAGTCCCGTGACCCCGTCTAGTCCGACGTAGCGCGCAACCAGGCGCCTCCCATCGCGACCTATGACTGTTACATCAGGTCGCTCAAAAAGGTTCAGCGCTTCACCGTATAAAGATGCTCCAGGTACAGCCGATGGCGTTGGAATCCGCGGAGCCTGAGTAGTTGCGCGAGGGGCAGCCACATTGGCCGAAGGCGCTGCTGGGGCATAGGGCGCAGGGGGTGGTCCCATCTCCGCCTCCGCATCTGGCAGCCACGCAGCAATCGTTTGGCCGTCTGCGAGGGAGAGACCGGCGATCACGTTCGTGTGAACTTCTTCCGTCATCCTGAAAGCGTCGTCGAGTCTGGTGATGGCCCCAATCTCTTCACTGGAGCGCAGCAGCAAACGAAACATCTTGAGTCCGTTCAAGCGGTGCACTATTGTCACTACCTGCGGCGCTGTCGGGCGGTTTTCTACAATAACGGGGCCCGAACGGGCGGCAGGAGTTGAAGCACGGGGCTTGGGAGCCCCCGGAGCCGGCGGTGAACCTGAGGGAGTTGCCACCTGCGCGTAACTCGGCGCAAAACAACAAACGGCGATAATTGTTAGAAAAGCAAGAGAACGCACTTTTTTTTAATCCCAAATTCCATTCTAAGATTCCACCCAACGTTTCCAGCTTGACTACCACACACCCTTCGATGCCGTCTTGGTTAGGGACGGTCCACCTACCGCAAGGACGCGCTGCGACCCAAAGCTCAGCGCGGGCACCGAGATGGTCCGAGAAACCCCGTCATAATCCAACGATAGCTTCAGTGGCTGAGACGAAGCCTCAACTGGAAAAATCGGAGATGCTTCCAGACTTGCAATCGCCTCATCCCTCTTAACCACAGGCGCGGGCGTGCTGCTAAACTCTCGCGTGGCCTGCCGGCGTTTGCCACCCTCAGCCGCGACGGTGCTCTTAAACACCCGGTTTCGATTCCCATCCCCCTGCCCCGGCGAGACAGGCAGCCTCGGTGTCTCCTTGTTCGTATCCAAGTTGCCCTTCGATGTAACTTCCTGAATTGGCGAAGCCGTCTTTTGATCGGCAGCAAGAGTATTGGATTTATTCGGAATAGGTGCGTCCGACGTTTTCACGGCCGTACCAGTCGAAGGCGACTTAGTGCTCAGAAGCGCGAAGCCCAAACCCAGTATGAGCAGCAACGTGGCCAGAACGACTGACGGAAAACTCAATGAGAAGCTGCTAAAGAATACGGAGTTCGTGCCAGCTCTCTCTTTCGCGATCCGTGAACGAACACGAAAATCAAAGTCGGGCGGCGCTTCGACAGTTCCCAGGCTTGCCACCATCGACCGCAGTTTCAGCCTCCCTTCGTAAAAAGCCCGGCACTGCGGACAACCTTGCAAATGTTGCATGACAGACGCCGTGACGTCCTGCGCTGCGTCCGCTTCCTCAATCTCCCGGCAGATTATTTTGCAATTGGCTACTCTCATAACACTCCCACTCAGAGATAAGCTTTCATCTTTTCACGCAAAAAGTCTCGCGCGCGACTAATCCTGGATTTCACCGTTCCCTCGCTGGTCTCCAGGATGCGTGAAATCTCTTGATAACTCCTGCCCTCAACATCTCGCAGTATCAACGGCGCCCTGTATTTCTCCGGCAACGTGCTGATTGCTCGCTGCATAGCGATTCGCCTCTCAGCGACAACTAGCTCGGTATCCTGCAGCGGACGCTCATCAACGGGATCCAACTCACAGCTTTCACTCCCATCGCTGCTCTGAAAAAACCCGGTCAGCGAAACCAGGCGCCGTCGTTTTCGTTTCCGCAGCTCGCTAATTGCCAGGTTTGTCGCAATGCGGTAGATGTACGTCGAAAACGCATAGCTGCTCTGATAGCGGTCGACCGCTCGATAAAGCCTGACGAAGGTTTCCTGGGCTAGGTCGACCGCGCCATCATAATCATTCGTCATCCGGTAGATGTAGCTCGTAATCTGATTGCGATAACGGCTCATCAGCTCCGCAAAGGCGTCCTCATCGCCTGTCCGCGTTGCCTCCAGCAGCGCATGATCAGAGGTTGAATCGGCGATCACTTCCTGCCGCAAAGCAACAGGGAAACTCAGTTCGTCAATGGAACTCAGTGTGTCCATTAGGGCGGGTAGGCTCTCACATAAGTTCACGAGGTCGCTTTCCTCTCAGGAAACCCCGGCTCGCGGCTGTGGATGAGCGGCCTTGTGCACGTCGATTATAACCTGATGGACGACCGCCCGTAGGCTATACACGCCATGATTCGCCGGAGGTTCCGAAAGAAAAGTGAGTTACCGGAGACTTTTTGAGCCGACAACTCTTGCCTGGTTGGCCTCTTACGCTTGGGGAGTCTGGAACAGTGAGTCGTCAACTTTGACGCCAAATGTGACCGTCAGAATCCGCGTTTCCTGCGTTTGCTTGCCGTCCTCTAATAGTACGGTCCGATAAGGTACCAGAGTGCTC
>JBOGOU010000397.1:0-13270 GCA_050748205.1 Pyrinomonadaceae bacterium | reverse complement strand
GTGGTCACTGTCCTCACCCCAGCAACCACTTGAGACGAAAGCATTCAGCCTTCGTCCGATTGTTGGCGACTATATACAAAACGAGCCGCTTTGGCAAACCCTGAGAAACACCCCCAGGGTCCTTTGCCACCCTACAATTTTCCGGGCGAGCCGGCGGCAGGTTCTCACGAACCCGGGGGGGGCAAATTTACGCAAAAGACCGGAGCGGTGCGAACCACGCCGGTCTTCATCACAGACTAAAGTCTGTGCCACTTAGAGCGTCTTTACCACAGACTAGAGTCTGTGCCACTTAGAACGGGCAAGATGCCCGCGCTCCCTGGTTTACCCTTCCACTTCGCCGTCCCCGTCAGCAGCAGCCGCGGTCACCAAAGGCGCGCGCGTGGGCATCGTCATCTCATGGCCGCCAACGATATCGGGAAACTCATCGAGCTCCCGCTCGCGTGCCTGATCGATTGTTTCGTCACGTTCCACATCGACGTTGCGGTAATACTCCATGCCGGTCCCGGCTGGAATCAACCGTCCCATGATCACGTTTTCCTTCAAGCCGCGCAGGTAGTCGATACGGCCGGAGATAGCTGCTTCCGTAAGGACGCGCGTGGTCTCCTGGAACGAGGCCGCAGAAATAAACGAGTCTGTAGAGAGCGAGGCTTTGGTAATACCCAGAAGCAGCGGCTCTGCCTGGGACACCTCACCGTCCTCCGCGTTGACTCGCTCGTTTTCGTCAGTGAAGCGGAAACGATCGACTTGTTCTTCGAGCAGGAAGTCTGTATCGCCAACTTCCTTGATTTTCACCCAGCGCAACATCTGCCGGACAATGACTTCGATGTGCTTATCGTTGATGTTCACACCCTGCAGGCGGTAGACCTCCTGAATCTCGTTTACGAGATACTCCTGCAGCCGGCTCATACCAAGCACGCGCAAAATGTCGTGCGGGTTGAGCGGCCCGTCCATTAAAGCCTCACCGGCGCGCACGCGATCGCCTTCCTGCACGTTGATATGCGTGCCGCGCGGGATGTCATACTCTCGCTCTTCTCCGTCGTCACCGGTAATGATCAATTTGCGTTTGCCCTTGGCGATAGGACCAAGTTTGACGATGCCGTCAATTTCCGACATTACTGCGGTCTCTGCAGGCCGGCGCGCTTCAAAAAGCTCGACAACACGCGGCAGACCACCGGTGATGTCCTTAGTCTTGGTTGTTTCGCGAGGAATCTTCGCAATGATGTCGCCGGGCTCGACCGTCTCGCCGTCCGTGACCATCAAATTCGCCCGCACCGGCATCTGGTAAGTCTTCAGGATCTTATTGCTGGCGTTGCGAATCTCGAAACGCGGTTGCTTCTTCTCGTCGGGCGAGTCTTTCACAACCATGCGTGACTGGCCGGTTACTTCATCGACTTCTTCATCAAACGTCACGCCTTCTTTCAGATCCTGGAACTTAACATGACCCGCGACCTCAGTCAGGATTGCAAAGGTAAACGGATCCCAGGTCG
Organism: Pyrinomonadaceae bacterium; assembly: GCA_050748205.1. Classification (GTDB taxonomy): domain Bacteria; phylum Acidobacteriota; class Blastocatellia; order Pyrinomonadales; family Pyrinomonadaceae; genus PSRF01. The sequence goes on along the minus strand of JBOGOU010000397.1, from coordinate 11,783 downwards.
CCAGCAGTTGATCCTGAGTTACGCGTTGACCGTCCTCCACCAGAATGTGGGCTCCATAGACAATCTGGTAGCGAGCCACCTCGCGACCGCGGTCGTCGATAATCGTCAACGAGCCGTTTCGGTTCATGGCGATGCGCTCGCTCTTGCGGCTCTTTACTGTCTGCAAATCGACGTACTTGATGGTGCCGTCCTGACGAGCTTCGTGCTTCGAAGACTCTTCCAGGCGCGCCGTGCCACCGATATGGAACGTGCGCATCGTAAGCTGAGTGCCCGGCTCGCCGATCGATTGCGCGGCAATCACACCCACGGCCTCGCCGATTTCCACCGGCCGGCCTGTCGCCAGGTTGCGTCCATAACACTTGATGCAGCATCCTCGGCGCGATTCGCACGTCAGCACGGAACGAATGCGAACACGCTGCACGCCCGAACGTTGAATCTCGGATGAGAGATCCTCGTCAATCTCCTGGTTTGATTCCACGATGACGCGGCCTTCAACCGGGTCGATGACATCTTCAAGCGCTGTGCGGCCTACGATACGGTCGCGCAGCGACTCAATCTCCTCGCCACCTTCAACGATGGCGCTTGCCGAGATACCGCGGAGCGTTCCGCAATCTTCCTCGCTGATGATCACGTCCTGAGCAACGTCGACCAGACGACGCGTTAGGTAGCCAGAGTCGGCGGTCTTGAGCGCCGTATCGGCCAGACCTTTGCGCGCACCGTGTGTGGAGATGAAGTATTGCAACACATCCAGACCTTCACGGAAATTGGCGCGGATTGGTGTCTCGATGATCTCGCCCGAGGGCTTGGCCATTAATCCGCGCATGCCGGCCAACTGGCGAATCTGCTGCGCGCTGCCGCGAGCGCCCGAATCACTCATTACCAGAATCGGGTTTAGCTCCCCGCCGCTCTTCTCGCGCTCATCCATCGCCTTAAACATCTCTTTGGCGACTTTATCGGTAGCTTCAGACCAGATCGCTATGATCTTGTTGTAGCGTTCTCCGTTGGTAATGACGCCGTCCAGATACTGCTGCTCAACCGAGATAACCTCGTTCTCGGCCTTGTCGATCAGGCCCTTCTTGCCATCAGGGGTCACGAGATCGTCGATGCCGATAGAGATTCCGGCCTTCGTCGCGTAAAGGAAGCCAAGAGTCTTGAGGTCATCAAGCATCTTGACGGTCATTTCATGACCAAGCCGGATGTGCGAGTAATTGACCAGTGACTGCAAACCTTTCTTCTTGAGAGTGCCGTTGAAGAACGGCAGCCCTGCCGGAATGGAGTCGTTGAAAATCACGCGCCCGACGGTTGTATTGATCACTCGCCGCACATCTTCCTGCACCGCCGCGCGCAGGATGTCTTGCGGGTCGTGTTCCTGCGTGAGATCGATTAGATCGCCCTGGATGCGCAGTTTGATTGGCGTTTGCGTCGTTACCTCCTTGGCGTCGAGCGCCAGGAGCACTTCTTCAAGCGATGCGAAGACGCGGCCTTCGCCCTTAGCGCCTTCCTTATCACGAGTCAAGTAGTAGATGCCGAGCACGATGTCCTGCGAAGGAACCGCGATTGGCTGGCCACTGGCCGGACTCAGAATGTTATTGCTCGAGAGCATCAACACGGCGGCTTCGATTTGAGCTTCCGGGCTAAGCGGGATGTGCACGGCCATCTGGTCGCCGTCGAAGTCTGCGTTGAACGCTGTGCAGACGAGCGGATGGATCTTGATCGCTTTGCCTTCCACCAGCACCGGCTCGAAAGCCTGAATACCCAGACGGTGTAGTGTGGGCGCACGGTTCAAGAGAACCGGATGCTCGCGAATGACCTCTTCGAGAATGTCCCAGACAACAGGCTCCTGTCGTTCGACCATCTCGCGTGCCTGTTTAATAGTCGCCGCATGACCCTGCTTCTCGAGCTGGTTGTAGATAAATGGCTTGAAGAGTTCCAGCGCCATCTTCTTCGGCAGGCCACACTGATGCAGCTTCAGCTCGGGTCCCACAACGATAACCGAGCGGCCAGAGTAGTCGACGCGCTTGCCGAGAAGGTTCTGGCGGAAACGTCCCTGCTTGCCTTTGAGTGTTCCGCTCAGAGACTTGAGCGGACGATTGTTTACGCCTCGCAACACCCGGCCGCGACGGCCATTATCAAAAAGCGCATCGACGGCTTCCTGCAGCATGCGCTTTTCATTGCGCACGATAACTTCCGGCGCGCGCAACTCCATCAGCTTCTTCAGGCGATTGTTGCGATTAATGACGCGGCGGTAGAGATCGTTGAGATCAGAGGTCGCGAAGCGGCCGCCATCAAGCGGTACCAGCGGTCGCAACTCGGGTGGAATGACCGGAATAACGTCCAGAATCATCCATTCGGGATGGTTACCGCTCTTGAGAAAGGAAGTGGCTACTTTCAGACGTTTTGAGAACTTGAGCTTCTTCTGCTGCGACGTCTCTTCCTTCATCCGTTTGCGCAACTCAGTCGCCAACTCTTCGATGTTGACCATCGAGAGCAGCTCTTTGATTGCTTCGGCGCCCATCTTGGCCACAAACTGGGCTGGATGATCCCGAACAAGCTCTCGATACCGCTCGTCTGAAAGCAGTTCCCTTTCTTTAATGCCGGGAACGTCGCCTGGATCTATGACGATATATGATTCAAAGTAAAGGACCTTTTCGAGCTCACGCAGTGGGATATCGAGCAAATGTCCGATGCGGCTCGGCAGTCCCTTGAAAAACCAGACGTGGGAACAGGGGCTGGCAAGATCGATATGACCTAACCGCTCGCGCCGCACCTTCGCCTGTGTGACTTCCACGCCGCATTTGTCGCAGATCACTCCGCGATGCTTCATGCGTTTGTATTTTCCGCACAGGCACTCCCAATCAGCGACCGGGCCAAAGATGCGCGCGCAGAAGAGTCCATCACGCTCCGGCTTGAAGGTCCGGTAATTGATCGTCTCCGGTTTCGTTACCTCACCGTGCGACCACTGCCGGATCTTCTCCGGCGAGGCCAGCGAGATACGAATGGCTTCAAAATCAGGCGCTAATTGCTGCTTTTCTTGTTGGAATCGAAACATCTTTTCTCCATTGCCCATTTCCAATTGCCAATTGTCGATTTAAGAGAATCGTCGTCGATACGCCGAGAGGAAATCGGCAATCGGCAATTCTGTTAGCCTTCCACCGAGCTGGTGATCAACGCCTCACCAACGCCTTCTTCGTCTCCTGTACCATTGCCGCCGACCTTCTTATTGATCAGCTCCACGTCCAGGCAGAGCGACTGCAGCTCGCGCACAAGAACGTTGAAGGACTCAGGTAGACCTGGATCGAAATCAGCCTCGCCTTTGACGATAGCTTCGTAAATCTTCGACCTTCCTGCCACGTCGTCAGACTTAGCCGTCAGAAGTTCCTGCAGGATATGAGCGGCGCCATAAGCCTCCAGCGCCCAGACTTCCATCTCTCCAAATCGCTGGCCGCCAAACTGGGCCTTACCGCCAAGAGGCTGTTGCGTAATCAAGCTATATGGACCAATCGAGCGAGCGTGAATCTTGTCGTCCACGAGGTGCGACAACTTGAGCATGTAGATATAGCCCACGGTCACCTTCTGTTCGAACGGATCGCCCGACAAACCGTCGTAGAGAATCGCCTTGCCTGACTCATTGACGATTTCGGGAAGTCCCAATTCGGTAGCGCGATTGCCGGCAAGCTTCAGTTTGTCCTTGATTTCACTTTCAGTTGCCCCGTCAAAAACTGGTGTCGCGAAATAGAGGCCGAGAACACGCGCGGCCCAGCCAAGGTGGGTCTCCAGAATCTGACCCACGTTCATGCGCGACGGCACGCCCAATGGATTAAGCACAATCTCGACCGGGGTACCGTCAGGCAGGTAGGGCATGTCCTCTTCCGGCAGGATGCGGGCGATAACGCCCTTGTTTCCGTGCCGTCCGGCCATCTTGTCGCCGACGGAAAGCTTGCGCTTCATGGCTATGAAAACCTTAACCATCTTGATCACGCCTGGCGCCAGCTCGTCGCCCTGTCGCAGCTTGGCAATTTTCTCTTCGTAAATATCTGAGAGTATTTTGATCTGCCGCTCTGTCCGGTCTTCGTATTCCTTGATCTCGCCGCCAACGTCGATGCGAGAAGATGCTAACTGCACTTTTCTGAGCACCTTAGCCTCGATATCGACCAGCATCTCCCGCGTTATCGGCACACCCTTGGGAATCACGACTTCGCGATTGACCGTTAGATCGGCGGATAGTTTGCGGCCCTCGAGCAATTCGTAGATACGCTGGTCGCGCTGTTCGCGCAGAATGCGGATTTCATCCTCAAGGTCGCGTCGCAGACGGTCTTCTTCTTCCTGTTCTATCGCCAGCGAACGCGCATCCTTCTCCTGCCCTTTGCGTGTGAAGACCTGAACGTCAACCACCGTCCCGTCGATTCCCGGCGGAGAAACCAGCGATGCATCTTTCACATCGCCGGCCTTTTCACCGAAGATCGCGCGCAGGAGTTTTTCCTCCGCGGTAAGTTGGGTCTCACCCTTGGGTGTAACTTTTCCCACCAGGATTGAGCCTGGTTTTACCTGGGCGCCGATGCGAATGATGCCGCTATCATCCAGGTCGCGCAGCATGTTCTCGCCGACGTTGGGGATGTCGCGCGTGATTTCTTCCGGTCCAAGTTTCGTATCGCGCGCTTCAATTTCCAGCTCCTCAATGTGAATCGAGGTGTAGTAGTCCTCTTTCACGAGGCGCTCAGACACAAGGATCGCGTCCTCAAAGTTGTAACCGCGCCAGGGCATGAAAGCGACCAGCACGTTGCGCCCAAGCGCCAGCTCGCCACGATCCGTGCACGGACCGTCGGCAATGACCTGGCCCTTCGACACTCGCTCACCAACGTGAACAATGGGCCGCTGATTGATACAAGTGTTTTGGTTTGAGCGCTTAAACTTGATCAGCGTGTAGATGTCCGCCGTCACCTCGCGTGAGATCGTTCCATCCACGTTATGATCGGCCTTGACGATTGCGCGTTCCGAGTCAACGTAGTCAACCACGCCATCGCGCTTGGCAACCACGACGGCACCAGAGTCGCGCGCCGTAGTCTGTTCCATGCCGGTGCCGATGTAGGGAGCTTCGGCGCGCAGCAAGGGGACTGACTGGCGCTGCATGTTCGAACCCATCAGAGCGCGGTTCGCGTCGTCGTTTTCGAGGAACGGAATCAGGGAAGCGGCAACCGAAACGAGCTGCTTTGGCGAAACGTCAACGTATTCAATGTCCTTGCGCAACGCGAGAATGAATTCGCCTGCCTTACGTGCGGCGTTGCGCTCGTTGACGATGTAACCGTTCTCATCCAGCTCGATATTGGCCTGACCGACAACGTGCTTGTCTTCTTCCCAGGCGGTCAAGTAAAACGGCCAGGGCTCGGACTCCGCTTTCCGGCCGCCTGCGCTCACTTTCTTGTTGGCCTTCTCGACGTCTTCCTGTGGCACATGCTCGCCTGGCTTAAACTTCGTATCGCCGCCATTTATGATGCGCACGTATTCAAGAACGCGTCCCTCGCTTACTTTCCGGTAGGGAGCTTCGATAAAACCAAACTCATTGATACGGGCGAAGCAGGAGAGACTCGAAATAAGCCCGATGTTGGGGCCTTCCGGCGTCTCAATAGGACAGATGCGACCGTAGTGAGTTGGGTGAACGTCGCGCACTTCAAAACCAGCGCGCTCGCGAGACAGACCGCCCGGTCCGAGAGCTGAGAGGCGCCGTTTGTGGGTGATCTCAGAGAGCGGATTGGTCTGATCCATGAACTGCGAAAGCTGGCTCGATCCAAAAAACTCGCGCACCGCGGCCGTCACCGGCTTCGCGTTGATCAGATCGCGAGGCATAGTCGTCTGCATTTCTTGATGGATCGACATCTTCTCTTTGATCGCTCGCTCCATGCGCTCGAGACCGATGCGGAACTGGTTCTCCAGCAATTCTCCGACGGCCCGCACACGCCTGTTACCCAGGTGGTCGATATCGTCTGATTGATACTCAGACGGGTTTTTGCGCATCTTTAGAACGTAAGAAACGACTTCATAGAAATCGTGAGCTGTCAGCAGCGGATCGTTGATACGATCACGCTCGGGCTTGCCCATCTTGATGTTGAATTTCAGGCGTCCCACGCGCGAGAAATCAAACTTGCGCGGATCGAAGAACATCGCCTCGAGCAGCCGGTAAGCGGTCTGCACAGTTGGCGGATCTCCCGGCCGCATCTTGCGGTAGATCTCCAGCAACGCATCGACCGGCTTGGTGATCACGTCTTTTTTCAGAGTCTGCGAGAGAACCGAGCCAATGTCGTCACGTTCAGGGAAGAAAACTGAGAAACTATCGATTCCGGCTTCCGAGATTTCCTGCAGCTTTGCCGGGGTAATCTCATTATTCGCCTCCAGAAGGACCTCTCCGCTCTCCTTATTAACAATGTCGGAAAGCGCATAGGCGCCCTCGAACTGAGACGGATCAATTTCGACTTCCCCGATATTTGCCTTGCGCAAGGCCTCCAATGCGCCGGCGGTCACCTTCTTGCCGCTGCGCACAATAGGCTCACCGCGGCCTTTGATATCGAAATCAACTTTCATCCCCACCAGGTGGCTGGGGCCCTGGTCGGGAACCTGCATCATCAGGCGTCCATCTTCAATCCGGATTTCATCCGTGACGTAAAGGGCGCGCAGCATATCTTCATCGGTGAAAGCGGCGTTTTTTACGCCTTCTTCCAGCTGCGTGTCGTTTCGAGACGACTTTAGGTCAGCCTCGCGATTGAACCAGAGACCGAGGGCGCGCAGGAAAATGGAGGCAAGAAACTTGCGCTTGCCAACGCGGACATAGAGAAGGTTTTTCTGGTCGTATTCGAATTCAACCCAGGAACCGCGATAGGGAATGATCTTGGCCACGTAGAGCGCGCCGCGCTTGAAGAACACACCCGGACTGCGATGGAGCTGGGAGACAATGACACGTTCCGTACCGTTAATGATGAAAGTTCCGTTATCGGTCATCAACGGAATCTCGCCAAAAAAGACTTCCTCTTCCTTAATGTCGCGAATCGACATCGCCTCGGTTTCCGGATCCTTGTCGTAGACCGTAAGGCGAATCTTCACCTTGAGCGGCACGCTATAACTCATGCCCCGCTCCTGGCATTCCTGTTGATCGTGCTTGTGTTTCAGGCCGACAGGTTCACCGCAGTTTTCGCATAGCTGCGGACGAACGAAATTGAAGGTCCCGCATTTGTGGCAGAGGGTCTCGCCTGCAGCCAGCGGGTTCACCTTGATGGTAGAGCCGCAAGTCTTGCAATTGGCCCTAAGATAATTCAGACCCTCGAGCCGGCCGCACTTACACTGCCAGTTACCGATCTGATACTCGACGAAGTCCAACGTCGCCGTCCCGCGGAAATCGGAGATGGGAAAAACTGATTGGAAGACTGCTTGCAGACCCGTGTTTTCGCGCTCTTCAGGCAAGAAATCCATCTGCAGGAAGCGGTTGTATGATTCTCGTTGAATCTCAATGAGGTTCGGAATCTGAACAGCCGTGGCAATTTTTGAAAAATCCAGGCGTTCGGGCGCCTGACTTGTGCGTCGTCCTAATCCGGTATTAACTGTTTGAAGTAAATTTATAGACATGAGAGATTCCTTATGATTGACGATTTCCGATTGGCGATTGCCGGTTTAAAGCCTGGCGATTCTTCAAACCGGAAATGAGCAATTGGCAATCGAAAATGGCCTAAAGACACCAAGGCGCGGTCAGGGCGCACAATGCCCTGACCGCTTAATCACCAAAAAGCGGCTGTTTTCTTAATCAAATTTTTTGGGAGTAACGCCAGCGCCCTCAATACTCCCTTAACTTACCCACTAACGATGTGAGTGTCAAGCCACCAGGTTTCTTAACAAGCTATTAGTAACAAGTGAGAAGCAATAAGTTGCCTCGTCACTTGTCACATACCTGTCGCCGTCTTACTTAACTTCTACGGTCGCGCCTGCGTCCGCGAGTTTCTGGCGGACGGTTTCGGCTTCTTCTTTCGAAACGCCTTCCTTAATCGGCTTCGGCGCTGCTTCGACGAGGTCCTTTGCTTCTTTCAGACCAAGTGCGGTTACTTCACGAACGACCTTGATGACGTTGATCTTGTTGCCGCCGACGGCCTGCAGGATCACGTCAAACTCGGTCTTCTCTTCAGCCGCAGCAGCTGCCTCGCCACCACCCGCCGCGGCACCTGCCGCCGGAGCGGCAACGGCCGCAGCAGCGGCCGAGACGCCGAACGTCTCTTCCAGGTCTTTTACGAGCTGTGATGCTTCGAGCAGGGTCATGCTCTTCAGAAACTCAATTACGTCTTCACGTGTTGCTGCCATGATTGCTTTCTTTCCTCCTCAAAAGGGTCCTTGTGTGCTGTTCGTTGTTGTTCGCAGCAGGAGAACCCACGGGACATTCTCCGAAAGATGTTGCATCCATCTCCTGGAAAGCGTCCGAGCCGTAATGACGATCTGACCATCGCCACGCTCGTTCCGCGTCCGGCCCTGTGCTTTTTTTTCAAACTCCAACTTCAGATCTGAGAGCTCAAATTTCAAATTCCAAACTTGAGATCTCAAATACTAGGCGGTCTGACCGCCCTTCTGTTCGCCAATCTGCTTGACTACGATTGCCAGGTTGCGGGGCACCGCCGACAACACTGTGACGAGCCGCTGTGCCTGACAATTGAGCAAGAACATAACTTTGGAAATCAGTTCTTCCTTTGAAGGCAGGCTGGCTATGGCCTCAACATCCTTCAGCGCCACCACTTTGCCTTCAACCACACCCGCCTTGAATGTAAAAATCTCAGGATTCGCCTTGGTAAACTTGGCAATAGCTTTTGACAGATTCACGGGATCATCCGTGCTCAGCGCAACCGCTGTCACCCCTTTGAACAGATCCGCGGCTTGCTCGAGCGTCGTACCAGCTGCTGCTTTGCGAGCCAATGTGTTCTTTACCACTTCATATGTCACGCCCGCTTCGCGGAGCTGCTTGCGCAACTCCTGATCCTTGGCTACCGTCATGCCCTGAAACCCTACCACCATCGCCGCCTTGGCATTTTTAAACTGCTCTGTGAGTGCTTCCAGGTCCTTCTGCTTTCGCGCTTTCGTCTTCATTGCTCCTCACTCCTATTTGACGTATGCCGCTTCGTCGAGCAAGACACCGGGGCTCATGGTAGCCGCCAGGTTGACCTTCTTGACGTATTTGCCCTTAGCGGTCGACGGCTTCGCCTTAACAACGGCTTCGAGCAAGGCTTTGGCGTTGTCGTGAATCTTATCGGCGTCAAACGACACCTTACCAACGGCCACGTGAATTACGCCGGTCTTATCAACCCGGTATTCAACTTTGCCGGCCTTGGTCTCTTTCACCGCCGTCTTGACGTCGAAAGTAACTGTTCCGGTCTTGGGGTTAGGCATTAGACCGCGCGGCCCGAGGACTTTTCCCAGCCCGCCAACGAGACGCATCATGTCTGGAGTGGCGACCACGGCATCGAAATCAAGCCAGTTCTCGTTCTTGATCCGATTGACCATGTCCTCGCCACCCACAAAATCGGCGCCGGCCTCTTCGGCCTCTTTGATTTTTTCACCCTGGGCGATGACGAGAACCTTCTTTGACTTGCCCAGTCCGTGCGGCAGAACAAGTGTGCCGCGCACAAGTTGATCCGCCTTGCGAGGATCGACGCCAAGCCAGACCGTCAGTTCAACAGTTTCGTCAAACTTCGCGAAGGCAATCTCTTTGAGCTTTACCACCGCCTCTTCCAAATTGTATTTGCGTCCTGGCTCAATTTTCGCCACGGCCGCGTTGTATTTCTTTCCGTGCTTTTTCATCTTCTATCTCCGAGGTACCTGCGAGGAATTTCGGATTTCGGATTGCGGATTTCGAATTTGAAATCGAGCCGCGACCTTAGCTCCCAATTGCCTCTCCCTCATTTTTCACTGCCAGCTCGGGTTAAGAACAAATCCGCAATCCGAATTTCGCAATTCTTACTCGACCGTCAGACCCATTTGCCGGGCTGTTCCTTCAATCGTCCGGATGGCCGCTTCCAGGTTTGTTGTATTCAGATCGGGCATCTTCGTTCTTGCGATTTCCTCGATCTTGGCCTTGGAGATCGTGCCTACCTTTTCGCGCTTGGGATTCCCGGAACCCTTTGGCAATCCGGCAGCCTTCTTCAGAAGATCCGCCGCCGGCGGTGTCTTTGTCTCAAAGGTAAACGAACGATCGGCAAACACCGTGATTACCACGGGGATCTTCAAGTCAGGATCCATCTGAGCTGTCTTGGCATTGAACGCCTTGCAGAACTCCATAATGTTCACGCCATGCTGGCCAAGCGCCGGACCAATCGGCGGTGCAGGGTTAGCTTTCCCGGCGGGAACCTGTAGCTTTATGTAGCCAGTAATTTTCTTAGCCATTTTCTTATTTCCAATTGGCAATTGCCGATTGCCGATTCATTAATTCCATTTCCGGAGCTCGATTCAAGCTCCGATACGAATTGGCAATCGCCAATTGGCAATCGGCAATCCTGTTATTCCTCTTCAGCGAACGTCACCTTCTCAACGTCAAGGAAGTTCAATTCCACCGGCGTTGACCTTCCGAAAATCGTGACGGTGACCTTCAGGGTCGATTTGTCTTCGTTTACTTCTTCTACCTTGCCGGTAAAGCTCTGGAACGGACCAGACTTGATTCGTACTGTCTCACCGGCGGCATAAGAAAACTTCGGCTTAGGTTTCTCCGCGGCTTCGGTGACGTTGTGAACAATCTGGTCAACTTCCTGGGGTGTCAACGGGGTCGGATTATGCCCACCGACAAAACCCGTCACCTTGGGTGTCGACTTAATCATGTGAAAGACGTTATCGGGAATATGCCCGCGCTCATCGCATTCAATCTGGACCAGCACGTAACCCGGATAGAACATACGCGATGATTCAATACGCTTGTTGCCGCGCATCTCCACCACCGTTTCCGTCGGCACAAGGACTTCGGCAATCTCATTTTGCAGATCAGTGTCCCGAATACGAGCCTTTAAGCTGTCTCGCACCTTTTTCTCATGTCCCGAGTACGTGTGAAGTATGAACCACTGCTGCATTAGATATTCCCTTGAGATAAGTCCTCAGGCCCCCGTGATCCAGTTTAGCAGGTGGTTAAGCTGGGTCAGCAAGAACGCCCAAATCTGGTCTACGGCAAATAAGTAAACGGCAAAGAAGATTACCGCGATCAGCGTGATGATGGTGGTGTTCTTCACGTCGTTAGCCGAAGGCCACGAGACGCGCTTCATCTCGGCTCGCACGTCGCGCAAAAACTGCGCCAGGCGACCGATAGACCCAGTCCTCGGGCCACTCAGGCCGCGCTCACGCCGCACTCCCCGCCCCTCCTGGCCTTCACCAAAGCGAGCCGTCCGCGGTGCTGGAAGTGGCGCTTCTGGGTTTTCTATATCATCCATGACGTCGCTGACTTTCTTGGACACTCAACTTTCCCTCTTGCAAACTTCGCTGGCAGGGGTACCAGGATTCGAACCCGGACTTTCGGTTTTGGAGACCGACGTGCTAACCGTTGACACTATACCCCTCCAGACATTGCCGATTGCCAATTTGCGATTGCCAATTTGATCGATCCGTAAACGCCAATCGGCAATCGGCAATTGGCAATCGGCAATGCTATTTGGTTTCTTTGTGACGTGTGTGCTTGCGGCAACGTCGACAAAACTTCTGAAACTCAAGCCGGTCGGGCGTGGTCTTCTTAGTCTTCGTCGTTACGTAGTTGCGGCTCTTGCAATCAGTGCACTGGAGCACAATATTAT
>JBOGOU010000396.1:0-23473 GCA_050748205.1 Pyrinomonadaceae bacterium | reverse complement strand
GTTCCAACTTGAGGCGGGGGCAAGCCCACCTTCCTAACCTGTGAGCTTGTCAACCTTGAGTGATCTTCTTTCGACCTGAAGGCTGTTCCAACTTGAGGCGGGGGCAAGCCCACCTTCCCAACCTGTGAGGCTTTTAGACTTGAGTGATTTCTTGTGAAGTAAAAGCTTCTTCACAGTTGAGCAGGTACAAAGTCCTCGTTCTTACCAACTTAGGGCCAAAACGCTAGCAAGTTTGAGAAAGGATCGCAGAGGAACCCACAATCGAGCATCTAGATCGTCGTAGCAGCCGCGGTTTTTTGGTTGGGATCCAATTCAGAAATGAGTTGCTTGATGAGAGGAATATCGCGTTCGCTGTCGAGATAGTTTTTACCCAGCATCTTCATTATGCGCCGCTCTTTTGTCTCACCATTAATCTCTTTCAGCACAGCGCGACATAGCGCCAGCACTACCTGACAATCAAACTGCTTCCCCGTGTTGCGGCGAAAGTCTTCAATTACGTCTGCGAAGGAACGACGCGTTTTGTAAGGCCGGTCCGTGGTCATCGCATCGAAAGAATCTGCCAGCGTCACGATCTTGGCGCCGAACGGGATTTGATCACCTGACAATCCATCCGGATAACCACCCCCATCGATCCTCTCGTGGTGATACTTCGCCATCAAAGGGATATCTGCGTAGGGGTGATGAATCGGTGAAAGGATCTCGTAGCCTGCTGCCGGATGCCGGTTTAACTCGCTCGATTGCTTGGCGTCGATCTTGTAAGGCGCGTTGATAATGTCTCGCTCGACGACGAGTTTACCGATGTCATGAAGGTAACCCGCGATGGCAATGCCCTCGACCTCTTCCTCGGCCCAGCCTAACTCCCGCGCAATGATTTCGCTGTACTTACCGACGCGTTCCGAGTGGCCTTGCGTGTACTTGTCCTTGATGTCAATAGCTGCCGCGAAGGCCCGCACTGTATCACGGTAAATAGTCCGCAGATCCTCGTAGAGACGCCTGTTCTCTTCCGCGCGTTGTTCAATTTGTTCCAGCAGGCGGTGGGTGTGAATCCCAACACCAACGTGCCGCACCATGGCACGAATGACTTCCAGATCAGCCTCAACAAAGGGGTTGTCGCTGGCTTTGCCGCCCAGCAACACCAGCCCCGTCAGTTCACCTCTCACGATCATTGGAACAACCAGGTCGATTCCCTTTTGCTGAAGCTCGGCCCTGTGACGGATGAGAAAATCGGTCCAGGCAGGATTGCTTTCCCCATTTTCGAGGATGCACACGCCCGCATTAAGGAGCGCTGTCTTATCGTCAGCAGTTACCGTCAGGCCTGGCTGATAATCATCCCCGAGGCCCCAAACTGCCAGACACGCCGTATTATCACCCTCACTCAAACACTCCACCACCGCTCCTCGGCGGATAGCGAGAGTGCCAAGCAGCAAGTGCAGAGATGTACGGACCATCTCGTTGAATTCGCCCGTGTTTGCGATCTCCTGGCCAAGATCCGCGAGTGCGCCAAACGTGTGTATTAGCTTCTGGCTTGATGACTCCATAGCGGTGAGAATCAGTGACCGACTGGTATAACTGGTTGGCTGAAGTCGCTGAGAGTCGATAGGGCTTCCTGCTCGTTTTTTGCAAGCATCACATGGCGGGTTAGTCCCAACATTTCGAATAGCTCTACAGTTTGGTTGTTGAGATCGGAAAAAATAACTTGGGCGCCGTTTTTCTCGGCAATATCAATGATGCCCAGGAGAATTGAAACGCCGATGCTATTGACCAGTTCCGTATCGCTAAAACTGATCACCAGAGCGCGGCATCCTGAATCGAGCCGTTTCCTGCATTCACGCTCGATTCTTTCACCGGTGAGTTTGTTTAGGTAGTCGCTCGCATAGATTACGGCGGTTGTTCCCACACAGTGCGAGCGTACTGAAAAGCCGCTTGAGTCCCCCACGAGGTAGTCCCCTCCTGTACTGTGAATGCAAAGGGAAGAAAGAAACAATAGGAGTCGGGTATCCTGGTCCGCTGGTAATGCAAGTTCACGCAACGCTATTGAAGTCAGGAAGAACTGTTGCGCAGGTATTTGGTCATCCTCAGACTAGTTCCCTCGTCAACACGCTCAAACTCGACTTCGTCCATCAGCGATCTGATGAGCTTTAATCCCCAACCGCGGCGCTTTTTGGCTGACTCGCTTTCGCCGCTCTTAGCCTCCGGCTCTCCGTTCTGGGCCGCTAAATTCGAAGGAACGACGCCGCGACTCGAAATAGTGACCACTAATCTATCACTTTCGACGCGAAAACGCTGATAAATCTTGCGATCTGGACTCAGGCTGTGTTCAGCAGCGTTTATACAGGCTTCGACGATTGCATGCTTGATTTGATTGATGGCCTCGGGTTGAAAGTTTAGCCGCCGCGCCACCTGCTCGACCGTACTCGCGGCAAGTAGTTCGTTATCTTCGCCCATAGGCAGGATCATTACAAACTCATCCGCCATGTCGGACGGTTTTGGTGTATCGCGCCGCTCACTGATAAAAGCGGTCAGCAGCTCAACCTGCTGGCGGCTCGAAGCGAGCGCTTCCCAATCGTGGATTACCTGCATTGCGTCGGCGGAGAAACCCTCGTTCGCAATCAGCCAAATCCGGGTATTAGCGAAGCCCGACTTTGTTGCCAACATCTCCAGGCGTTCACACCATAGCGCCGCCAGCTCGGGTCCTGCTTCCAGACTTGAATCTATTTCGGCTGCCAGCCAAATCGTCTGATTTGGGTCAGTGTAAGTGGCGCCTTCAAACGCATGGGCAACTACGCAGCGTCCTTCTTCGCAGATCTGATGCATATCGGCGCTAAAGGCCTCGCAGCTTGCTGCATGAACGACCTGCGGCAATTTGACGAGCTCAGTTTCTGCCTCGAGGCCACTGACTATCTCGTCGGCGGGTGCGCCCTTGTACTTTTTGCTGAACCGATCGAATTGGAACAGGCTCCGCGGGACACGCTGACAATTGAACCTGGCAAGCAATTCGCGCAGGCCGAGTGTTGCCACGTGTCGATAGTGGCGTTCCATTGTGTGAGGCGCCCGCTTGAGCGCGTCGGCGATAGTATCTGCCACAACAAGTGCGCGTGGCTCGTCAAGAATGTCCAGGCGGAACCGCACTTTCAAATAGTCCTTCCACGCGGACGGGCCGCCGCCTGCCTGTACCGATGCTCCATCCCAGTTAATGAATTCCTGTATATGCAGACCATGCAGAAGTTTTTCCAGTTGATCCGCTTCGACATGCAAACGCTTGCGCCAGGCCTCAAACGGAGCTTTGCGTCGTTCACTAAAAGACGCTTCGCACAATACGCGAATTAAGGACTTTCTTATTTCGGGTTGCGGCGCTATCTCCTCCAGCAGCGAGGAGAAATAGCGGTGGATGCGCCCACCCATCAGCTCATCCGTGTACAGCTGCTCGCAGTCAAGATAGGTATCCAGGATAATTTTTCTTTCTCGCGCTGCTTGCAACAGTGCAGTGATGAAGAAGGGACTGCACTCAAATTGCTGCACCAGCAAATCTCTTGTTTCTTCATTGATGACCACCCGCTGCCTGATAGCAACGTGCTCAACGAGCGTTCGAGCATCATCGTCAGATAGTTTGCCCAGGCGAAGAATATCAAGCGATTCAAAGTTGCAGCTGGCGAGATGGGCGGCATCGAGCACTTGACGACGCAGGCCCGCCAGCACAAATGGAAGACCGGAGCGGCAGAACAAGCGCAGCATTTCAGTTGCAAGGTCACCCTGACCGTCGAGGTTGTCGGTAACCTGCGTCGCGTCAATCATTACAAATGGCCGGCCATTGCGCTTTGGGACACGCTGGGGCACGC
Source organism: Pyrinomonadaceae bacterium (assembly GCA_050748205.1). Taxonomy (GTDB): domain Bacteria; phylum Acidobacteriota; class Blastocatellia; order Pyrinomonadales; family Pyrinomonadaceae; genus PSRF01. The sequence goes on along the minus strand of JBOGOU010000396.1, from coordinate 19,637 downwards.
TCAAACAGAAACGTACAAACGCTCGATCATCATTACTGAATCGCTCGCGGTTGTAGGTTTCCACCAGTTGCTCAATCCATTCGAGATCAGTGTTCGGAGCAAGCTGCACCAGATCGTTTAGCGTGAGTGAGGCTCCGCAAAGAGCAGGTTCATTGCGACGGTAGGCGACATACTGAACGACGAACGTATTCAGAAACTCAATTGCTACGCTGACGGCGGTGCTTTCCCCTCGTGTCAGAGCAAAATAGATAGGAACCGTGTCTTCTCGCCGCTTGAACAGCAAATCGTAGGCCTGCCGAAGTAACTCCGACACTCCGGCTGAAGGCGCCAGCAACAAAAGGAGTCCGCGTCCTGGCGAGGCGACCGGATGAGACACAATCTGCTGCAACTCAGCCGTTCTACCAACGAACTCATCGGCAGCGACCCGGCCTAGAATTGGCCGCATATCTTTTCCGGGACTTTTTCCCTTCATCACTCCTGGTACGTCCCTTAGCTATCCTGATAGAACTCCAGACGGTTCTTGCCCAGACTCTTCGCGCTATAGAGAGCGCGATCGGCAGCAGCGATCACGCGGTCAGCGGTATCAATATTCCTGCAAAAAGTCGATATTCCTAGACTGATTGTCACTCGACCGAGAGGTTGCGACTTTCCATGTGGATAATCCGTACCCGCTACTCGCTGTCTCATTCGTTCAGCTATAACGCCTGCTTCGTTCAGCGGAGTCTGGGGTAGCAGAATGCCAAACTCTTCACCACCATATCGACAGGCCACGTCCGCTGAGCGAAGTGCCGCCTTCAAACAATGAGCAGTTATTTGTAATGCCTGGTCGCCCGCCTGGTGACCGCTGAGATCGTTGTAACTCTTGAAATCGTCTATGTCGATCATCAAGAAACTCATCGGATAATCGTAACGTTTTGATCGATTTACTTCTTCATTGAGCCGCTCCTCTAAATAGCGCCGGTTCAGCAAACCTGTTAGAGGGTCGGTTATGGACATCAACTGATATTCTTGCGCCCGCTCCTGCCAGTCCGCGCGTTCCAGGGCAAGAGCGACCTGGGGACCTATGATCTCGAGCAAACTCAGATCCACGTCGTCATATTTTCCGCCACCCGACTTATCGGTTACGTTTAGTACACCGATGGTGCGATCGGCTATAGCGATTGGGTAGCTGATAAAAGATTTAGTCTTGTACTGGCGTTCCGGCGGGGCAGGCGGCAGGCCAACGCTTTCAATGTCTTCAACTACTAACGGCTTCCCTGCCTCGAGCACCCCGCCTGCCACGCCCTCACCACGCCCAATGCGTCCAACTTCGGAGATCTCGGTGGGAAATCCTATGCTGGCTTTGAGGACCAGTTCGTTTGCTGTTTCATCAAACACCAGCAGGGAGGCACGCTCTGCCAGTAACAGTTCTTTCGAGTTTGTGAGAATGGCATTGTAAGTTTTTTGTGGATCGGTGGAACTAATCCGCTCCAGAAAATGCCGCAAAGACTCCGCAAAACGGGATCGATATTCGAGCTCGCCGCGCAAATGATCTATCTCGCTCTGCAGCTCGGAGGGGGTCTTTGAAGGCTCGGGCGATGCAATTATCGGTTTTGCAGTTTGTTGCGTTGACGAGCTGCCGTTCTCATTGGAGGAGACTCCGTTGTACTCGCGTGCGGCCTGGTGCAAGCGAGTTGCTAATTGTTCAAGTCTTGTCTGTTCCGCAAAAATAACGTTTTCAAGGGGATCTTCGTCAAGCAAGTCCTGGAGGTCGCCTTCGCGCAAACGTTCGACGATCAAGCGGTAGTCGGCGCTTGTTACAAAAGCGCGTCCACCGATCGCCGCCAGGTTTCGTTCGGTGGCGATTTGAATTGGAGTAGTGAAACACTGCAGGCCCGCATGGCACTTGTATTGAGCAACGCCACCCGCGCTCATCGCACGGCGATGCGCATCTCCGCAGTAGGGATCGCAAAGGCTGACATAGTCAGGTGACGACTGAAACGCGTGGCAGATCGAATTGTTGTTTGAGGCAACCAGGGCGGGCGGCTGACGACCGTCTACCAGGAGAATTGACAAGCCGGATGAGGCCGCTAATTTCTCCTGCACAGCAGCCCAGCCCGCAGGCGCATCCTCCGGGTGTTCTTGCACGATAACGGGTATTGGTTTGAGTGACTTCTTAGTCATCCGGAACACTTCTCACGCTGACGGACGGCTGGGCAGCGGTCACAACAGTCAATTGACGGCAATTGATTCTGCTCGGAGGGGATAATGCCTTCGCACCAGAGTATAGGTTTCCACCCCCTACCAAACAAGCCTTTCGATTACGGCTTATTTGGTCGTGCCAGCCCCAAAGAATACAACTCTCTTCATTGCTATATGACTAATGGGCGTGAGTTTTCACGACGTAATGTTCTGAGGTTCAAAGACTTGCGGCACGAGGGCACGTTCAGGAAGGCACTATCGCCTGTGCGGCAGCAAGCCCGGGCGCCTCGCCGGTCGCAACATTCTCAATTGAGGGCTGTTCAGGACTGATGCGGATACAGGCGGCAAAGTGATTTGGTTTGATCTCCACAAGAGGCGGAACGACCCCTTTGCAAGCCTCGATAGCATACGGGCAGCGCGTGTGGAAACGGCAGCCTTCGGGCGGGTTAATAGGCGACGGAACATCGCCTTCGAGTACAAGCTGTTTCCGAGTGGCTTCTACCGTCGGGTCGGGTACGGGAACCGCAGAAATCAAAGCCTTGGTGTAAGGCATGAGGGGATCGTCGTAGATTGCTTTCGCGTCGGCTAGTTCAACAAGTTTGCCCAAATACATGACCGCTACGCGATCAGACACGTGGCGAATTGCGCGTAGATCGTGTGAGATGAACAGGTAGGTCAAGTTCTTTTCACGCTGAAGCCTCTCCAGCAGATTCATGATCTGAGCCTGAATTGAAACATCGAGCGCCGAGATCGGCTCGTCAGCGACGATAAAATCCGGATCCACAGCCAGCGCTCTGGCGATACCGATCCGTTGACGCTGGCCACCAGAGAATTCATGTGGGTAGCGCTTGATAAACCGCTTGCTCAACCCTACAGTCTCCATTAATTCCTGTACCCGCTGTTTTGCTGCCGTGCCGCGGGCCAGCCGGAAAGTGTCCAACGGCTCGCGAACAATCTGGCCGACTGTCATTCTTGGATTTAGCGAGCCGTAGGGATCTTGAAAGATGATTTGCAGATGTCGACGGTGTTCGCGCAATCTTCGCCTGGACAGGCTCGCAAGGTCGCGATTGCGAAACATAACAGTTCCGCGGTTGGGACTTGTCAGGCGAAGGATTGCCCGGCCTAAGGTAGTTTTACCGCAACCTGATTCCCCGACGAGGCCCAACGTTTCGCCTGGGTAAATATTGAGCGAGACCCCGTCGACCGCTTTAACAACGCGGCGCACACGCTTACCAAGAATGATGACTGCCAACCAACGGGCGATAACAAAAGCTATGAGAAGAAAGAAAGTTGTTAATGCAATTCTTGCCCAGATGCCGTCGGGGTAGGCATCCCGGAATATCGCTACGCTGAGACTAATAGCTCCCAGCACACAGGTTCCGATGATGCTAAAAATGAGCAGGCGTTTCCTCCTGGCCGGAGCGATCTCTCGTTTGACACCGAGATTAAAGTAGACATGCAAATCCTTGATCGCGACCAAAGGCTCGCTGCGTCCGCCTTGAGCAATTGGCGTTGGATAGACTCTCAGATTTGTGGTCTCAGTGCTCATTTGCTAAGTGCTCATACCTCGCTACTCGCCCCACCGTTTTGATGTCTCGGCCTCCTTTCGTGAGTCTTCATAAACCTCAGCGGCAAAATGGCAGAGTGAGTAGTGGGATGGCGTAAGCTGTACGAACGGCGGAAACTCCCGGCGACAGAGATCTTCCGCACGGTCGCATCGAGGCGCAAACGGACAGCCTGGCGGTAGATGTGCAACATCCGGAGGCAAACCAGGAATCTGATAAAGAGTTTCTTGTGAACTTGTTGGATCGGGAACAGATCGCAGCAATCCCTTTGTGTAGGGATTGCCTGGTAGCGAGAAGAGCTCTCTGGTCGGCGCTTGTTCGAAGATCTTGCCTGCGTACATCACAATCAAGTTGTCGGTCATTCCAGCAACGACGCCAAGATCGTGCGTGATCAAAATCACACTGGTGCCGGTCGCTTGTTTGAGCGTCTTTATCAACTCCAGAATTTGGGCCTGGATCGTTACGTCGAGTGCCGTCGATGGTTCGTCGGCTATTAAAAGCTCCGGCTTGCACGAAAGAGCCATCGCAATCATTACCCGCTGGCGCATCCCTCCCGAGAATTGATGGGGGTAGTTGTCAACACGCTCTCGAGCATCGGGAATACCGACTGTTTCGAGCATCTTGACAGCGTGCTCGTAAGCCTGCGCTCTTGAGTGGCCCAGGTGTAGTTGAGTCATCTCCATTAACTGGCGCGAGATTTTCATGAAGGGATTCAGCGAACTCATTGGATCCTGAAAGATCATCGCAATTCGCCGGCCTCGAATCTTGCGAACTTCGTTGTCCGAAAGGCGGAGGACATCTTGTCCCTCGAAGATAATTTCGCCCGACTTGATTTCCCCAGGCGGACTCGGGATCAAGCGAATGACTGAGAGGGTGGTTACCGACTTTCCAGATCCCGACTCGCCCACGATTCCCAGAGTTTCTCCACGCTTCAAATCGAATGTAACGCCGTCGACGGCCTTAACAACGCCCTCTTCGGTGTGGAAGTAGGTCTTCAAGTTGCGTACTTCCAAAAGATTTCCGTTAAGTGTGCTCATTCTCAAATCGCAGATCTCAAATCGCAGATCTCAAATCTCAGATCTCAAAAATTTCAGATCTCATGTTTCATTCATACCTCAAGATCTCAAGACTTACGCATTTGCGGATCGAGGGCGTCACGCAATCCATCGCCCATAAAGTTCAAGGAAAACAACGTCAACCCCATCGTCACGCCGGGAAAAATCAACTGCCAGGGGAAAATAGCAATATTCTGGATGCCGTCGGTTGCCAGGCTTCCCCACGACGCAAACGGAGGCTGGACGCCGAATCCGAGGAATGACAGAAAAGCCTCCGTCAGCATCACCGTAGGGATCGTTAATGTGGCGTACACAATCACCGGTCCAAGTGTGTTTGGAATCAGGTGCCGAAAAATGATCCGCGTCGTGGAAACGCCTGTTGCCCTAGCCGCCAATACAAACTCCTGATTTTTCAACGAGAGCACTTGACCGCGCACGATTCGGGCCATCGTAAGCCAGGAAACGGAGCCCAGCGCTATGAAGAGCAGAATAAGCTGACCACGAGCTGTCTGGCTGCGGAACATCGACAGCAGCACGATAACGATGATGATGTAAGGCAACGAGTAAAGCACGTCGACCACGCGCATCATGATGTCGTCCAGGCGTCCACCGATATAGCCGGCAATCGCTCCGTAGCTTACTCCTATGATCAGCGAGACCAGCGTGGAGATGATGCCAACCATCAATGATATCTGGCCTCCCTGAAGGACGCGGGCCAAAAGATCACGTCCCTGAGTGTCGGTTCCCATTGGATGTCGCCACGAAAATGATCCGTCGGGCGCCGAGAAGGGCGGCAGTGATTTCAGCCAGGCGACATCGGTGGGAATGAGGTCGGGAGTCAATCCCGTGATTTGCTTGATCAGGAAAGGACCTGTTAGCGACGCCAGAGTAATCATGGCGACAACGACCATACCAAAAACGGCCAGCTTGTTTTTCAGCAACCGGCGCCACGCGTCCCTCCACAGCGAACTGCCGGCAACAAGCTCAGCCTGTTCCGCGGAACGAACGTCTCCTTCGCCAACCGCCAATTCCGGACCCGCATGAATAATGTCGTCGTCGCGCGCACCCACAGGTGGCGCGGGTGGGGTCCCGAGCGGTGTAAGCGCAGGTTCCGTCTTTTCTGGCTCTGAATGAGTTATCGGCCGATCTTCGTTCATTCTAATGATGCGTTTCTGCCTGTCATCTCTTGTGAACTGTTAACAATGTCTCATTTTCAATAGCGTATACGGGGATCCAGATAGGCGTAGGCTATATCGACCAACAAATTCATGGTTAAGAGAGTGATAGCGATGAATGCAACGATGCCGATTATCAGCGGCTCGTCACGGTTCAGAGATGCCTGGATGAAATATTGTCCCAGACCTGGCAAGGCGAAAAGACGCTCGACAACAACCGTTCCGGTTAACAGAAATGCCAATGCGGGCCCGGTGAAAGAGACGACTGGCAGCAAACCACCGCGGAGGGCATGTCTAAGGACAACGTCCTTCTCACTCAGCCCCTTCGAGCGGGCTGTGCGGATGTAATCCGACCTAAGAACTTCAAGCATACCTGCCCTGGTAAGCCTGGCAATATAGGCCATGTAGATCGCTGAAAGCGTAATGACTGGCAAAATCACGTTTCTGCTGGGAAAGCCCTCCCAACGTGAAGGCGGAAGCCAGTAGAGAGTTAACGAGAAGAAGAGCACGAGTATAGGTCCCAACACAAAGTTGGGAATGGATATCCCGAGCATCGCCAGGGCCATTGAGGCATAATCCCACTTCGAGTTTTGCTTGAGAGCGGCGATAGATCCAACTGTGACTCCCACGACCAGCGCAAGAATGTAGGCAAGTATGCCAATAGTCGCGGAGACGGGCAGTGAGCGGGCGATAATTGCGTTGACTGACTTTCCTTCATGACTTAACGACGTGCCGAAGTCGAGTCTCACGATACGGCCCATCATGCGGAGATACTGTTCCTGCCAGGATCTGTCAAGTCCATACTTTTCGCGAATGTTTTGCTCAATTGCTGGAGGGATTTTCTTGTCGCCGGTGTAGAAATTTCCGGGCGCGAGCCGAATCAGCCCCCAGGTAATCGTTATCACAACGAAAATCGTCGGGACCGTAATTATTAGGCGTCGGATGATGAAGCGCAGCATTCTTAGGCAGGACAGGCCCGTGTGGCCCGTCTATTGACGATAGACTAGATCTCTGTCTTTCTAATCGGCCAGACTTGGCGTGCCATAATCCCACTTAGACGAATCGCGTTCGATGTACACAAACTTCCATGCGAAAAGGGAGGCGGGGTTTGGATACAGACCCTTTACATAGGGCTTCTTGACCCAGTTAACCGAAGGCGTTTCGATCGGGATCATGGGTTGGGCATCCAACATGTACTTTTCAGCTTTGGCAAGCAATTCATAGCGCTTCTGTCTGTCGATTACGTGATTGGCTTGCTCGAGCAGGTCGGCATACTTCTGATCCCACCAACCACTCCCGTTATCTCCACCCGGAGTCAGAAACAAATTGAGAAACGTAACAGGATCCATGTAATCGGCTCCCCAGATGCCGAGTGCGAAGCCCTTATACTCCAACTTGGAACGCGCGTTCATATAAGTCTTCGACTCCATGTTATTCAACAGCACCGTGATCCCGAGGTTCTGTTTCCACTGCGCCTGCATGAACTCAGCCAGAGCTTTGTTTGAGGAGTGACTAGCAAAGATAAGCTTGACTTCATCCACCGGGAATTTTCCACACTCATAAGTACCATCGAGTTTTCGCGTTACCGGATAACCTGCTTCGGCCAATAACTTTCTTGCTTGCTCCGGATCAAATGGGTCGCCCTTTGGTTGCGGGTAGCCCACGAAGATAGCTTCCGGCGTAAAAGCTGAAAGCGGCTTGGTAGTACGCTTTGACTTCGAGTAAGTGATTTTGTCGATTGCCATGTTGAACGCCCTGCGAACCCGAAGGTCGTTCATGGGAGGCTGGGTGGTATTGATGAGGATGTAAGTAATCGCTGCTTCTGCGGCGTCCATGTAATCCTTCTTTGGACGTACGACGTCGAGCCAGGCGTTGGGTACTGAGTGGTTGACGACTGCATCCGCGGCGCCCACTTTATAGAGATTCATGGTCGTCGGATGATCAGTCGACACATAAAAATGTATCTCGTCAAGCTGAACGCGGGCGGCGTCCCAGTACATCGGATCCCGTTCGACTACCACCTCGTTGTAAGGCTTCCAGGATTTCAATTTGAATGGACCGCAGGTAACAATATGCGAAGGATCCGTCCATTCCGCACCGTATTGTTCAACGACCTTACGCGGCACGAGGCGAAAGAGCTGGTGCGCGACGAGTCCTGTAAAATACGGCGCCGGCTGAGAAAGAGAAATGCGAATGGTGTAATCATCGACTGCCTCAACACCGATATCCTGAGCAGCGACCTTCACAAATTCTTTCCCCGCGACTGCGGCCTGCAATTTCGGGTTGCTCGCAAATAGGCTGCGCCGGTCTTTTTCAGAGACTGGGATCGTAAGTCTGGCAGGCGAGTGCATAAACTGGTGAAAGGGTGTGTCAGGAGCAGGCTTTGAACCCGCGTCTGTCGACTGGTATTCCTGCTCATTCAGAGCCAGAGATTTCTGGCTGAGTGTCTCATTGGCCGGCGCAGCACCGCCCTCAAAGTCTTTCTCTAAGAAAAACTCCTTGGTTTGTGGATCTCGCACGAACACCGATCCAGCGTTGTAAGCCTGGGCATATTTGATGTAGTAGCCGAGGTTTGCCGACCGCGATGCGACTTTCTGTGACATCGCTCTGCGAATGCTGTAAATGAAGTCATGCGCATTGATGGGGTCGCCATTGGACCAACGAGCATTCTTTCGCAGGTGGAAGACAAACTCGGATGAGTCGTTGTTTACGTCCCACGTTTCGGCGATTGCGGGAATCGCGTTCAACGACTTTGGATCGTATTCCACGAGACCTTCGTAGAGCGCCATGTAAATGCGCGCCTCCTGTTGGCCAGTACTAATCGCCGGATCCATCGACTCGGGCTCACCACCGTTCACGTAGCGCAGTATGTTTCTCTCGGGTGGAACTGTTCTGCCGAAGAATTCTTCGTTCGTAGCCGATACACGACAGGAGATTGTGATGAACACCAGTGCAGCCAGGACGACGGCCCAACTCATTCGTTTGACATAAACCCCATTCATCGTGATCTTTTTCCTTGCGCTGCGCAGGATCCACGACGCAGCTGTTGTTGACGTGCTCATTATTGAATGCTGTTCTGCTGACGCAGCGGACACTCCGGCAGTTTACCAGATTCTCCCAGCGGAAAAGTACTTTGATTATTGGAAAAGCAGTTTGGTGCTTCAAGCATGAATCGGAGGGCTGCTCAACCCACTAGATTTGCCCGACTATCTCGACAAGATCAGGGTCGCAGTCTTTGGTTGGCTCCAGTTGGTGTCGATTTTCACCTGTTTTAGGGATGGAACATCGAGGACGTTTGAGTCAAAGCCCAAGACGTAAGGCTTCACCAACGCATAGGAAGATGCAAAATAAAGAGGTATTGCTCTCAATTCGTTCAGCGCTTCAGCTTCTGACGTGATCGTTGAAGAAACGGCTGGCTTCTTGTCCGTTGACCGTTCGTTGGCCCCTTCGGTGGTCGCGTCAGGAGCTCGCGACCTTGTTTGACTGCCAGCAGGTTCTGATGAAGACGAATCCTGTTGGAAGAGCAAACGAATATTCGTTAACTCATCGGTAGTCTGCATCACCAAACCCCGCCGCACGACATCATAATCTCCGGCCCGAATGGCTGCTTCATACTCGTCCCAGGGCTTTACTATTACCTCTGTTTCAATATTCAAGGCGGCTCGCCACATGCCGGCGACCGACTGGGCAACCAGACGTTGCTGTTCATTCCGGTTTATCAACAACCCGACTCTGGGAAAACCCTGTCCGTCTGGATAGCCAGCCTCGGCCAATAATTGCCTGGCTCGCTCGTTATCTTTCTCGAGCAACTCCGCCTTCGGGACTACGACCTTTGATCCGGACATTTCTTCAGGCAAGAACCTCTTCGCGGGTTCGGTAGCACCTTTCATTTCATCCTGAGAAATACGATCGCGGTCAATCGCAATGGCCAGGGCTTCACGAACACGCACGTCATCAAAGGGTTCGTGCGACAAGTTGAAACTGTAATAGGTGAGCGCGCCATAGGTTTCGCGCCGAAAATCCTTGTAGGGCGCCAACAGTTTTAAGGCCAACGGTTCGAAAGCTGAATTCGTTACCGCATCGACTTCACCGGCCCGATACGCCGTCAGCGCCGCTTCCGCGTCCTTCGCGCCTACAAACTCTACGTGCTGCAAACTAACTTCGTCCCTGCCCCAATAGCTCCCTGCACGCTCTAGTAGTATTTGGTCACCTTCGCTTTTTGCCAGCAGAAAAGCTCCGTTTGAGACAAGATCGGCCGGGCCAATTCTCTTCAGCGTATCTTCTTCTTTCAGTTTCACCGGACGAAAGACAGGATGTGCAACAAGAGCGGGAAAATTCATATCCGGCGACTGTAGCCGAACACGTAACACGCGAGTATCAATAGCCTCAACTCCGAAACGGCCTGCGGAATTACTTTGAGGCGACGTGCCCTGCCGGCCTCTGCTGTCCACCGGGGGAATTGGCACGGACGAAGCTGAAACAGTGTTGGCTCCTTCAATGTTGCTAAGCAGATCGGTATGAGGAGCCAAGTCGCCGATTTTCATAGTGCGCCGCCACGAGTCGACAAAGTCCTTTGCCGTCACGGCCTCGCCATTAGACCAGCGAGCATCCTCACGAAGATAGAACGTCCATGTGCGTCCTTCGTGGGATGATTCCCATCGCGTGGCCACAGCCGGCACTGGCGCCAAAGTTCGTGGATCGTAATCCGTCAACCCTTCGAAGATCGCCCGCACCAGGTCTGTATCCGGCGGTGCTGCTGCAAATGCCGGGTCGAAAGTCTGGGGCAACCCGCCGTCGAACCAGCGAAAGTTCTGGGTCCGCCGAACCACGACGCGTCCGTAGTAAGGCTCGTAACTCTCATTCATGAAGCAGCCGGTGGGAGCGAGCAACAAGACCAAAAGCAACATCCCGACAACCAGAATTTGCGACCTTCTGCCGATGTGCGGGATTCTAATCCTCATCTTTGCACCGCATTAACCACATGACTAATTGAGCTTAGCCCGCTTACCTACTTCCCGGCGCAGCTCTCGATAAATCTCCTCGGTGCGCCTTCGAGTTGGCGCAAACCCGTCAGAGGAGTCAATCAGGTAATCAGCAAACTCCTTCTTCTCTTCCTGCGGCATTTGAGCGTTGATGCGCCTCTCAGCCTCTTCCCGCGTCAGGTTATTCCTCGACATGACACGTTCCAACTGCACCTCAGGCCGGCAATGCACGACAATGAGCTTGTCAAAACGCTTGTAGCGGCCGGATTCAATCATCAACGCTGCGTCGACCACTGCGATGCCCGACGGGTCCTCGGCTGCCCACTCCTGCAAGCGCTCATCCTGCCTGGCAATGATGTGCGGATGAAGAGTCGCGTTGAGAATGTTGCGCTTTTCCTCGTCGGCAAAAACAAGTGCGCCCAGCTTTTGCCGATCGAGCGTTCCATCCTGCTGAAGCATTTTGTCGCCGAAGGCTTGAACGACGGCACGCAGGCCGGGGGATCCTAACGCTACGACTTCTCGAGCAGTCTCGTCCGCGTCAATTACATGGCAACCTAGTTCCGACAAGACAGCGCCAACATACGACTTGCCGACCCCTATCGATCCTGTTAAGCCAACTCGCAGCATCAAATCAGCGCTCAGGGTTGATTCACAAGCAAGTCACGGTTGCCGGTTGTGCTTGGCTTCAAGGCCGTCGTCGCATCTAATTGCTCGCATCAGTGCGGACAAGATGTCCGCGCTCCAATGCTTACGGGTTTTTGCTGTTGTATTCGGCAATGAAAGCCTGCGTGACGTCCATGGCCGGGTTCACTGTGAGCAGTGCCGACATCATTTTGCTGGGATCGAGGATCATTGTTATACCCTTTTGCAACGCAAACTGATCGAGAGCCTTGCCGACGTCGTTCGAGATCGGCGTGACCACTTCCTGATAACGCTTGCTAAAGTCAGCGTCCGCCTGCTCTTTCTTGTATTTTAGATCGCGCTGCAAACGCTCAGCCTCGTCCTGCTTACCCTGAATTGTTTTTGGGTCGACAACGGAAGCTCCAGTCAGTTTACCGATCTCGTCGGCTAATGTTTTGATCCGGCCTTGAATCCCGACGAGCTCCGTCTGCCGCGGTTGGAATTCACGCTGGAGTGACTTGACCGCGTTGACGTATCGCGTGATACCGACTTTCTCGTCGCCAAACACGCTCGTGTCAACGAGCGCTATTTTCGTGTCGGGCAAAGGGGCGTTGGCCGGCGCCGGTCGTGGTGGTGTTGGCCTCGCCGGAGAGGGTGATGTTGGCCTCACCGGTGAGGGTGATGCGGTGGGTCGGGCCTGGCCGGCAGCCGAAGGCGCCACAATCGCCAAAAGCATAAGACTCGCACTGATCAAAGAAGACCTTTTCATTTCGTTGTTGCTCCTCGTTACTAAAAGACTTTCGCATTTCATCTCAAACTACAATCCTCTTCGTTTTCGGGCGGCGCTCACCGTGTTTTTCATCAGCATCGCGACAGTCAGTAAGCCAACTCCTCCTGGTACTGGCGTACGACGACCTGCCACCTCATCAGCTTCCGCAGGATTAACATCGCCAACTAATGTATAGCCTCGTTTCCTTATCGTCTCTATCCGCCGTTCTGCCTCATCGCCGAACAACGCGCGCGCGTCGGCCTCGTCAGTAATCTTGTTCATACCAACGTCCACGACCGTAGCGCCGGGTTTGATGTGGTCCTTTCCAATAAGTCCCGGCCGGCCGATAGCCACCACGAGTATCTCAGCTTGCCGCGTCACAAATGCAAGGTCAGGCGTGCGTGAATGGCAGATCGTTACTGTGGCATCGTTCTGAATTAGAAGTTGGGCCATCGGTCGACCTACAATCTGGCTGCGACCAACAACACAAGCCGCCACTCCTCGAATCGGAATTTCATTGCGCTCCAGGAGCTCTATAATTCCAGCAGGCGTACAGGGCACGAAGCTGGGCCGGCCCATTGCCAGCCTTCCAACGCTTACTGGATGGAAGCCATCGACATCTTTGCGCGGATCCAGCACTTCAATAATCGCAGCCTCATCAATTCCCTTGGGAAGCGGCATTTGCACCAGAATGCCGTCGACCTCGTCGCGGGCGTTAAGTGAGAGGATCAGGTCGCGCAACTCGCTGGCCCCAATCGAACCAGGCAGGGCATGGTGTTCTGAACGAATGCCCACCTCTTCGCAGGCACGGATCTTGTTCCTCACATAAACCTCTGATGCCGGATCGTCGCCGACCCGCACTGCGGCTAGACATGGTCTCAGCTGGTGTTCTTGCCACAGTTGCATGACCTCCCGAGAAACCTCTTGCTTGATCTCCTCAGCAACACGAGCACCATCGAGCAACTTCGCCCTTCTTAACTGAGTTGTAGTCTTTTCTTTAGAGGCCATCGATATCATGTAGGACCAGCAATCAGCATACTGCAAAGTTTGAAAAAGTGGCACGTGCCTCTCGCAGCTGAATCACGCGCACGCTCCGTGCCACAAGCCGCCCTGTTTGGGAAATTCCCTGCCCTGGATGATAATTCCACACGTGCATCATAAAACCAAAGTCTCCAGCCTCGCTTTTGGCATTTTTGCGACGCTGCTTTTGTCTTTATCAGCCAGTGCGCAGACCGAACAGGAGCGCCACGCACGTCTTAGATCGACTCTGGATTCCGGCGATATGAAAGCCGCGTCAACAGAGCTTAACTCATTGCGAGGCTCAAATCCGGATCTCTTCGCAGCCAACAATTACGATTATCTCTTGGGTAGAATTCAGGAGAGAACATCTGACTCGGCGGGAGCTTCAACGAACTATGAATCTGTCGTCGCACGCAATTCCCTGCTCTCGCAATATGCGCTTTGGCATCTCGCGCAAATAGCTCGCTCAACGGGCAATCTCACCCTCGAGCGCGAAAAGCTTCGGCAGTTGCTCACCGTTGCGCCACAGAGCTTGCTGCGCGAAGCCGCGAACTTGAGGTTGGGACAGAGTTTTTTCGAAAGCAAAGACTACAATGCGGCCGTTTCTGCCCTGCGTCCTCTCACAGAGTTGAAAAACAAGTTGTCCTCCCGCGAAGCCTTGAGTCTGATTGGTCAGGCACTCATGAACGCTGGAAAAGGGTCTGAGGCTCGCGAAGCGTTTACCAGGCTAATAATGCAAATGCCTGACGCTGCGCGTCCGGACGATTTCGCACTATTTGCCGTTCGCGGCCTGGACGCGATCGACTCCGGTAACGCCGTCACCGCACCAGCAAAAGCGAAGCAGTTGGCTGAGTCGGAGCATCTATTGCGCGCTTCAATCTACCAGTTTAACCGCGATTTCGATGCTGCTCGTCTTCACTATATCGCAGTGGTTGAGTACTACCCGCAAAGCCCGGCGCTGGCAAACGCGCTGTATCAGATCGGCCGTGGATTCTACCTGCAGCCGCGATACGACGAAGCGCTGAAGTACTTTCAACAGGTTCTGGAGCGCTTTCCAGACAGTTTGAGTGCCCGAGACGCCTTGAGTCTTACCGCGGGAACCTACAACCGCCTCAAGAGAACTGATGATGCCGTGGCTGCCTACAAGCGTTTCAGCGAACGCTTCCCTGATGCGCCTAATCCTGAGCGATCCTATCTAAATATCATTGATGCTCTGCTCGAAGCCGGTCGTTACGATGAAGCCCTGGATTGGGTGCGGCAAACACGAAACCGTTTTAAGGGCCAGATCGGTGAACCTTTGGCGCTTTTTGCTCAGACAAGAATTCATCTTGCCCAGGGCTCCTGGTCCACCGTCGTCTCTGACACTAATGAGCTGCGAAAGTTTTCTGATCTAGGTGGTACTCGTCTGCCCGGCGGTACAACACAATCTGAGGTGACTTTCTTGCGCGCATATGCGCTCGAACTCATGGGCAGGATTGGCGAAGCCATAACTGAGTATTTGTCGGTCCCAGATGGCCGAAATGAATACTACGGCCGCCGGGCGACTCAACGTCTTCTGACGCTCGGTGCAGACGCTAAGACCCGGCCGCTGACCGAGGCGCGAGCAAGCTCGCTTAGAGCTGAAGCCGAGAAGGCAATTGCCAACGGCCAGAGCGATCAGGGACGACGCCTGGCCCAGGATGCTTTGCGGCTTATTGAGGATCCCGCGCCTAAAGATGAATTGCGGGAACTCCTGCTGCGAACATATGAAGGATTGCCTGCCTATCAGTTTCCCTCGTTGAAAATCGTGCCTTTGGGTCGACAACAAGTAGTTACGACCAACGAAACGCAGGGCGGTCAAGAGATCAGCCATCGGGCGCTTGCGGATGAGCTGATTTTCCTGGGACTCTACGACGAGGGGATACCAGAATTCGCCGCAACTAAGTTAGAGTTGCCTGTCTCAAAAGATCAGCCTCCGCAAAAAACTGCCGGCGCTCCAGTAAAGCAGCCGGCCAATGGGACACCCGCGGCATCGTCGCAGATTAACCTCGACTACACCCTCGCGGTCTATTCTGCACGAGGCGGGCTAGCGAATCGCGCTGTCCGCTTTGGGGAACAACTCTGGAAAGCGATTCCACAGGATTACGTCCTCGAGCTTGCTCCGCGGGACTTGGTTGATCTGCTGTATCCTTTACCATACCGCGAACCTCTGCTGAAGCATGCGCCAGCACGCGCTGTTGACCCGCGTTTTGTCGTCTCCATCGCGCGACAGGAATCCCGTTTCCAGCCGGATGCGAAGTCAGTTGCCGCAGCGCGGGGCTTGATGCAGTTTATTCCTGCTACCGCCAAAGACATTGCGGCCCAGCTGGAACTAAAAGATTTTGCTCAGGACAGCCTTTACAACCCTGATACTGCAATCTTGTTTGGTGCGCAGTATCTCGCAAATTTATTCAAACAGTTTCCGGCGCAACCTCAGGCAGTCGCCGCCGCATATAATGGCGGCCCTGAAAATGTCGCGCGTTGGATCGCGCGTGCGCGTTCAAATGAAGCCGATCGTTACGCACCCGAGCTTGGCTTCTCACAAACCAAAGATTACGTCTTCAAGGTGATGATAAATTTCTGGGTGTATCAGCAACTGTACGACGAGAAGTTAGAGAGGAAGTAAGGCGCGCAGGTCTTGGTACGAGGCATGGGACGGGTCTTGGAACGCGGCATGGGACGGGGCAGTAGCCCGACTGTTAAGGAGGGCTCCCATGATCCGCAATCTTTAATACTGGAATCAACTCTGTCACTTGAACAGCCCTCCTTAACAGTCGGGCTACTGCCCCGTCGCAACGTGGACAAAAACAACAGGACGAAACCAAATCAGATGTCGACAAACAAAGCTCTCAAACAACTCACAGCTGTTATCTTGCTCATCTGTGTGCTGACATCGTTTTCAAGCTGCCGTCGACACTCTTCGACTGAGAAGCGTTACGATCTAAAAGGCAAAGTCTTGGCAGTTGAAAAGGACAAACACCTTATTACCGTGGCGCACGAGGACATCAAAGACTTTATGCCTGCGATGACCATGCCGTTCACGCTGCGAGATGATTGGGCTTATGAGATTCTCACCACTGGCGATCAGATTACGGCGACGCTGGTTGTCGACGGAACGCAGTCGTGGCTCGAGAACATTGTAATTACAAAAGAAAGCACTGATACAAGTGCGACAAGTAGTGCTGGCGGTGGGGAAGCGAAAGCCGGAGATCAGGTTCCAGATTACGGGCTTGTAAACCAGAATGGCCTCGCGATTCACATCGGGCAATACCGGGGTAAGGCTGTGGTGCTGACATTCATCTACACGCGTTGCCCCATTCCGGATTATTGCACCTTGATGAGCAACAACCTTGCTCAAATCGACCAGGAATTGCAAAAACAACCAGAGCTTTATGAGAAGACGCATCTTTTGAGCGTCAGCATCGATCCGGAATACGACACGCCTGCGGTCTTGCGCAGTTACGGTTCAGCGCACACTGGCAAATACTCAGACGAGACATTCGCTCATTGGGAGTTCGCCTCCGGCACAAAAGATCAAGTGAAGGGGATCGCCCAGTATTTCGGACTGCGTTACTATCACGACACTTCGTCTGGCCAGGAGCAGATCATCCACGGTCTGCGGACCATAGTCATCGCGCCCGATGGAAAGGTGGCAAAGGTTTATCGAGGAAACGAATGGAAACCAGCCGAAGTCTTGGGCGACCTCCACACGATTTTGCAATGAGAAGCGAAACTTTGTCGCGGCTGACGCCAATGCTTCGACTACGTGACTGCGGACCAGAGCTGTAGCTCTTTGTCCCGTCGGGCTGAAGCGCAAGTTGAGGCACTCAACATTATTGAAAGCACTCACTCACAGAACCATTTGCGGTAGCCAATGGATCCCGGCATTCAACATGCGCTGAAGTCACAGTGTGGAGTGTAGCATCCGCTCGCTACCGCAAGCTGTTGACTAAATGGGGTTAGGCACTAAGGTCGGGGGGTCATGAAGCAATCCAACTACCGCAACATCTCCTCCACTGCCCTTGACTCCTCGCGCTTCTTCGCTTACAAAACCTCCACGCAAGCGATCTACCAATCCTGACAGCCTTATCCGTTTGCTCTCTTAGCGCGATTAGCGCAACCATCGATGACAGAGAAATCCCTATGGCCATAAATGTAAACCTTCCTAGTCGAAAAGACCGCCGGTTGTACGTTTGAGTTGCGCTTTTCATTCCCGTTATCGTCTTGATCGGGTTTGCGCGAACTTACTACCTGAAAGGTCTTTTCGGCACGCCCGCGCTGCCTGGACTGCTCGTACACCTGCACGGAATTGTGATGACCTCATGGGTACTTCTTTTTGGCGTGCAGGTTGGCTTGGTAGCCGCTCGGCGCACCCGTGTGCACCAATGCCTCGGCATGCTGGGCGCCGCTCTTGCAGCAATGGTGGTGTTGGTGGGTGTGCTGACGGCAATCTCTGCCACCGCACGCGGTGCTTCCCCGGGGCCCGCCGCCGCTCCAGTTCCTCGTCATACCGCTAGGCGATGTGCTGGTATTCGCCATCCTGATCGGTACGGCCCTCTATTTCCGCCGTCGCATGCAAATTCACAAGAGGCTTATGCTGCTCGCTGCCGTAAACCTTTTGACCCCGGCCATTGCCCTCATTCCGCTCCGATTTATCGAAACGGGCGGCCCATTGGTGTTTTTCGGCTTGACTGACTTGTGCCTGGTTGCTTGTGTTGTCTTCGACACCGTCAAAAATCGCAGGCTGCACCCGGCATTCTTATGGGGCACCCTCTTAGTCGTAGCGTCGCAGCCGCTGCGCTTAATGCTGGCGGGCACAGATACCTGGATGCGCTTCGCCGCTTCGCTTGTCGCACTGGTCCGGTAAGCGGGAAACAGGAATCGGCAGACACTCGCTGAAAAGATCATGTTGACTCAACGCGCAATCTGCCGGAACTTAGTGTGTTCTAAATTGGCCTCTGATCAAACAGCAAAGTGAGAACTCCACTATGCAAAGACCTTTCTGGAAACTTGGCGCAGTGATTCTGTGCCTTGCCCTTTTGTCGCCAACGCAGTCGCAATCCAATCCAGAGCAGGACTACAAGGCGCAAGTGCTCAAGGATGTCGAGAATCAGAGCAAGCAAACTCAGGTCATGATCGACATGGTCTTCAGCTTCGGCGAGCTTGGCTTTCAAGAGTTTGAGACGTCGAAGTATTTGACCGGTATTCTCGAAAAGGAGGGTTTCCAGATCGAGCGCGGCATAGCAGGCGTACCGACCGCCTGGATCGCAACATGGGGATCAGGGAAGCCCGTAATTGCTCTCGGCTCGGATATTGATTGCATTCCGCAAGCTTCGCAGAAACCCGGTGTCGCTTATCACGATCCGATGATCGAAGGCGCCCCTGGTCACGGCGAAGGCCATAATTCAGGTGTGCCTCTCAACATCACCGCAGCGATCGCGGTCAAACGGCTGATGCAGCGCGCCAAACTGCCAGGCACCATCAAACTATGGCCGGGCGTGGCAGAAGAGTTGCTCGGAACCAAGGCCTACTTCGTGCGCGATGGCTACTTCAAAGATGTCGATGTCGTGTTATTCACTCACGTCGCCAACAATCTGGGCGTTTCCTGGGGCCAGTCTGACGCAACCGGTCTGGTGTCAATTGAATACACATTCAAAGGGGAAAGCGCGCACGCCGGAGCGGCGCCCTGGAGAGGACGCAGCGCATTGGACGCAGTCGAGCTAATGAACGTTGGCTGGAACTACCGGCGCGAACATCTGCGCACACAGCAACGCTCTCATTATGTTGTCACTAACGGCGGCGACCAGCCGAACGTAGTGCCGCCCGTGGCAAGCGTTTGGTACTACTTCCGCGAACTGGACTTCGCTCACATTAAGGAAATGCGAGAGATCGGCAACACCATTGCTCAGGGCGCGGCGCTGATGACGAATACCAGTGTCACGTCGCGCGTTCTGGGCTCGGCGTGGCCGCAACACTTCAGCAAGCCGGTAGCCGAGGCCATGTACGAAAACATCAAGCAGGTCGGGCTACCAAAGTGGAGCGAGGCCGATCAAACATTGGCAAAGGCTTTGCAGAAGGAGTTGAAGGTGCAAGAGAGCGGCCTGGATACCGAGCTTGGGCAACTGACGGGACCTTTCCCTGAAGCGGCAAGAACACGCGGCGGCTCTGATGATATCGGTGATGTCACCTGGAATGTCCCTACCGTAACTCTCCGATATCCGTCGAATATTCCTGGTCTGCCGGGCCATAAC
>JBOGOU010000395.1:0-1605 GCA_050748205.1 Pyrinomonadaceae bacterium | reverse complement strand
GGTTCGGTTGTCACACCAATCTCTTCGGTGCCTGTGATCTTATGACACGTGACCTTAATAGCTTCTACCTCTCGGCTCTTGATTATCTCGATATTGGAAAACTCTTCCAGCTTGGCCAAATGCGGGTCGTCATCAAAAATCAAACTCTCATAAGGCGCATTGGTTGGGCTGGAAATTGCGACATGCAGAAGCGTTCGTTTGACAGGTTCTTTTTTGTAGTAATAAGCGATGCATACCGAGTCTTCACTGAACCAATCCTGCGAGTGCCCGCCCGCTAGCAACAGCGCATCGGGATCGGCCTGCTTGCCAGGATACAGCCTTTTGAAGGTGTCTTTGTTCATCCATTCGCGGATGCACATCCATTCTGCGTCTTCATAGCATGGGCCGGTCGCCATCGGATCGACGTAGACCGACAGCGGATTTTCAACGCGCTTAAGTTTTATCTCTTGATCGAAGGTGGTCTCATCCGCATATTCGCTCGTAATCTGCCACCAGCCACGCCCAATGACAGCGGCCTGCTCTAACCCATTGACATAAACATCAGACGACGCCGACTGATACTCAATATGCCGGATCATGCCCTTCAGAATCTTTGCCGTGTCTTTGTCTGCGAAGCGGTCTACCGGAATCACGTTGATGCTTGGCACGTTCTGGCGCGCGTCCCCCGTGACCTGGCGCACGAATTTAGGGATGAGGTTAAATTGCAGCACCGGCTGGCCTGCAAGCTCCCGATCACGGCGAATCTTGTCAGGCCATTGGTCCCCGACCCGAAACTTCAGATCCTCTAGCGCTTGGTCTCGGAAGTCGGTTTCCTGGCTGATAGACTCGGTTACTCGGCGGGTTGCCTCTGATACGATGTCCTCGTCTATTTTGTCTTGCGGCATTGCTTGATAACCTCAAACACACTCAGACTAGAAGCGGCAACCACCAGCACATAGGCCGCTGCGAGCAGCAACCATGTGCCGAAGACGCCGAAGAAATTTTGCAGAAGGGAAAGCAATTCCACTGGTTTAGACCTCAATGTTTCAATCCACGCGCCCGCATGGGAGCACGACAGACATATCACTACCTCAATTAAGTATTATACCATAATGGCGCTTATTTCGCCGCGCCGAGGCTGTAGCTCGCTTGTTTCGTGACCAGCGCATCATGACATGCTGCCCAACGATCTGCAATGTCTTTCGGCTGAAGCGGCCCCCTGTAACCTTGAAATCGACGGTGTGAATCAGGCCGCAGTCGCAGCATGCGTGCCGGAAGCTCCTCATCCGGGGCCGCATCCATTCGCCATCTTCAAACTCGGGATATCTCACTAATGTCTCCTGCGCAGCTTTCGCAGATCCGAAGATCCTTATGCCCGCAATGCTTTTTGTTGCAGCCCCAGTATCGCCAACAAAGATAACACAAATGCTCATGATGGTTCATTTCACTGTCTCCTGCTTAGCACGTACCAGATATTTAACAACACCCAAATGAGGATTGAAACTAAAATGATGGTCATCGGTTATCCACAAAGATTTTCTCGCCTTCAATCTCCATGATGTTTTTAGGCTCTAACACAAGAGGCTTGCACTTGACGCACTTTTCGTTCGAGAATCGCGAACAATC
>JBOGOU010000394.1:0-59673 GCA_050748205.1 Pyrinomonadaceae bacterium | reverse complement strand
GCTTATGAATCCCAGGGCCGGCGCATTGGCTGTGGTCTGGTTGATCGGAGCTTATGCAATTGTGTTTGGCGGCCTGTTGCTGGCTCTCGGCTTCAGGTTGAGAGGGCTTGAGCGGGCAGCTCATCGGATGACACCGCGGACCGTTTGAATTCATTGAAGCAATAAGGAGGAGACAATGAGCGGAAGAAAATCTGTTATCGGAAATAAGCAAGTGCTGGTAGGAGTTAGCACGGCGCTGGCTCTATTCTTTTTGGCTCTCTCACTGGGAGCATGCAATCGCGGAGACTCCTCCACATTCCGTTTGGCATCAACTTCATCGGAGCCAGTGGCCAACGCTCCGATTAGTAATCCCCGCAACAGCACAGCCGCGCCTGGAATATCGTACGCCGACGTGGTTAGCCGCGTTTCGCCGGCCGTAATCACAATTCACTCGCAAATGCGGGTGCGCGCTCCGGAGCAGTATCCGTTCATGGATGATCCCATGTTCCGAGAATTCTTTGGCGACCGTAGGCAAGCACCCCAGCAGCCCCCGCGCCGACGAGAAGGACTGGGCTCAGGCGTCATCGTCAGCTCTGATGGATACATTCTGACTAACCACCACGTGGTGGACGGCGCTGAACAACTCAAGGTTGACATGAACGATAACCGCACGCTTGACGCGAAGGTTGTTGGCTCCGATCCGCCGAGCGATCTGGCGGTGCTGAAAGTCGATGCAACCAATCTCCCCGTCCTGGCGTTGGGCGACTCGGATCGCGTGCGCGTTGGTGACGTTGTGCTCGCCATCGGCAACCCGCTAGGCATCGGACAAACAGTCACGATGGGCATCATCAGCGCCAAAGGTCGCCAAACTGGCCTTAGCAGCGGCAGCTTTGAAGATTTCCTGCAGACAGATGCGCCAATCAACCAAGGCAACTCAGGCGGTGCGCTGGTCAGTACCAATAGCGAACTGGTGGGCATCAATTCGCAGATCCTTTCGCCGTCTGGCGGTAGCATTGGAATCGGCTTTGCCATTCCTTCAAACATGGCCCGCACAATTATGGAAACGCTTGTCCGGAACGGCAAAGTCCGTCGAGGGCAGCTCGGCGTCACAGTACAAAAAGTGACTTCAGAACTTGTCGAGAAGCTCAATCTCCGCGACCAGCGCGGCGTGTTAGTCGCCCAGGTGCAACCCGGCGGCGCCGCTGAGCGTGCACAATGCGTGAATTGCGGGGCCCTTTTCGCCGAAGAAAAACCATCTTGCGACTACTGCGGCCAGGCTGTGAAGGCGGTTGACGATTTTGTAGACCGCGCGGCAGCGCGCGTATTGGAAATGCGCGGCAAGGTCGAACAAGTACGCGGACCCGCGGCCGAGCGATTGCAGAAGGCCGGAAACATCGGTGCGCTTCTACGCTTTTGAAGATCAAAGAGGAGGAGAAAATCATGTCAGGTTTTATAGAACGCGATCAGTGGAAAACTTTTCTTGACGAGTTCAGCAAACGCAACCAACTCCGGGCGACGCGCCTTGAGATCATCGGAGAAGTCGGAGCGCAGGAAGAGGAAGTGTATCTTCCCCTAGTGGGAATCAGCTTCGAAGATAAAGGCAGCGCAGCAGGAAGTGTCGAGATCATTCTTGGCGGTGAAACGGCCAAAGAGGAAAGACACTTGGACCATTTGGTACCTAACGTGCAGCGAATTGCACCGTTATTGGGGACTACCAGTTTGGAGGAAGGCCTCGGAATTGAAAACGACGAAGGAACAAAAGTGTTGGTTCGTTTCAAGGCCCTGCCGGAAATTGAAGAAGTAAGTTCGGACGAACGCGAGCAAGCAGCTACTTCAGGCAGCTAGGGGTTTCAATCAAGCCGCCATTTTGACCCAGGAAGGGAGCGCTCCGACTCCGCGCTTTCCTTTTCTTTGCGCGTCGAAGCAACAATCAGCGAACAGCACTCAACTTCAGAACGGAGAGCGGTAGCAACCCTGGTCATTATCCATTTGTCATTGATCACTGCGACCCACCCGCTACCGAAGCGGAGAAAAAAATAGCCACAGATTAACGCGGATGACACGGATCAAAACACAACCAAAACATTGGTCGGTTTCTTAAGTTCTTTTCTGTTCTGATCCGTGCCATCAGCGTTAATCTGTGGCTAATTTCTCTTTCTGTGGAAAATGAGTTTTTTACACCCTCTACAGCCGAGGTGGTACTGACCTCATCTCATCAACTTTCTGGAACTTAACTGTGCGGGGCTCGTGATCAACGACGAGGTGATGAATCATGACCAACGCCGGTTCCTCAACACGTACTCGCGGCTTCACGTTAATTGAGTTGTTAATAGTGATTGCGGTGATTGGGATAATGGCCGGTATTGCAATCCCCACCTTCCACAGCAGTATATGCAAGGCTAATGAAGCGGCCGCGGTTACCAGTCTTAACACTATCAGACTGGCCCAAGCCAAATATGTTATCGACCATGGGGGCCAGTATGGCACTTTCAAAGAATTGTTCGAGGAAGGCTATCTGGATAAGCGATTTAACTACGACAGACCTCACCTCCGTGGCTACGTGTTCACACTCACACTGACACCAAAATCGGAAAATCAGGCGGCAACGTTCGCAGCCAATGCCGACCCGGAACAGTCAGATGGAATTACCGCGACTGGTCGTAACTTCTACTACATTGACGAGCAGAATCCGATTACTTTTAGTAAGGCCGGCCCGGCAACGCCGGCTGACGAAGCGTTGTGACCGGAGCTCAGGGGATCTCTTCTTTCGGCCGGCGTTTCTTGTCCCAGGGATCGGGAAAGTAAGGATCCGCCGAATGGTCATGGGGATCAAGAGCCAGCATTTCCTTGATCGCTGGCAAGTCGCTCTGCTGAAAATCTGAAACGCTGCCGTTAAACGCAACCCTTCCTGAATCAAGCAGGATAACTTTGGTCTTCGGCAGTTCACCGGGCGTAGCTTTGCGAATCACCACCGGGCCCTTGTCGTCCTCAGAGGCCGTGTAATTGGCGAGATAAGGAATCTCGTGGAGCTTCTTCGTCGCAAAGATCGAGGCACTCTTGTTTACATCGCGGGTGCGAATAATAAGATCGAGCACCTGCAAGGCGACAATCGGATCCAGAGCCGTTGTAGGTTCGTCAAACAACATAATGGAGGGCCAGCCCATCAAAGCGCGCGCTATTTCCAGGCGGCGCTTCATACCGCCGGAGAGTTCTTCGGGAAACCTCTCTTCCTCGCCTTCCAAACCGACAAATCGCAACACTTCGCTCACGGCTTTTTCGATTCGCTCATCATCCCAGCCGAGCTCTTCAAGGCGATAAGCAGCATTGTCGTAGACGGTCAGCCCTGTAAATAACGAGTCCTCCTGAAAGACCATGCCCATTGAACCGCCGCGAATAGCCAGGAGGTCTGACTCGTCGAGCGCTTCCATCGCAAGGCCCTCAATTAAAATCTGGCCTGAATCTGGTTTTAAAAGACCAATGGCCAGGCGCAAGAGCACCGATTTGCCCGAGCCCGAGAGGCCTGTCAGAAAGATCATTTCACCAGGACTAAGCTGAAAACTGACGTCGATGAGCGCCGGCGTATCATCGAAGCTGACTGAAACATCGCGAAACTCGATGGCCTTCGTTTCGGCTGACCTGGTGGTTGTCATCTTTCTGCCTCCCGCAAGGTTTGAGAATACCGCATGCCTCGGTAATGGCGCACTGCACGCTACAGGAGGCGGAGGTCATTCCTTTCACGGCAAAGTATAAGGTGGAACCCAGGCAATTGATCATCGCGACCGACCCGCTGGTCTGGTAGTGGCCTAATTCAATCTGTTGACAAGGCGCCATCGCCTTCTTAACATCAACACAAAAAAGCGTGGCCTTCGATGAAATTTACAGGAAAGTTCCCTCCGAACAAGTCGCTCGGCTGAAGGAGTTTCGTCTCAATCATCCGTATAAGCAGCTCATTGTTGGCGACACGAAATGGGAGTATTTATCTTGTGGGCAAGGAGAACAAACGTTACTTTTACTACCCGGGGCGTTATCGGTAGGCGAGTCAACATTCCCGCTCATCACGGCCTTTGAGAACGATTATCGCATCATCGCGCCTTCTTATGCGCTGTCACTAACTATGGCAGGGTTGTGCCGTGGGTTAGCTAATATTCTGGAAACGGAGGCTCTGAATCAGGCTCACGTACTCGGCGGTTCCTACGGCGGACTCGTGGCGCAATATTTTGTTCGCCAGTATCCCGCTAGAGTTCGCAGCCTCATCCTGTCTCACACTTTTGTACTCACTCCGAAGTACGCGAAACCGCTATGGCTTGCCGGTAAGGTGTTTCCCGCGTTTCCACAAAGCCTGGTCGCGCCTATTCTCAAGTTGCGCCTTAATAAAATGCTGCTCTCGACGCTCAGCAACGCCAATCATCCTGAAACGGAGTTCTGGAGTGCTTACCTGGACGAAGCAATCGCCTCTGACCTGCTGAAAGAGGTTTTCATACACCAAAACAAGTGCTTACTTGACCTCGCGCATCAACGCCAACTTACGTCTGATGACCTGAAGGGTTGGCCTGGAAAGGTTCTCATCATCGAATCCGATGACGACCCGGCGATTAGGGTGCGAGATCGAGAGTTGCTCAGAAGCACGTATCCAAAGGCTCAGGTGCATACCTTCTGCGATGCTGGTCATGCGTCTTCAATTCTGAAGCGCGAGGAAGTCTTTTTAATCATTAGAAGTTTTCTCCATAACGTTGTTCAAGATGTGTAGTGTAAACGTGACCGCTTCTGTCTAACGGCGTACGGAAACCTAATCCCGCGCTCCCGCCGATAGCAGGAAAGCAACGATCTTGGCGTGTCCACTCTTTCGAGCCATGCTCAACGGGGAGCGCCACTCACCTCTCGAGTCGTTCGGCCGGTCTACCCATATTTGGGCGTTGACATCCGCCCCGTGGCCGACGAGAAGCTTCACCACAGCCAAGTGTCCGCTGTCACAGGCTTGAATCAACGCGTTCTCGTCGCCGGGAACCATCTGATCTACGATTGCACCCCGGTCCAGTAGCAAGGCAACGACGTCAGTGTGGCCTGCGCTGGCCGCCATGATGAGGGCGCTGCCGTCGCCAGGCACCGCCATGTTCGGATCGGCGCCGCGATCGAGGAGCAGTCGAACGACCGCGAGATGACCACTGCGCGCGGCCCCAATGAGCGGACTACCGTCGCCCTCAATCGCGCAATTCAAGTTCGCTCCGGCACTAAGAAGCTGGTCTATGCTTGAGGTGTCGCCACTTTCGGCCGCTTCGAACAAAGCTCGATCCGTTGCCGAAACGCGGCGTTGCCCACGTGCTGTATTCGATCGTGATTCTTGAGTGGCGGCGATGGACGAGTTATCAGATCGCGATACAGCGCGCACGGGCGCGATCGCAAGTACCAGAATACTCGCCACGCTCATCGCGACGGCAGCCGCTATCAGCCCAACACGTCCACGCCGTTGACTACCGTCGAGAAGGGCAAAAACCCGTGTCGACAGGTCGCTGCGATTCGCCATACCAAGCGCCGGATGCGCGTGCGAGTTCGAAATTTGTTGCGCAAGCAACAGTAACTGTTCAGCATAGTCGGCACGTTCCGCGTTTTGAACCACGGCGTCGTCGCAGGCGCGCTCGGCTTCGAGGCAGAGCCGCCGCCAAGCCACCCAGACTAACGGATGAAACCAGTAACCCGCGCATGTCGCACGGGCCACGAGTTGGACAAGCCAGTCGCTGCGTCGCACGTGCTCCAGTTCGTGAACTAACGCGCGACGCAGGTAAGCTTCACTCCAATCTCGTGCTTCGGTGGGCAGTATGACCGCCGGCCGCCAGACGCCGCATGTTAGAGGCGCCGGGATGTCTTCGTGCACTAACACCTCGACGAACCGGCGCACGCTGCATTCAGCGGCAAGCGATTGCGTGAGTTCGCGCAACTCCGGGCAAGGCAGGCCGTCGCGACGAAGCCGGCGAAGCCGCCAAATTGCGACCGCCAGCGATAGGAACATGATGACTGCTCCCGCAACCCACACGGCGCGGAGCATCTTTGGCCATGACGGTAATGACCAGCGGCCGTCCTTCAGTTCCAGCCGTCCTCCTCTGGCACTGGCGCTCGGCACTAGAGTCTCCGACGTGGAAACCGTGTTCACCGCCACGATAGAGTTGATGGCGCGAGAGACAGGGACCTCAATGGTCATTCCTGGAGTAGTTAGTATGATCACTGGCAGCGCGAGCAACATGCCGAACGTTGAGCCCAGAAAAAGATGGCGCACTGATGCCCGGCCCCGGCCGGCGAGCCCAGCCGCTGCCAAACCCAAGGCCAACACGATAGTAGCCTTGCTAAGAATTGAGAGCTCGACCCAGCGGCTCAGAAACAGCGCCATTTCAGAAATCGTAGATGTCATGATCGCCTCCTGTCTTTTCGCACGTTTTCAATCTCGGCACGCAGTATGTCGAGCTCTTCGTCGGTCCACGCTTCCTGCTTCAATAATGCCGTCACGGTCTGGCTCGGTGACCCGCCGAAAAAGACCCGGACAATTTTTTGAAGCGCAATACGTTGCGCAGAGGCGCGGGATTTGGTCGGAGCATAGACATACCGTAGTCCCTCCTCGTGGTGCCGCACAAAACCCTTGTTTTCAAGCTTGACGAGCATCGCCCGAACCGCTGAATAGCTGGGCGGGTCTGAGAGTTGTGCGCGGATATCTTCAGCCGTTGCGCGATCTCCCAGAGCGAAGAGAGCATCCATAATCTCGCGCTCGCGGCGCGTTAGCTTCTCATGGGGCGGTGAAACCATGGTCAATCACTCCAATCCTGAATGCCAGTCTTAAACCTGCTACGAACGTAGCATACTGCTACGTGTGTAGCATGTCAATTATTCTTTTCGATTTATGTGGTCGCTAAATTTACAGGTTGGGAAGGTGGGCGAGCGGACCAAAATCATTCCCAGATACGTAGATTAAGGACTCAGGTTGCGGTGCAGACACATATGCCGCGATCCGATGAGGTCAGTGCCACCTCGCGGTAGCGGGTGGGTTCTCACATTTTCAATCCTGAAGAGTGCGGCTATAGTTTCTCGCAGATGCAAAGCACGCGAACCAAAGCGCCGGCACCGGGGCGCACTCCAAAAACATCATTTCCAGAATGGCTCCAGCCGATGGCCGCGACACTCACACAGGAGCGGTTCACTGGCCCGGAGTGGATCTTCGAACGCAAGTTTGATGGCATCCGCCTGCTAGCATTCAAAAATGGTCTGGACGTCGGCCTGTTCTCGCGCAATCGACTGCCGCAAAACATCCCTTCGGTAGTCCAGGCCATCAAAAGCCTACCGGTAGATGATCTGATTCTCGACGGCGAAATTACCTGGGGCGGCGGCAAGGTCACGTATCACGTCTTTGATGTCATGTGGCTCGATGGCCGCGAAATTATGTCGCTGACCCTCGACGCACGCCGGGAGCTATTAAAAAAGTTGCCACTTCGTGAGCCACTCGAGCGAGTAGCCTCGCTTGATGCGCTTGATGCGCGGGACGATCCGTTGCCGTGGGAGCGCGCGCGGATGGAAGGTTGGGAAGGCGTCATCGCCAAGCGACGCGATTCTCCGTACGAGCATCGCCGCTCGCCGCATTGGTTGAAAATGAAATGCGAGCTGTCGCAGGAACTCGTCGTCGGCGGGTTCACAGATCCGCAGGGCCGGCGCGTCGGTCTTGGCGCACTGCTTGTTGGCTACTTCGAGGGTGATGACTTCGTGTTCGCGGGAAAGATCGGGACTGGTTTCGACACGAAGCTGCTCCTGGAGTTGCGCGCACAATTGGATAACCTCGAGATTCCGAAGCCGCCGTTTACCAGAGCCGTCGGCTTGCCGCGTGTGCGTGCGCACTGGGTGCGTCCAGAGATCGTCGTGCAGGTCGGCTTTATTGAATGGACAGTGCACGGTAAGCTGCGCCATCCACGACTGCTTAGCGTTCGTAACGACAAGCCAGCGCGCGAGGTAGTGAGGGAGATGCCTTGATCACGCATCCGGAGAAGGTGCTATTTCCCGGCGAAGGGATCACTAAAGGCGAGCTTGCATCCTATTATGAAGAGATCGCACCCGTCATGCTGCCGCATATACGTCGCCGGCCTATTACAATGGAGCGGTTTCACCTGGGCATCGGGCACCCGGGTTTCTTTCAGAAAGACGTGTCA
The DNA here is from genome assembly GCA_050748205.1 of Pyrinomonadaceae bacterium. Lineage (GTDB taxonomy): Bacteria > Acidobacteriota > Blastocatellia > Pyrinomonadales > Pyrinomonadaceae > PSRF01. The sequence goes on along the minus strand of JBOGOU010000394.1, from coordinate 51,517 downwards.
AAGGGTTTTCCGGAATGGCTCAGGCGCGTCGAGGTTCCCAAGCAAGGTGGCACGGTGCATCATCCAATCGCCAATGACACAAGGTCACTGCTTTGGCTAGCTAATCAGAACAGCATCCCAATTCACGTATGGCCCTCGCGCATGCCGCATTTGTACAACCCGGACATTTGTGTCTTTGATCTAGACCCGTCAAAGGAAGATGAACTCGAAGTGTTGTGTGTCGCAGCGCTCAGGCTACGCGATTTTCTCGCTGAACTGGGTCTGCCAAGTTGGGTCAAGACATCAGGCTCAAAGGGCTTCCACATCGCGGTTCCGCTGGACGCCAAGGCCGACTTTGGCATGGTGGCGCGATTCGCGCAGGGCGTTGGAAGGATTCTCGTCAAGCGCGACCCTCGGAATTTGACGCAGGAGTTCAGCAAGGCTGACCGCGGTGGGCGCATCCTTGTCGATATCGGACGCAATGGCTACAGCGCGACTTTCGCTGCCGCTTACGCGGTGCGCGCGAAGGCTGGCGCTCCCGTGTCCGCGCCGTGTACGTGGGAAGACCTGAAACGTTGCGAGGTTGGCCCGAGGAGTTACACACTGCGAACGATGGCCCAGCGCATTGCTGACGTCGGCGACTTGTGGTCGGAAATGCTCAGGAGCAGGCGGTCATTGCGAAGGCCAATGGAACGGTTGCGGCGGTTAGAATCGAAATCAACTACCTGAGCGCCGCTGGCGTGGTTGAGCTGGGAATTCAGGGTTAGTGGTTAATAGATCTCGTCACTGTTTCAATCCCTTCATGATTTCGGCATGCGACTCGAGTATTTCCGTCGTCTGTTTGGCGTTGGGAACGAGGGACCAGTCGTCGTGGTCCCAGGTGCCACCAAGGATGATCCCGTCGCGACGTGGAAACATGTACCCGCCTCCACTGACGTAACAGTAGTCAATCTCAGGCTGCGGCATCAGCACTTCCAGTTGCCCACGCACGGGAACGAGTTTCTGATCGCCAAAGAGCGCTCGTGCACCCAGTCCGGTGCAGTTAAAGATGACTGACTCAGGCAGCCGCGCAATCTCCTCACGCCTGCGAAATTCCTTCACCACTATCTTTCCGCCGGCGATGTAGAAGTCGCGCAACAGCGCATTGAGGTAAGTGTGTGGCTCGATGAGCATCGTGCTGAACTGCTGTACGTAAGGGAAACCAAAATAGTGCTCCGGATCACGATGATTTTCTATTTGCGGGTAAAGCTCCGAGCCGCCAGGATATTCTTCATCGAATCCCGCCTCGTTGCGCAATAGTGCATAGGTTTCCTTCCAGCTCACTCCATACTCAGAGCCAACCAAAGTTTGAAAGGCCCTATTCGAAATTCGGCAGACACGCTGAAATTGCTCGATAAATCTCGGCGTCGCTTGCTGCGGCTCATACACGGAGGTTGGATACCAGAACCCTCCGGCAATATTTGAAGTCGTTTCCGGCGGCAGGTCTCGGGCGCAGTCACTCAGTCCGCGGCCCTACGATCCCTGGAGCCTGCGTCGGAACGGGTGAAGCATCTGACCGAAGTAGCCTGCGGGGACAGGTTCTGAGGTGCCATACTTCTCAGGCATCCGACCTCTGGGCAAGTAATACGTCCCGAAGAGTAAATCCAGCAGCGGCAACTCTCCGGCAAAATTCTTATTGTGAGCTTCAGGTTCTGCGCTGTGGTGCCAGTGATGAAACTCCGGCGATCCAATCAGCCAACGCAGTGGACCAAACTTGAATCGCACGTTTGCGTGAATGAACACGGCGTGGAAAGTTGCCAGCCCGATGTAGGCACCAAAGGTCGCTTTGCTGAAGCCCAGGATGTAGAGGGGAACGATCGTGAGGGCTTTGGTGACGATCTGATCGAGTGGATGCACGCGCGCAGCCGCCAACCAGTCCATCTCACTAATACTGTGATGCACCGAGTGAAATCGCCACAAGAACGGAACTTCGTGTGAAAGGCGGTGACCAACATAACCGCCCACGTTTGCAATTAGCAGGGCTTCCGCGAATTGCAGCAGGTGGTTTTGGGACGCGACAGCAGCCTGAAACGCAGGACTCACGAACCAGTGGGCCAATACTACTAGAAAACCAACAAATAGAAAGGTGCAAATATCTGACAGAGTACGCGTGAAAAGAAAGTGAATGATGTCGGCGCGCCAACCGCGTCGCAGGATTCTCTGGTCCCTATGAAGCGCGAATAGGCGTTCAAGCGGGACAAAGATCAAAGCTCCTACGATCAGCCCGTAAATAACGTTTGCCTTCATAGCCGTCACCTGGCAACCGATCCAGACAATGTTTTAGACGATCAGAGCTAAGCGAAAGTTTCGGTAAGTTCGTTAAACCGGTGGGCTTGAATTGATCTGTTGTCCATTCGCGGCCACAGTCCCGGTTCTGATTGCGCGCCTGCGGCTTCTTACTTAACTTCAAAGTGTCATGAATCATGCCGGAAGTTGGGCGGGGCAAGCCACCCTTCACGGCCGGTGAGCCTTTTGGACTTGAATGGTCTTGGGGAAATAATAGTTGACTTTGGAATTGTGGTGTCAATAAAGTAACCACATCTGATAGATGGTTCCTTGCTTGCAAGATTCCTTTCTCGTTCGTCTTGCAGACTAAAAACTGATCTTGAAAGAGAGCCTCATGAAAAACTACAGACGACGAACATTCCTTAAACACTCTGCAGTGCTAACCGCGACTGTTTCTGCTGACCGTCTTTTTATCTCCTCGGTTATCGGTAAGGCCGCACTCAATCAAGTCTCGGCTCGCCCCTTGGAAATATTGGTGCTGGGAGATTCTGTAATGTGGGGGCAAGGATTGAAAACGGAGCAGAAATTCTACACCCTGACACAGAGATGGCTGGAAGGTGCGCTAAAAGGCCGGCTCGTCAATATGACTAGAGTTAAAGCTCATTCGGGCGCATCCATTTTGCCGGAAGATGGCGACCGAGGGTCATGCCACCCCGAAGTCAATTTTTACAGTCCGACAATTAACTCACAACTCGACGAAGCTGTCAGAGAATACCGAGCGGCAAACACCGATTTAAGCTCGATTGATCTCATCCTCATAAACGGCGGGATAAATGACGTGGGTGCTTTCAACCTTATCCAACCATTCATATCGAAGAAAATGATCGCGGAGAAGGCCAATAATTACTGTTACGTTGCGATGAAGAGCCTGCTCCGTAAAGCGGCCACGACATTTTGCAACGCAAGAGTGGTAGTGACGGGTTATTTCCCATTGATTTCAATACAGACAGCCCCAGATACGTTTGTGAGACTCTTCTTGCTGGCATTTGGCGAAAAGAAATTTATCACCTCGTTCGGAATCGCGGCCTTCAATCTGTTAAGAAGAGGGGTAGGGTTAAAGAAAATACAGCCGGGGCCGCTCCTTAATCATGCGGCTGAGGTCTCAGACTTGTGGTACAGAGAGTCCACCCTCTCGCTGCAACGAGCAGCAGGCGAGATTGACAATGAGATCAAGGCAAATCCTCAGACCGCGGTGTGCGACCAAAACGCGGCGGCAAATGCAGGCCCGCAAGACCCTTTGAATCGCCGCGTTGTTTACGCACATCCTATTTTCAAATGCGAGAACGCCTACGGAGCCCCTCAAACATTACTGTGGCAACTCGTTGCGCGAATGTGGCTTTTAATCTTTTTGACTCGCCGATTGATCGTCTGGCTTCGAATGATTCCTTCTTTAAAGAGCGCGAGGAGTTGTGCAAGTGCAGCGCGGCCGGCAAGAGCCGTTTGCAATATAAAATATGCCATCGCGCAGGAACGGCACACCCCAACGAGTTAGGCGCGAAAGAGTATGCGAGAGCTATTACGACAGAGTTGGCGACCATTCTGCCTTTCACAGGTTGGGTACAAGAACAGCCAACAGCTTTAAGCGGGAGTCTGACAGCTGCGATTCCAAGTCCCATAGCTGTTACTCCCCCAGTGGTGCCGGGGCGAGGTGCCGAACATCCCTTTTTTGCCAACGCCCCTAAAAAGCGCACTGAGGTCATCGCCCATCGTGGTGGTGATGGACAATGGCCGGGTGAAACAATGTATGCCTATAAGAAAGCGATGGGGATTGGGGTGGATGTTTTAGAGATGGACGCCTTCCTTACTAAGGACAACGAACTGGTCTTGATGCACGATAGGGATATTGGAAAGACGACGAAAGGCAATGGCCCAGTAGACAAGTTTACTCTCGCACAGCTCAAGGAACTAAATGCGGCTTACAACTGGTCTCCGATTTGCGGCGACGATCACGCCTTCCGCGATGACCCCGATAAGGACCTCAAAGCCACGAGCTTGGAAGAAGTGTTCCAGGAGTTTCCTAAGATGCGGATGAACATCGAGATGAAGCAGGCACGGCGCTCACCAGCCGAGAAGCTCTGCCAGATGATTCGGCACCACAAGATGGTGGATAAGGTGCTGGTCGCGTCATTTTCGGGTAGCTACCTTGATGAGTTCCGTTGTCTATGTCCCGAAGTCGCAACGTCAGCCTCCGGAGACGAATTGCTAAAGTTTTATGCCAGCTCTTTAATCGGTGGGTCGTACAGACCAGTTACCGATGCCATACAGGTGAAAGATAGGCTTCTAGCGGTGCGGGTGGTCACTAATAAGCTTGTTGCCCTGGCCCATTGCCGTGATCTTAAGCCTGAAGACCAGGATCATTGCCGGAAGCTCCCGGTGCATGCGTGGACAGTTAACGATCCTAAAGAGATGAGACGTATGATAGATTTAGGCGTGGACGGTATTATCACTGATTGTCCGGGCCTTTGCTGTCCCTCTTGAATTGATGTTACTCAGAAATCCCACCTACGGAAGTGGATGTTTCAAGTCCTGCCTACAAGAAACGCGCTTTGTAAGCTCGAAAATCCCACCAACTGCCAAACCTGTGAAAAAGGAATTGGCCGCAGATTGACGCGGATGACACATCAGATCAAAAACAAAGGGCTTTCTTTGGTCTGATCCGTGTTATCAGCGAATCCGCGGCCGATTTAAGGTTTTTTCACAGCTTCTGCCGTTGGTGGAATTTCTGAGTTCTCACACCTGTTCTTTTTAGAGAGGGCAACACGGCGGGGCGAAGCCACCGCCTCACATCAGGCGGCGAAGCCGGGGACGTTGAGATGCCTTCTTGTTAAGACTACATTCCCGGCACTGTCAAGCTCGACTGCGGAGGCGTTCATCAACAGTCCGGTAAATATTGCGCTGGACTGAACACATTCATTAAAGTGTCGCCATTGGAGCTTCGCGCAACGTCGCCGTGGCAGTCAGGAAGGCAAAATGAATTCATCTGAGCCGCAACGGATGCTTTTGCACTACCGGTTGGTGGGCAAGATTGACAGCGGTGGCATGGGTGAGGTCTTCAAGGCTGAGGACACCAGGCTCGGCCGCACCGTGGCCATTAAACTTCTGCTAGCGGGTGTCGATCGGGGACCCACAGCTCGACGACGCTTTCTTCAAGAAGCACAATCAGCTTCGGCCCTCAATCATCCAAACATCGTAACCATTCACGCCATTGATGAAGCTGACGGTATCGATTTCATCGTGATGGAGTTCGTGGAGGGGCAGAATCTTAAAAGCCTGATCTACGGCGAGGGAGCCCTCCCACTCACACGGCTGCTTGATATCGGGATCCAGACAGCTGACGCGCTTGAAGCGGCGCATGAAATCAAACTCATTCACCGCGACATCAAATCGGCGAACATCCTGGTCACTTCCCGCGGCCAGGCAAAGGTGCTTGATTTCGGGCTCGCTAAAACTATCCGCGCGATCGACGACGACGTCGATTACGATGCACCAACACTGACGAACCTGACTGACGAAGGAACTGTGATTGGCACAGCGGCCTATATGTCTCCGGAGCAAACCCGCGGACAAGTACTCGACGGGCGTTCTGATCTCTTTTCGCTGGGCTGTGTGCTCTATGAGGCGGCCACACGGACATTGCCTTTTACTGGTCCCAGCCTGCTCGCAATCATGCACGCCATCGCAACAACGGATCCGCCCTCTCCCAGCCTACTCAGACCGGAACTGCCGGGTGAGTTCGATTCAATCATCGACCGGGCACTGGCTAAAGACAGAGAGAGACGCTACTCGTCGGCGGCTGAGATGGGCCAAGCCTTGAGGAACTTGCGCGCCACCGTCACCGGAGAGTGGCCGGGCGGCGCGATTATCTACGACAAAGATTTGATCGAGGTCTCTTCCGCTCCATTTGTAGGCAGAGGCCCGGAGCTAAGCAAACTGGACGAATTTCTACAGCAAGCAGTTGAAGGCAGCGGTCGCGTGGTGTTCATCACCGGCGAACCCGGCATTGGCAAGACCTCGCTTTCTGACGAATTCCTGCGTCGCGCTCGCGCACGGTTCCGGGGTTTGTCAATCGCTCGCGGACGGTGCGTTGAACAGTACGGCACCGGAGAAGCCTACCTGCCGTTTCTGGATGCCGTGGGCGGGTTGCTCGAGGGAGCGGCGCGCGAACGACTGGCGGCGATTATGCGAACCTCCGCGCCGACCTGGTGCTGGCAATTGCCGGCGGCCTTTTCTTCCACGGGTGGGATTGAAAAATTGCAACAGGAAACGATTGGCGCGACCAAGGAACGGATGATGCGCGAAATGGGAGATGCGCTTGGTCTCTTTGCTACCACTTCCCCGGTGGTCCTGCTGCTCGAAGATTTGCACTGGGCTGATCCTTCGAGTGTCGATCTCCTGCGGCATCTGTCTCAACGGATCAGCAACCAGCGTTTGTTAATTGGCGGCACATTTAGACCTGAAGATATTGAACGGAGTAATCATCCGCTCAAGAGCTACAAAGCAGAGATGCAAGCACACAAGTTGTGCGAGGAGATCGCGCTCGATTCGCTCAGCCCCCGCCATATTCAGGATTACCTGAATGTGACGTTTGCGCCGCACAAGTTTCCGAAGGAGTTTGCCGCACATATTTTCCATAAGACCGAAGGGCACCCCCTGTTTGCCACGAACCTCTTGCAGTATTTGCAGGAGCGTGGCGACATTGCGAAAACCGATGATCTCTGGTCTTTGAGCCGGCCATTGGCAGATATGGAGCTGGAATTGCCGGAAAGCGTGCGTAGCATGATCAGCAAGAAGGCCGACTCGCTCGGAGAAGAAGAGCGCCGGGCCTTGCAGTACGCCAGCGTTGAGGGCCAGGAGTTTCTCTCTACCCTGGTTGCGAGTTTTCTCGGCATTGACGAAGTTGATCTCGAGGAACTGCTCGCTCGAATCGAGAAAACTCATCGATTCATCTTGACCGTGGGAGAAGAAGAATTACCTGACGGATCCCTCGCGACTCGCTATCGCTTTGCTCACGCGCTTTACCAGAATTTTCTTTACGACGGTTTGGTGACCAAACGAAGAGTAATGCTGCACCGCCAGGCCGGTGAACAACTGGCCCAGCTTTACGGAAAGCGCGCTCCCCAAATCGCCACGCAACTTGCTATACATTTCGAACGCGGGCGCGACTTTGCGCGTGCGGTGGAGTTTTTGATCCATGCTGGAGACAACGCGACCGCGCTATATGCGAATGCCGAAGCCGCCGACCATTACACTCGGGCTCTGAATCTGGCGGAGAAGCTGCCCGACGAAGTGCGGGCGGAAACGATGGCGACCGTTTGCGGGAAACGTGGCGCCACCAATATGGCTCTGAGCCGCTTTGATGAATCCATCAATGATTATACAAGAATGCTCAAGCATCAGGAGGTCTTCGACTCACCTGAGAAGCAGGCCGCGGGGCTTAACGCCCTGGCGACGACGCTGTTCTTTTCTCACCGCCTTGAGGAGATGGAGGCGCGCGCTGATGAAGCGCTCGCCGCCGCCGGGCGCGCTGGGAGTGAGACGCTCCGTCTGGACACGATGGGTCTGATGGCGCTGAAACATGCGGCTTACGGCGAGCTGGCGATCGGACGTCCAATTCTTGATGATGTAATCAGAAGTGCCCGCGCCATCAATCACAAACCGGCGCTGCTGACGGGATTGACCTGGCGCGGTTGTCTCTATTTCTTCCAGACTGAGTATGAGCGCGCAATCGAGTGTGAGCAGGAAGCAAGACAACTCGCCTCCAAGTTGCTTGACGGATTCCTGCTTTTGACGTCTATGTTTTTTCTCGGTCTCTCGAAGGGAAATCTCGGACAGATTTCTGAGGCCATTGCGACGCTCGAAGAGGCAATCAAGGTGGCCGGCCGCAACGGTGATCGTTTCTGGTTTCCGCGAATGCCAAATTGTATCGGCTGGCTGCACCGCGAGCTGGAAGACTTTGAGGGCGCGCTCGAACATGATCTGGAAGGCTTGAAAGTTGCGCGTCAGTATCACGTGCTTGAGGCAGAGGCAAATTCACTAATCAACCTCAGTATCGACCATACGTTCATGGGTAAAGATGAGGAGACGCAGTCCGCGTTTCGCGAAGTTCGCGACATCTTTGAGCGCGACGCCTGGTTCCGCTGGCGTTACAACATTCGTCTTGAAGCAGCAACCGCGCGGCACTGGCTACGACAAGGCGACCTGGAGAGGGCTGGAGAATTCGCTCAGCGACTACTTGATACCGCGAACCAACATGAGGTCCACAAGTACATCGCAGAAGCCCACAGGTTGAGGGCGCAGATCGCAATTGCCGCAGGCGATCCGGCTACTGCGGAGGCCGAATTTACCGCTGCGCTTGACGAGTTACAGCGCTATCCCGCGCCGTTGGTCGCCTGGCGAACACACGCGGATTTTGGCCGCTTGCAAGCGGAACGCGGGAGTCTGACGTCTGCGCGAGAGTCGTTCAGGCGAGCAGCCGAGATTGTTAACGCGTGTGCCGCAAATGTTACCGACGACAATTTGCGCGCGACGTTTCTGAACTCCACTGCGGTGCGCGAAGTCATGGCCGGCGCCAGAGATCGTGCAGCGGGGAGTTGACAATTCAAAGATCATCCACCGATTACACAGACTAAGAAACATACGCCGGACGGGCTGTTCTCATTCCTCCCTTACTCTGTTTTGGAGCAGGAATTTCCCGCTTTGCGCTTTTGCCCCTTTGCGTGAAACTATCCTGATTGCCGACGCCGGTTCTTACTCGGCCTTCTTCCGGCCCAAGTAATAATCACGTTGCTTTTTATCAAGGCGTTCAATTGCGTAACGCAAAAGAGTGCGCGGCATCATTGCGGCATGCTTATCTAAAAAGCTCAGCAGTCTTTTGCAGTCCTTCTTGCCGGCTTCGCGCAGCCACCCTCCAGTCGCCTTATGAATTAAGTCCTCGTCGTCGTTAAGCAGGATTTCGGCGATCTTAAAAGTGTCAGCTATATCGCCTTTTCTAACAAAATAGTAAGTGCTGACAATGGCAGTGCGGCGTTCCCACATATTTTTGGAGCGCGCGAGCTTGTACAGGACATCGCGCGGTTTATCGAACAAGTAGCCGCCGATTACATATGGAGCGCTGCGATCAACCAAATCCCAGTTGTTGATGCGATCATGGCGCCGCATATAAAGATCGAACAGTTCTTGTCGACGGGCTTCGGGCGTTTTTTTGTTACGAGCTTGCCAGTCCATAATACTAACAGCGCCGGCCCGTACCTCGTGGATCGGGCTTTCGAGCAATTTTTCGATTTCGTCAGGCGGCATTTCAATAAACTCTTTAGCGATCGCAAATACTTGCCCCATACGCACGCCCATAAACTTATCGCCCTCGCCGTACTGCCCTTTGCCGGATTTGAAGTAACGCTGAATCTTCTTAAGTTCGTCTGGCGAACGATGAGCTTTTAATCTTTTGACGAACCGGTCCGCGTTAGTGGCCGTTGACATATTAGATATCCGTTCCCTGGTAATGATGAGCTATTGTTTGTTCTTTGCCGGGATTTCCTGCAACGCCCATGTGTTGCCATCCGGGTCGCTGAAGTGGACAAACTTGATGCCCCCTGGGAACGCGATGATGTCGCTCACTGCAACGTCCTGGCTAGCGAGCGCTTCGCGAGCCTTGCTGATGTCCGGAACGACCAGATGCAGGCCCCTGAGCGATCCGGTTGGCATTTCAATACCGGGCAACCCAGCCCCCAAAACGATCGAACAAGCCGACCCTTGTGGTGTTAGTTGGACAACTCTGACCGTGTCACTGGGCTGAACATCGTGGTCTGCGTTAAATCCGAGTTTTCCAACGTAGAAGGCCTTCGCACGGTCAATATCAGAGACCGGTACCGGCACAAGCTCAAGTTTCATATCCATCTTCATTTCTCTCCTTTATTTTCATTGACTGGTGCTGCTGTAATTTCTGTAACGAAAAGGTTAGTTATTTGGTTTTCAACTTTCCTCCTAACCACGAACAAGGCAGGATAAATACGGTTAACGCGATCGGATACCAAGCGGGTGCTATTCCCTTTTGTTGTTTGCAATACTAGGTCTCCTCCACAACTTCACGCCATCGTTCGCAGGTACTTGTCGAGACGATCGAGGCCCATGGACATGCCTTCCTTCATCCCAGTCTTGAGCGCCGCGTCGCGAGCCTCCTTCGATGGGTAGAGAACCGTTTGCGTGATCGTCGTCTTGCCATTCTTCTCGGAGAGGATCAGCGTGTTGACGGTCTCGGGCCAGTTGCCACCCCACGACTCGGTGGATACCAGCCGCTCGGGCGGCGCGATCTCCCGATACACGCCACGCATCTCCATCTCGGTGCCGTCGGCACGGCGCCAGACGAAGTGCCACGCCCCTCCCGGGCGGAGATCGATTTCGCAGACGGGCATGGTCCAGCCTTCCGGACCCAACATCCAGTGTGGCAGGTGCTCGGGGTTGGTCCAGGCCTCGAAGACGAGCCTGCGCGGCGCGTCGAAATCGCGCGTCATGACGAGCTCCCGATCCGACGGCGTAGTCACTTGCAGTGTCCCAGTGTTATTCATCGCTGAACTCTCCTATCGCTTGAGGCGTTTACGTTTTTTCTCCTTGTTCTTCAGCTGGTCGAGCAGGGCGTCGAGGCGCTGGAAGCTGCCCTCCCAAAACCGGCGGTAGTTTTCCAGCCATTCGGTGGCCTGTGCGAGCGGCTTGGCTTCGAGCCGGCGGGGCCGTCGCTGCGCGTCCTGGCCGCGCGAGATCAGGCCGGCGCGCTCGAGCACCTTGAGGTGCGTGGAGATCGCCGGCTGGCTCATCGCGAACGGTTCAGCCAGCTCCGTCACCGAGGCCTCGCCGGACGCTAGTCTCGCAAGGATTGCCCGCCGGGTGGGATCGGCGAGCGCCGCGAACGTCGCGTCAAGGCCCTCGGGCGTCATCTGTCCATAACCACTAGGTTGCATAACTGAGAGGTTATACGACAACGCGCCGGTTGTCAAGCCCCGCCCCAAAAAGGGCTCTCTCGGCTGCCGCGAGGCAACACACTGCGAGGGGCAGTCCGGCGGCTGGTACGGGGGGTTTAGCAATCAGGCGAAGTTGCGATAGGGATGGCTACGGCGCTGCTTCCTGGGAAATGGGCTTTTGGTCAAGTGATGAGAAAGCTGAGGGTCACGTGACTTGGGATCTGTAGTTGCGGGCCAGTGTGTTCTATTGCTCTGTGAACTCCGTGCCTCCGTGGTGAAATTCTCCTCCATTACTTAATACTCCGCAAACGCATCGTCGGGATAGCAATACAACCAGCGCTCGCCGGGTTCCGCTGATGCTATCACCGGGTGTCCGCTCGCGTGCGCGTGCTTCGTAGCGTGGCGATTCGGCGAGTCGTCGCAGCACACCGTCGCGCCGCACGTTTGACACGTCCGCAGATGGACCCATTGCGCGCCGATCTTCACGCACTCTTCGCACTCGCGTCGCTTCGCATGCTTGACTGTTTTAATCGCCCCTATATGAGGGCACGTTTCCTCGACCATCATCTTCCTCTCTACTCGTTGAGCACTTGATGTACGAAAGCGACGGCAATCGATCCTTCCCCGACGGCTGACGCTACGCGCTTGATGTTATTTCCCCGAACGTCGCCCACTGCGAACACTCCGGGCAAACTGGTTTCCAGGAGATAGGGAGTCCTCGCGAGCGGCCAATGCGCGGCAGCCAAATCTTCCGGAGACAGATCCGGTCCTGTCTTGATGAATCCCTGGGCGTCGAGCGCGAGACACCCATTAAGCCAGCGAGCATTGGGAACCGCGCCCATCATTGCAAAGACGAAGCCGATGTCATGAGTCTCAACACTCCCAGACTGACTATCACGCCACGACACGCGCTCGAGATGGTCACTCCCTTCGAGGGCCGTGATTTCTGTGTGTGTTCGCATGACAATAATAGGGCTCTCTTCGATGCGTCGAATCAAATATCGCGACATGCTCTCCGCCAGCCCGCCCGAACGGACCAACATGTACACACGCCTGGCCGTTTGCGCGAGGAAGACTGCGGCTTGGCCGGCGGAATTTCCGCCCCCCACCACAATTACCTCTTCGCCTCCACACAATTGCGCCTCAAGGTGTGTTGCTCCGTAGTAGACGCCGGCACCTTCAAACTGAGACAAGTTTTCGAGAGGCAGCCTCCGATACTGGGCACCTGTCGCAATGACGACTGCGCGCGCCGGCACCCGCTGATCGTTATCGATCTCGACCGCGTAAGGCCTCCGATCGCACGCTAACCGTTTGGCATCTTTCGCGATCAGCACCTGGGCGCCAAATTTCTGCGCCTGTGTATACGCGCGTCCCGCGAGGTCCTGTCCTGAGATACCCGTCGGAAAGCCGAGGTAGTTCTCGATCTTCGAACTCGAACCAGCCTGTCCTCCAGGAGAGTTCGACTCCAGCACCAGGACATCAAGTCCCTCAGACGCTCCGTAAACCGCTGCTGCCAGACCTGCAGGTCCGGCGCCGACAATGACCAGGTCGCGCACCTGCGTCCGATCGATTCCCTCATTGAAGCCGAGGCAGTCGGCGATTTGCTGATTCTCCGGGTTCCGGAGCACCGTCTGGCCACGACAGATCAGCACCGGCAGGTCCGTGACCGCGACGTTGAAGCGATCCAGCAGTTCCTGAACGCCGGCGTCACGATCGAGATCAATGTAGGAATAAGGGTGGCCGTTACGCGTTAGGAACTCCTTGATACGAAACGTACCGAGGGAATGACTTGACCCGATGAGCACGACCTCTCCGACCCCACGCGCGATCAGCTCCAACCTTCGGAGGATGAAGGCTCGCATTAGGATGTCGCTCAGCTCGCTGTCAGTCTGGACAAGCGCCAGCAAATGTTCGCGATCGATTTCGATGACTTCACCGCGTTCGCCGGCGCGTATTCGGACGAGTCCGCGCCGGCCGGAGAGCATGCTAAGCTCGCCGGTGAAAGCCCCTGGCGCAACGACGGCCACGACTTCCTCGGTATCTCCTGACGTTTTAAGGATATTGAGATGACCCGTGACGACGACGAAAAACTTGTTCCCGCTGCCATCCGCTTCAACGATTGTTTCGCCTGTCTGGACGTGTCGCACTCGCCCGTGCACCGCAAGGCGTGCTTGTTGCCCAGAAGTGAGCGTCGGAAACATGTGATTGGCGGCGGACGCAGGAGTCGTTGGTGTCGGATCGGTCATGGCTATGGTTTCAGTATCCGTCATTTCACAAAAGTCCCACGTCGCAGATCCTGCAATGCCTGCTCAATCTCTTCTTCTGTGTTCATTACGAAAGGGCCGTAGCGCGCGACGGGCTCGTTCAGTGGCTTACCGGAAATGAGTAAAAAGCGCACGCCATTTCCCAACGCGCCGATCTGCACATGATCGCCGTTATCAAACACGACCAGGCGCGGCGCGGCGACTTGTTCACCATCGTCCTCGCTGGTAATGCCAAAGATTCCTTTGCCAGCATACACGTACGCAAACGCCGTATGGCCCGCAGGAATCGGATGAAAGAATGATGTATTGGCCGGAACGGAAATATCCAGATAGGTCGGGTCGGCGGCAATCTCTTTTACTGATCCGCTCACATCATCAACCATTCCGGCGATGACACGAATCCGCACGCCATCCTCGCGCTCAACTTCCGGAATATCATGGGCGCCGATCTCCTGGTAGCGCGGCTTGGTCATCTCAGTTTCACACCTGCGCCGTCTGAGGTAGCTTCCGGCTGAATGACCCTCGCTACTTTTCTCGCTCTTAAATCCATATTGCCTCTCAATCTAATCCCCTTCCCTTACGTTAGTATTGGATCGATTTGTTGATGAACGTAATCAGCTGGGGAATGACCTGACGGGGCGCTTCTTCCATCAGCCAGTGCCCTGAGTCCTTAATAACAACTCCCTGCACCTCCGTATCAACCAGGCGCGCTTGCTCGATCAAGAAGGTCCCGGAGGCCTTCTCGCCTGTTAGGACAGAATTGCTACGGCGCTGGATAGCACACGCGTGAACATTTTCATTGGAGCCCTTTACTTGTTGCGACGGTTGATTTTCGCTGCGGATCTCAAACTCTTTGGAGTGCGGCGACACAATTGCCCTAAACTCCCCCGGGTCTGTAGAAGATCGTCATAGAAATCCTCGCTCAGCTATTGGCGCCCCGGCGCAGTCGGCCAAGGACGCTTCGTATTCTGCCGGCACTTTCCGGCGATCGTATGCGCCCTTCGGTGTCCGCTTGTTTGATTGCCGTCAACAAACTCCCGACTTCCGCAGAGCCGTTGTAGCGCACGTCATTGATGTAGATGGTTGGAGTGCCCGTCACATGCTCGTCAAAGATACTACGGTCGTAGTCGGCTTCGATCTGATTGAGAAAAGTATTTTCCGCCATGTCGTGTGCGAATCTCGTAACATCCAGGCCAATGCGTTTCGCGTAGTTCGAAAGGTCACGATCCTCCAGCGCCTGCTGATGCATGAACAATTGGTCGTACATCTCCCAGAATTTTCCCTGGGCTCCGGCTGCTTCCGACGCTTCTGCAGCCCGCAAGGAATGGGGATGGGTCCGAACAATTGGGAAGTGACGGAAGACAAAGCGCAGATTGTCGCCCAGATGTTTTTGCAAGTCTTTGATTACCGGATAAGCGCGTCCGCAGTGAATGCACTCGAAGTCGCCATACTCGACCAGCGTTACAGGTGCGCTTTGCGATCCGGTAACGTGGTCGCGATCAGTAACCTCATTCTTGAGTCGAACTATGTCTGGGCTAGTCATGACAACCTCGCTGTAGAGCGCCGTTAGGCGCGTGATGTTTATAGAATTCCTCTACTTACCAGCAACGTGATGCAACGCGGGAGGGGATTGCGAGTCGGGCACTTCTCTTTCAACTTGTGTTGGCTGCTGTCTTGCGATCCAGTTCAGAATGTAGTCGGCATCTTCTTTCCAGGTTGGCTGGCCCAACACAAAGTGGTTCCGTCCGGGAAACTCCTTATAGTCGAGAACGGAGCCGTTGCTTTCGTACTTCTTGAAATTGCGGTAATTCAGATGTGCGGGGATTATGTGATCCGTGCTCCCCGATGTAAACAGTAACGGAGCGTGCGGTTTTGCGTAATCTACTTTCGCCGCCTTGGATAAGCCACCTCTCGCCAAAGTTTTCGATTCCGGTGCGGTGAAGGTTTCATACGCGGCTTTTTGCTCCTCCAAAGGCATGCCGTTGACGAATGCATATTGCCAATCTTTGAAGGACATCAAATAGGTCTTCTTCAGCGAAGTGGAAAATCCCAGTGATTTCCATCCGCCTCGGAGAAACGAAAACTCATAAGGAAATACTCCCAGCGTCGGAACCGAATGGATGGCGACTCCCGCGGCGGCCAAACCTCGATTGAGAATGATTTGAGTAATAAGACCGCCCGTGGAATGCCCGATCAGGATCGGCTTCTCCGCAAATCCCTTCGCGACTTTTGCATAACTATCGATCACCTCGGTAAGTGTTACCGCAGCCAAGTCGGTATCGTTTGGTTGCCTGGCCCGCAGTTGTGCGGCAGTTCCGTTTTTGTAGGGCCAAGGCGGGGCAACGGTGTTGTAGCCCTGGTCCTCGAAATAACTTCTCCATTCATCCCAACACGCATTAGTGACAAACGCTCCGGTAACGAAAACAACGTTCTTTGTTTGGATAGTCATTCGATGGTCCTTTCTTGTTCTTAGGGCAGTGGCCCTATTTCAGTTTTCAGTGTGCCACAAACCGAGCTCAACGGGTCAGTACCACCCGCGGTATAGCGGGTGGTACTGACTTCATCACGCCGAGGCTGATCGCTCCCCTTTGAAGAACGCGAGCAGATCCGCGTTGACCTGGTCCTTAAGGGTTGAGCACATACCGTGCGGCGCCCCCGGATAGACCTTCAGCGTTGCTCCCTTAACAATCTTGGACGAGAGCATCGCCGAAGCGCCGATCGGCACGATCTGATCGTCGTCTCCGTGCATCACGAGCGTGGGCACATCGAACTTCTTGAGATCCTCCGTAAAGTCTGTCTCAGAGAAGGCCTTGATGCAATCAATGACGCCTTTGAATCCGGCAAGCATTCCCTGGAGCCAGAAAGAGTCACGCAGACCTTGCGAGACATTGGCGCCCGGCCTGTTGGCTCCGTAGAACGGGGCGCTGAGATCCTTGAAGAACTGTGAGCGGTCCGCGAGAACGCCGGCTCGGATCTGGTCGAACGCCGCGATCGGCAAGCCCCCGGGATTGGCGTCCGTCTTCAACATGAGCGGCGGGACCGCGCCGATCAGCACGGCCTTGGCGACACGTTTCGTGCCGTGGCGGCCGATATAGCGGGCGACTTCGCCACCGCCCGTGGAGTGACCAACATGGATTGCGTCCTTCAGGTCAAGGGCTTCAACGAGCGCCGCCAGGTCGTCAGCGTATGTGTCCATTTCGTTCCCATCCCATGGCTGGCTCGATCGGCCATGGCCGCGGCGGTCGTGCGCGATGCAGCGGAATCCGTGGGCGCCCAGAAATACCATCTGGTCTTCCCAGGCGTCCGCGCTCAACGGCCATCCGTGGCTGAAAACTACAGGCTGTCCCTTACCCCAGTCCTTGTAGTAAATCTGCGTGCCGTCTTCTGTCGTGATTGTCGGTTCGAGCGTTGCTTTTTTCTGATCGGTCATGAGAACTCCTTTTCTTTGCGTGCACGTTGATATCGATGCTTATCGAATGCTTTCTTTGGGAGCCCTAAGGTCTCTCTGGATCTAGTTGCAAGTAATCTGTTGAAGTTCCAATTATACTCACGAATGCCTCCTCACGCGGTAGCCAACGGGTCTCTCTCGTAGTCATCCAGTTGCTCAATTGCCGAATTCTCGTAATGTCGGCGAGCTCGATGGAGTATGACTCGTAAAAGCCGCTCTCGATTGTTGTGAAATCACAATGAGGGTAAAATTTAATGTCTTTCACGCTGATTTTCCGTGTTCTCCGTGTCTCCGTGGTAAATCGTATTGAAGAAGAAACGTCACCACGGAGACACGGAGCGCACGGAGAAAATCGCACTAAGGATCTCGCATTGTGTCCTCCATGAGCTATCAAGAGGCTTTGAATCAGGAACCGGATCGGCGTGAAACGTTTGAACTGCAGCCTCACCTTGTTGGCGATCTTCTTGAAGTTCGACCTCTTAGACCGGAGGATTGGGAAGGCTTGTTCGCCGTGGCTTCCGACCCGCTGATTTGGGAGCAACATCCTGCCCACGATCGTTACAAAGAAGAGGTTTTCAAAGAATTTTTTCGGGAGTCGTTAGAATCGGCGGGTGCCTTTGTTGTCATAGACCGTAAGACTCAAAAAATTATTGGTTCGTCTCGGTACTTCGGATTTGAACCCAAGAAACGAGAAATTGAGATTGGTTGGACGTTTCTTGCTCGCTCTCATTGGGGCGGAAAGTACAACGGGGAGTTGAAACGCCTCATGTTGGACCATGCGTTCAAATTTGTAGAGAGCGTTGTTTTCCTGATAGGGCCAACGAATGTCCGGTCGCAAAAAGCAGTGGAAAAAATCGGTGGCGTTATGACAGAGCGTCGTGAAAAAACGGATCCTCATGGAAAAACCGTCGAACACGTCGTGTACCAGATCAAGAAACCTCCAATCACTGCTTAACGGCACAACACCATTTACTTGAGGGGGCGTGCGCTTGAGGATGCGAGCATCCTCATAACAGGAATTAGGTAGCGAGAAAGACGCATATCAATCTCCGGTGAACGCGAGGGTCAACGCAGCAACCCGAACAAACTACAATTCTACTTCAGTCGTGATGGATTGTGGTTAGCAAATTCTGCGGGCGCAGTATGTCTGCCTTCTACCTGCGCCTCTTGTCTTCAGTTCCCGGAGAGCCGGCCTCGCCTGTTGGGCCAGCCAATGCCGTTTGACCTTTGAAGACGCGGAACAAATAGTAGAACGAAGGAAAGAGAACGAGCGCGCCCGCACCGAGCGCCGCTAACAGAAGACGGAGCGTCTCGGGTGGGGCGGCGGCGGAGTAAATCGTGACGTCGGGCGCGACGATGTAGGGAAACTGCGCGAGGGCCCAACCCCACAGGATCAATGTCACCTGCCCTGCGGCACACAATCGCGCCAGGCGATATTTACGTCTCCAAAGTGCTCCGAACGCTCCTACGGCACACAATGCCGTGGCGATGTGTAGTGGAATAGCCCACGGGCTTGCGCTAATCCCCGCGCGTATCTTCGGCGCGTAGCTTCCCGCTAACAGAAAAACAACGAGCGCCAGCGCTCCGACCGCCAAACCAGAGACGAGTGCGCGTAGCCGGAAGTCATCCTGCAACTCCCGGTCAGTCGTCTCAAGCGTTAGATAGACCGCCGCGAGGAAGGCAAAAAGTGACAGAGCGAAAAACCCGACGGCGAATGGAAATGGCGCCAGCCACGGTCGAACAAATCCGGAGGCAACCGTGCCGTTTTCGATGCGAATCGCGCCCGAGGCGATAGCGCCGACAATCACGCCTAAGAGCACGGGTGTGATGATGCTTGCGATGGAAAAGACGCGGCTCCAACGTCTCTGCACACTGTCGCGCTGCGAGTCGTACGTGCGGAAGGTGAAGGCAGAGCCGCGCAACACGATCCCGATCAGGAGCAGCGTCAGGGGAATATGCAGGGCAGTGGCGATTGTTGCAAACGCCGGAGGGAAGGCCGTAAACAGAATGACGATGACGAGGATCAGCCAGACGTGGTTAGCCTCCCAAATCGGGCCGATGGCCTGGGCAATCAAAGCGCGTTGGTCGTTAGCACGCGGCCCGCGCACGAACAGGTCCCACACGCCCCCGCCGTAATCGGCGCCGCCCAGGAGGGCGTAGAACGTGAGCGAGACGAGCATGGCCCCGGCAAGCAGCAGTTCAAGCGACAAGATGAGGTACCTCCTCGCCCGGTCCCTGATCCTCAGCGCCGCCGACTCGCGGGCTCTGCGCCACCTGGCGGAAGAGTAACCAGGCGACAACGATAGCGAGAAACACATAGAGCAGCGTGAAGACCACGAAGGGAATGACGAGCCTGGGCATCGGCGTGACGGCTTCTGACGTGCGCATGACGCCGTAGATGATCCACGGCTGCCGCCCAACCTCAGTAACGGTCCATCCCGCCTCGACGGCGAGCATCCCCGCAGGCGCGGCGATCACTAAACTTCGCAGAAACCACTTGCCGTCCGGGAGCGTCCGCTTGCGCCACCAGAGAAACGCTCCCCAAACAGATATGACCGCCATCAACGTGCCCAACCCGACCATAATTTGAAAAGCGGCATGAACGATCAAAGTGTTGGGCCACTCATCGCGTGGGAAATCGTTAAGCCCCTTCACCGTAGCGTGAGGATCATGGAACGCAAGCAAGCTCAACCCGTACGGGATCTTTATGGCGTAATTCGTTTCGCCCCTCTCGACATCGGGGATACCACCGATACTCAAGCCTGCGCCGGCCTCAGTCTTGAAATGGGCTTCAAGTGCAGCGAGCTTGGCCGGTTGATAGCGCGCGACGTGGCGCGCACTTAAATCCCCGCTTAGAGGTTGAAGGAGCGCCGCAGTGCCTCCAACCACAAGCGCGATGGCGAGCGCTCGTCGGTGAAAAAGGTTTGTGCGGTCGCGCAGCAAGAGATAAGCATGAATGCCAGCGACGACAAACCCGGTCGCCGCGTATGCCGCTATAGTCATGTGGATGGTCTGAGAAAGCGCCATCGGGTTGAGCATCGCCGCTACGGGGTCTATGTTGATTGGTTTGCCATCGACTAGATCAAAACCTCTGGGGCTGTTCATCCAAGCATTAGCGATGACAACGAAGATGCCGGAGAGCGCGCCGCTCAGGGCGACGAGGGCGCCGGCCAGCAGGTGCGCCCGCGGTGGCACACGCTTCCACCCGTAGAGATAGATGCCGAGGAAGATTGCTTCGGTAAAGAAAGCGAAGCCTTCAAGCGAAAACGGCATCCCGATGATTGCGCCGGCATAGCCCATGAAGCGCGGCCAGAGCAGGCCCAGTTCAAAAGAAAGAACGGTGCCCGAAACCGCGCCGACCGCGAAGAGGATCGCCGTCCCCTTGGCCCAGCGCTTCGCCAGTTGCAGGTATACCTCTTGGCGCGTTCTGAGCCATTTCCACTCGGCAATGACCATCAGCAACGGCATCGCAATGCCGATGGCCGCGAAGATGATATGAAAGGCCAGCGACATCGCCATCTGCGAGCGAGCCGCCACAAGATCATCCATCGTCAACCCTTAAGAACTAAAGAGTCATTCGACAGGACGTTTGAAACGCCGTGCCTGCGCTACTTGTCTCTCCTGCGGACTCAAAGCCCATTGACCACGCGGGGCGGTTGTGCCTCAATTCAATTCCTATTTTTTCTTTTCCTCATCAAGATCGATCCACGAATTCACACGAAATAACACGAAAGAGATTTCGTGCGCGTTCGTGTGAGTTCGTGGATCGTTTCTTTTCAGCGTCTCCTAACAATCCAAAGTGTAGCTCAACATTTTGCCTTCTGCGACTCAACCTTTGCTTCTTCAGTTTATAAGCGCTAACGGAGATTTGGTTTGTCCTTTCTATTTAGCGGAACATGCTCCAAGGTCAGCCAGGTCACCATAGGCAATAAAGTAGTTATCCATTGCCTGACAGGTAAGGTCATCAGTACCACTGCGCGGTCGAAGCTGTGAAAAACCTTATTTTTCCACAGAAAGAGAAATTAGCCACAGATTAACGCGGATGACACGAATCAGATCAGACAAGAACTTAAGAAATCGACCAATGTTTTGCTTGTGTTTTGATCCGTATCATCCGCGTTAATCTGTGGCTAATTTTTTGCTCAATATCGCTTCTCAAGGCACGACGGTCGTGGTCACTGTGTGTGTGTTGTTGGACGGGTTGGGGTCGCTCTCGTTGGCTATAACGGTCCGTTGTCGAATACTGTGAAAGGCGAGCGGACAGCGTTAAGGAAGACTCCCTGCCCAACACCAACCAGGGCCGAGATATTCGAGGTGTTCGCCGTTATTAAATCAGGCCTTCCGTCGCCAGTGACATCTCCGATGGTGACCCTCTGAACGAAGCCGCTGCCGCTTACTTCTCCGCCAGCATCTCCGTGTAGCGACGCTGCATCTCCTCGGGGGAGACATCTTCGATGCTGTGCCCGATGTTCCACCTGTGCCCGAAAGGATCGCGTATGCTTCCCGAGCGCTCTCCATAGAACGCGTCCTGGGGCTCCCTTTCGATCTCGGCGCCCACTTCCACGGCGCGCCGAATCACTTCATCCGCGTCATCGACGTGGATATGAATCGTGACCGCGGTCCCGCCGATTGCCTTCGGTCCCTTGATACCGTACTCGGGATACTCGTCTGACAGCATCATAGTGGTTCCCCCGAAGTCTAGCTCAGCGTGGCCGATACGACCGCTCGGCTCGGTGAGGCGAAACTTCTCTTGAGCGCCAAAAGCCTTCGTATAGAACTCAATTGCCCTTGCTGCGTTCTCGACGCACAGATAAGCGAACAGCTCGTGTATTTTCATTGGTGTTCTCCTCTCTAGAATGAACGACGGTAGCAAGGTACTTCCCGAGCGACTTCCTGTCTTGAACGAAATTGACCCTACAATCTGTCAGCGTGGTGATCGGCGGATGGGAACGTGATTTGGGGACAACGGCGAGAGTTCGTCGTACTCGCTCGGTGTTATTCCGGCGAACTCCCGGAACTGCCGGTTGAAGCCGGGCAACAAGAAGTGCCTCGAAAATATCCAGCCGGCGCTCGAGAGAGCCGCCCTCAAGAAGTCGTTCTCGGGCCTCAACGGCGGAATGACCCCAGAGGTCTTCGAGCGATGTATGGCGTCCAGCAAGCTCGTCGGCGGGCACGCCGAAGAGGAGCTCAGAAGCGCCTGGGAGAAGCTGCGCGCCCACCGAACTTGCCGGCTCCGATATGTCACGTACGTAGTAGGTGCTGCGCGCTCCACCAACGATTGCGTAGCCGATCTCCCGCCTGGTGCAATCGTGGACATCTTCGAAGAGACGGAGCGGGTGGTTCGAGAGTCGAATGGCAAGGTGCATCGTTCCCGTCGGCAGGACGCGCTCTCGATCAGCCAGTACCGAACATGGTGTGGACGACTGGTCCATTGCCCACAGAGTCTTTACGAAGGGGCGTAGAGTCGGTCGAGGTGCGCGCGTTAACATCATGGAAAAACGCAATGCTCCGATTAAGTCGTCGTACCCTCAGCCTAAGATTCCCGAGGTATATTCGAACCGGCCGAGTCTTGAATCGCGAAGATGTAAAGAAGCGCGACAAAGGCTGCGAAGGTCAGCAATACCCAACGCACGGTGGCTACCGGGAATGGAAATACGATCTGGTACACAAGGTCAATGATCCAAAATATACCCATGCCCCAGATGATACAGTTGCTAAGCAAAGGACTCTCTCTTCTGTGGCGGCCGGCAATGATTGTCGCAATGCCTCCCCCGAGAAGCAGGCAACTGAAGAAAAAATTGATCGCGAATAAACCCCAACTGATTGGTGCGGGCACCTCTTTGACATACGTCCCCCAACCAAAAATGTGTGGGAGGAAGAAGTGAAAACCGGCCATTAAGCATGTGGCCACACCCGCGACAACCAGGCACATTTTCGAGATTCTCTTTGAGATCATGCAGCTTGTTTGATGTCCCTACACGCCCTAGTCTATCGCTTTTCCCTTCATCAAGCTCTGTTGCAGCAACTCCAAACTCCAAAATGACGGCTCAAGCTGCGCAAACTTGCAGGTCACGAAGGCGGACCCTGTCCCCGCTCATACGACGAAAACTAAAATCGCTTAGACCTAACCGCGGTCCCCACCAATGTTCGAGAGGAACCTTCCGCGGTTTGTAACTGAATCTTTGATTGACAAGTTGCGGCGAGTGTGATGTTATTCGCCGCGCAAAAAATCTCCATTGCCGTCGTTCCGTGCGACACACCTGCAGTCTCACGTAAACGATTTCTTATGATTGTCCACTGAGTGGTTTACCCCGACCGACGACTCAGGGCTTTTGTGCAGGTGACCGCCTGTAGCAGGGGACGCTTCCCCCAAGAAGACTAATGCCAAGCTATAGCCCAGTCCTTAGTAGGTTGCCAAGCCTGGAACTTTCATAGCCTTTTATCGGGATGACTTTGCAAAAGAAGATTCGTCGTATTCACACTGGGCGAGTATCGCCCTCGAAACTCAAGGCCTTAAGATTTCATGGCGTGATCAGCCCGCATTGTGTGCGGTGCTGATGGACGACGTTGCGGCTGGGAAAGGACCTTACCCACGTGTCGTCTTTGTTGCAGGCTATTGTCGACTTCTTCAAGGAAAGCCTCCAGGGTAACCAGGCTGCGGGCGATCCTCTGCCTCCCGGTAAACTCGGCGACATCGCGACGATTCTGAACAAACTAAGCCAGATTCAGCTTGGAACTGGCAACAACGGTCTCGCTGATTGGCTCGACGAGCTCGATCGCGTGATTGGCGACACGGCGTTGCGCGACACGATCGTGGTTCGCGCGCTACAGCTTCGCGCGCCGCGGCTGGCCGAGGCGCTCACCTTTGCGGGACTCATCGAATTCGAGTTCCGCAACGAGAATCCGCGCGCGTTCGCCTTTCGACTCGCATGGAATCGGCTGGATGCATTTCTGCGAGCCCCGGGCGACACAACGCTCGTGGCCGTCCTCCAGCGCATTCAGGATCTCGACGACCTGAAGATCGCGCAGGTCCTCGCGGGAATGCTGCTGTTCTCGCCTCCCGAGCTGCTAAGGCTGGAGTACGCGCAACAGGGATTCGCAGCGCTTCCCAATCCGCTTGCCGACGGCGCCGTCGATCTCGTCCAGCTCGTGCAGGATCTCATCAGCTCGCCGCTGAAGATCGGCGTTCCAGTTAAACCGCCTCTCGATGCCGCCACGTTCAAGGCAAAGGCGATCGCAGGTCGCGCGCTTGTCAGCGACTACCTCGCGATCCTCGGCCCGGATGTCGCGGGTACACACCCGCTCGACGGTTATGGCGTCGAGCTAAAGCTGAGTAATGTGCCGGCTTTTGCGGCAGGCTCGCTCGACCTTGGCGGGGGCCTGAGGCTGGTAGCGTCATCGACCGACATCGGCGCGCTGACTTATCGACTGGTGATGGCAGGCGGCAAGTTCGACCCCGCGCAGGCATCTGGAGGAGATTTCGAAGCCTCGCTCAAGTGGACGCCGCCAGGTGGCCTCACCGTGATCGGGCCCGCCGATGGTACCCGGCTGGAAGTGGGGCCGGCGCGCTTTTCGTTACGCTTCCAGAAGCCGGTGAAGCCAACAACGCCGCTCTTCAGTGTGCGTCTTGTGGTTGAGAGCGTCGCGTTTGTGCTTTCGACGAGGGTGTTGGGATTACTTTCCAGCATCACCTCATTTCCTGCCGAGGTGCGGCTACAGACCGACATCAGCATCGGGTACCTGCAAGGCGTCGGCGTCCAGGCGCAAGGCGGTGGACAAGGGGTGCCTCCTCTGGGACTGGAGTTTGCGGTGCCGTTGAATGTGCGCGCAGGTCCAAGCGATGCGGGTGTGACGCTCGAGCGTGCGCTCGTGCGCGTCGAGGCGAAGCTGCAGGGAGAAACGCTGCGCGCGCGGACCATCGTGCGCCTCGGAGCACGAGGCGAGTTTGGTCCGGTTCGCGTGCTCGCGGACGGGATGGGCGCGTGGTTCGGACATTGGGACGGAGAGGTGGCCGGGCTCGTGCCGCCGACGGGCCTTGGTATCTCGTTCGAGGCGGGCCCCGTGTCAGGCGGCGGGTTCCTCGCCGCGTTGCCTGGTGATCAGTTTGCCGGCGGCTTCGAAGCAAAGGTGCTCGGCATCGGTGTGGCCGCCTTTGCGCTTTTTGGCTCGGCGGACGGAGCGCCGGCATTCGTCGGAATTCTTGGCATTAGACTGCCACTGCCGGGCGTGCAGATCGGCTTCGGCTTTGCGATCTCGGGTGTCGGCGGGCTCATCGGCATCAATCGCCGTGCTGACACAGACGTGCTGCGCGAACAACTGGCATCGGGGGCGAGCGGTCAGATCCTCTTTTGCGATGATCCTTTGAAAAACGGGCTGACGGTAATCGGGCAGCTGCCGCGGATGTTTCCGGCCGCACGCGGCGTCTTCCTCGTTGGGCCAACACTCCAAATTTCCTGGCTGTCGCTGCTGCGCCTGGATGTCGGCGTGTTCATCGAGCTGCCCGGCCCACGACAGATCTTCATCGCAGGATCGGCGAAGCTGATCGTGGGCTCGGAGAAGCTTGCGCTGATCTATTTCCGAATGGATTTCATCGGCGGCATCGATTTCACCAAGAGTCTGATCTACTTCGACGCTGTTTTGATCAATTCTCACATCATGCACGTGTTCACGATCACGGGCAGCATCGCGCTGCGGATCGCATACGGGGCCAACGGATACTTCCTCTTCAGCGTTGGCGGCTTCCACCCCTCGTTTAACCCTGGTGGACTCGAGCTCCCACGGATGATCCGGGCCGGTACGAGCATGTCGATCGAGATCGCCTGGTTCAAGCTGGAAACCTATCTTGCGCTTACGTCTAACACCTTCCAGATCGGCGCCGGGATCGAAGCGGGTTTGGAGCTGGGCCCGATCGGTGCGCACGGCTGGTTTCGCTTCGATGCAATGGTGCAATACTCGCCATTCTACTTTACGGCCAGCATCGACGCCGGCTTCGACGTCGAGGTGTTTGGTGTATCACTCTTCGGCGTACAAATCAGCGGCACGCTGAGTGGGCCCGGTCCGCTCGTGGTCCAAGCCAAAGCATCGGTAAAGATTCTGTTCGTCCGTGTATCCGCGAGCGTCACGCTGCGTCTGGGCAGCAGCAGCGGCGATCAGGTTCCGGCCATCACAAATGTGCTCGCACCGTTGCAGTCCGAGCTGCGAAAGCCTGCCAATCTTCGGTGCGACGGTGACGACGCAAGCGTGGTATTGCAGCCGTCTCCCGTAGTCGCGATTGCCGGCGTGCCTGTTTTGGGGGCGGTCGGGACTCTCATCTGGGAGCAGAAAAGGGCGCCGTTCGGACTCGACCTACAGCGCTTCGAGGGGGCTCCCCTTGATCGCGTGCATCACATCGCGCTCACGTCTGAGGCCGACGGAGCAGCGCCCGAACAGGATTGGTTCGGTGTTGGCACTTACTTGACGCTGAGCGCGTCGGAGGCTTTGAACAACGCCCGCTTTACTCAAGCGCAGTCTGGCATGCGAGTGTCGCTCTCGGTCATGGTCGACGGAGTCGCCGAGCCGTGCGACGTCAGTTTGGACCTCGTGAAGTTGCCGAAACGGATCAAATTACCCACCGGCATCTTTGCTGTGAACTACATGACCACTGCATTGAATAGCGTCCATGAGGAACGCACCGGCGCCGCCACGGCGAAGCCTGGCGAGCCTCGTGTAACTACAAAACAGGAAGCCTGGAATACGCACGACGCGAGCGGCGCGATCGTGTCGCAAAAGCTGAGTGGCACACAGGCCTTTGCCGCGACACGAGGCGGCAAGGGGATCGCGCAACCCGCAACCACGACCGCAGTCAACCTTCAAGGAGTGTTCTAGCCGTGGCAACAATGACATTTTTAGCGTGGAAACGGTCAAAGGTCCTCGCTGCCGCCCAACGCGACGGAGGCCGCCTCAAGGGGACGCTCCCGCTAAAGCTCGAAGACAAGGCAACCGGTCAGCAGATCTCCGATGCGGTGCCGGTGCTCTTTACAGCGGCGAGCGACGTTGCAGGCTTGAAGCCCGGCACGATCCGGCACCTCGCGCCAAAGCCGTTCACTTCCGATGCGGAGACTACGAAGCTTGTGCATGTCGACTTCAACCAACCGGATCTGCCCTGGCGGTACACACCCCGCGCCGCCGCTGCCGGCGCCCAGGAACTGCGACCGTGGATCGTACTTATCGTCGGCACGGCGGAGGAACTGAAGACTGCCGGCGGCCAGGTCACACACATCGACCCGATCGTGCTAACCGATCACGATCTGAGCATGTCGCATCTCTGGGCACACGTGCACGCCGAGGGTCAGGTGAGCATCTCGCGACTGCTCTCGCCGCGCCAACTGCTCGCGCAACGCGAATACGTGGCTGCGATTGTGCCTGCGTTCGACCCGGCCGGCGAACCTCTCTGGAGTGGCGCCGCCCTGAACGGCATCCTCCCGGCGTTTTTCAGCTGGCGCTTCTGGACAGCTGAGGAGGGTGATTTTGAAACACTCGCAACGGCACTGAAACTCAGGAAGGCAGGAGACCTCGGCAAAGCCAAGCTTCGATATCAGCGCCCGGTCACGAATGTCGATGTGACGCTCGAAGCACGCGGTGCGATCACGTCGTTGCAGCCACCCCTCCCGCAGGCAGCTGACGTAGCCGCTGCTCGCGCTGATCTCGATGTCCTGAACAACAACGTCACCGATGAAGCGCCACCGGGCGCAATACCCCCACCCCCTCTGCGAAAGATCATCCAGCTCCCCGCGTACGGTGGGCTATGGCTTGAGGATACGGACGCGGCGAAGTGGAGCAAATCGCTCAACGACGATCCGAGGCATCGCGGCATCGCCGGCCTCGGCCTTTGGATGGGCATTGTCGAGCAAGAGTCGCTGATGGATGCCGCCGTGAAGCAGGCGGGCGCGCTGCAAGACGCAGGTCAACGCATCGGCCATCTCGCCATGGGCCTGGACGCCGCAGGCCGGCTCTGGACACGCCGACTACCAGACACAGCGGCGCTCCGGCTTCGCGTGTTTGGACCAGCGATGGGACGCATGCTCGCTGCCGGCGGCGGCACGGTGCTGGCGCGGGTGACGTCGGAGACGAGCACGCTCGATGCTGCGATCTTTTCAAGCGCAGGGCAGCGACTGTTGCGCAACGGCACCACCCGCGCGCGGTTTGCAGGAACGGGTCGTGTGGACAGAGCAGCGGTGCTGAATGCCGCAAACGAGCCGCCATCTCCAGTCGAAAAGACCCCCGCCGGGTTACCGCACATCGACGCTGTCGCTCGCGCACTGAACCAACCGCCACTCGAAGAGGCGCTTGGTCTGCCAAGATCGGACGAACGTCTCGAGCGGCTACTGGCGGATTTCGCTGGCCGCCCGAACAACCCGCAGACGGCTTCGGACTTCGCCCGGCGCGTCGACGATGAACTTGGATTGCAATGTCGGGACTTCATCGCGGAGTTTCTTACGAACATCACCCAACCCACGCCGATCTTTCTCGAGCGCGAGCTTCTGCTAGCGGCCATCGAGCATTGTCTCGGACAAGGTTTGGACGGACGAACACGCGAGGCCGGACTGCACGCTGCATTGCCTCGGCCTGAGACCCCAGATGACCGCCATCCGATCAATCTGGACGCGCTTGCCTCCGCGGTCGCCGCGGCGATCGACCCAACACAAGCCAAACCTCCAGCCTGGCAGCGCGTTGCCAGCACGATCGGGGGCCTGGATCTGAAAACGCTCGCACCTCCCGAAGCGCCAATCGGACTCGACTACCCCACCTGGACACTGCTGAATAAGCACTCACGTGAGTGGCTGCTACCGGGATCCGGTTCTATCCCACGCGACTCGATTATCGCCCTCAAGACGAACCCGACGTTCATCGATGCGTTCATGGTGGGCATCAACACGCAGTTTATCGGCGAGATGCGCTGGCGGTTGCTGCCGGCGCCCCGCGTGAGCACGCCTTTGCGAATGTTCTGGGGTTACGTGAACCATGATAGCGGGAAACGCGAGGCCGACATCAGGCCAATCGCCGGCTGGCCGTCCAAGCCAATCGCCGCCCCTGACGCCGATGACGTCGGCGACTTGTCGCATCAAGCGATCAAACCCGGAGACGTCACAGGAAAAGAAGATCTCGTCATCGCGTTCCGCACACCGCTTTTCCGCCGGTACCCGTCCACAGTTGTGTATCTTGTTCGACCGCGTCCCGGAGACGACGTCGATACGCTGCTCAAGGCCCCGCCGAAGTTTGACGACTCACCCACCGACCGTAGCCAGCGTCGCTACTTCGGCCCAATCTTCTTTGGCCAGATGGAGCCGGATCTAGTGTTCTTTGCGTTCGACGTCGACCCGCAGGCGCTCGACGAGTTCTGGCTAGTGCTCGATGAGCCGCCAGCGGAGCTGCGATTCCGCAACGACCGCGGTCTGATTTGGCCCCACAGCGCCAAGTTCGCCGAACGCACTATCGACAGACCTACACGCGTCGCAATCAGTGGCGCTGAACTCGAGCAACAGGGGCTCAACCCATGATGACTTTTGCCCAGCGCGACCGCCGGCGCACTATCGTTGGCGACGCCATCGAAGCCGCAACGATACGCGTTGCCACACTGGAAGCGACGCTGAACGCGCTTCCTCCGGATGCCGATCCGCTGGAGCGAAGTGCGCTTAAACAGCAACTGGCCGCCGCGCAAGCGCAGCGCACCGCGCTCGACACCGAAAAAACAGAACTCGCAATGGATCGTTGGGAAGTCAGCGATCAGAACGCTCGGGCCGTGGCCGCTGACTGGCTGTGGACCACCGCGGCGAATCTGCACGCAATAGTCAAAGAAGACCTCGCGCTACTGGCGCTAGAGCGTGAGCCACTCCTGACTCCGGCCGGGGCAGCCGCGATCGAAGCATTGCCGCGGGCGGCCGGCGATTCACGTCCGGGCTTTCTGGACGAGGTCGCGAATGCTGTTGGCGGGGACGCAGACGTAATGAACGAAGTCGTGGGCACCGCGCTCGGCCGCTGGTTGCGCCAACCAACCAACGTTCGCGCGTACCCGTTTCGCGAAATCGGCGTGATGCTGCCGCTACGCCTGGAGACACTTTTCGATCATCAGCCGGACGATACCTGGAAGCTGTCGTTGCGCGTGATTCCCGACGAGCCATCAATCATGCGGGATCAACCGAAGGTGACTGCGAGCGAGGTTGAGTGTCTCGAAGAGTTGTGGAACCGTTCGCGCGTGATGGCCCCTGCTGCAGGCACACCATCGGCCAACTGGCTGGATCACGCTGAGGGTATGGTGGCGTGGGAGCGGCTGTCCGATCGTGTCAGCGGTCCCCGAGCCGCGTGGTTGGTGGCGGCGTTTCCGACTGAGTTGCAGGACGGCGCGTTCACTGTCACCGTGCCACCCGATCGGATAGGCATTAACACGGCGGATCGCGTGGCCGGGTTGCCTCCGGTACTGGACGTCGTCGCCGTCACGCTGAACGGACAAGAGCACCACATCGGCACACTCAGTCCCGATCAAGCGGCGTTGACCCTGCCACTACCTGCCAGCCGAGACGAGGCGTTCGAGAGTTGGCTCATATCCTGGACCAAGGCGAAGGCCGTCGGCATGGGCGGCGAGTTCGCGTTGCCTCCCGGCTGCACGCCCGACACCATCAAAGCGCTGTACGTCTGGGGCATAGGCGACGAGTCGCCGGCCGCGCAGTTCTCGGCACACGCAGATGCCGGCGTGATGGGACTGCTGCGCATCGGTGCGCCGACCAACACGGTTCAGGGCGCGCCGGCCGCCGACCTTGCGAGAGACCGTGAGACCTGGCGCAGAGTGGCGGTGAAGCGACTACGCGGTGAGCGCGATTCCAGCGTGGATGCAATCGGCAGTGCTGTCTGCGGCGATGGCGCCGCGCTGCGGTATGTGCCCGGTGCGTCGGGCGACATCAACGATACTCGCCGACTGGTGCAAGCGCTTTGGCCAGCGTTGTGGGGCCACTACTTCCGCGACCTCTGGAACTGCGCAGACGACGGGCATGTGCTGGGGCTGTGGGCCGCGCAGTCGCTTCACCCGGAAGGACCACTTCTGCCATTGCGAATCGCCACCCAGCCGTATGGCCTGCTGCCAGTCACCTCTCTCGAACGCTGGCAACCTTCCGGCGCCACCGATATCGATCAGATCGAAACGCGCATCGTCAAAGCACTCATTCGCCTTCGTCCTGGCTGGGTAAGCGCTGCGGAAGATCATGGTACGATCGTCGGCGCCGACGCCAGACGTTTACTCGAGTTGCTGGCACGCACGGGCGTGAGTGCGCGCTATGTGTATCGCCCATTCCTGCCGGCCGCCCAGCTCGCAGCCGCCTACCCCGCTGTGCCACAGGCCGACTTTGTGGCCGAAGCTGAACGCGCGTGGCGATCGGCGGCCGACGTGTTACGCCATGAGCCATCGCGAGCGTACCTCGCGATCGGCCACAGTCTGCCACTGCAGCTCCCGTTGGTTGGCGCACGCCGCATGCCGCCCGATCTCAGGCTCGAGAAAATGTTCGAGGCGCTCTACACGCAGGACGTCGCTAACGTCTTTCTCGAGCTGATGCGAAGCATACTTCCCGACAGTTTGCTGCTGCGGCTGCTTGCGCATTCCGTGTTGCTCATGAAGGCCTGGTACGTGCAGTCGGCTCAGGGCGCAATCGGGCCACTCCTCAATGCTCTGCGATGGGACGACCCGCCGACGACGACACCGCTGGAGAACTTCCAACCTGGATTTGTCAACGCTGAGCAGAATGGTTTGGGCCGCGGGCCTGTGGCCAATCTGCTTCGCCTTCATCAGAAAGCCGTCTTCGATCTCGCACAGGAGCTGGAGCAGCACAGAAAGCGCGGGCGCGATCCGCTCGACTCGCAGCGCGAGGTGAGCCGGTTGGTGCTTCCGCCAGAGCGGCTCGCAGAACTCGAACGCGCGCTGCGTGCGACGCTCGATACGGCGGGCCACCGCATCGATCCCTGGGCCACCGGCGTCGCGTGGCGCCGGCTTCGACAGCATGCTGCTAGCCCGCGGCGTCTACACCGCCTCGGTGCGTACGGCTGGCTGGATGGGCCATTCCTCGGCGTCCCCGGTCCGAATCGCGCCGGGCGGCTGCATGCGCCGTCGCATACGCAGGCTCTTACGAGCATCATCCTGCGCGACAAATTTCTGTCGTCGGATCGCGAGCGAACAGCCGATGATCGGAACATCTGGAAGATGGACCTTACTTCCACGCGCGTACGCCTCGCGTTCGAGATGACCGAGGAAGTACGCATGGGCTTTCACATCTTTGAAGTGGTGGGCCGTCGCGTCGAGGGCATCATCGGCCGTCCCGATCGCGTCAGAGCGATCCGTAGTGCTGCCCCGCTCCGTCCGGACAAGCCGAATCGTGCGGATGTGTGTCACGGCCTGAACGCGCTCGAAGGGCTGCTGGCGGATACCATCCCCGGCGTGCTGATCATCGAGCAGCGCGTGCGGCAGCTCGCAGAGTTGAAGGAACTGAAGGGCGCACTGGAGGTGTATAGCGACCTGTTGATCGCCGAGGGCGTGCATCAGGTGGTGACAGGACACGCGGACATCGCTGCCGAGGTCATGGATGCTGCCGCCGGATTTAGCCGGCCACCAGCATTCGAGTTTTTGCGCACGCCTCCCTCTGGCTATCGCCTCGCGACCAGTGTAATCGCGGTCATGCCGCATCGACCGCCCGTGGAGAATGGTACGCCCATCGAGCTCGTGGACGCCTCGCTCGCAGCATTACTTGAGGACCGCTTCGGCAATCCTGATCAGTGGTCGTGGCGCGCTGAATGGAAAGAAGAGGTCAATGGCGTTGAGGTCGATCTGAGCGCAGTTGTGACGTTGGCGGAGCTGTCGCTCGACCCGCTTGGTATTGTTCTCGTGCCGGAGGATTTTCTGATTGAGGCGGTCCGCACCAAGCTTGGGGCTGAGTCAACCCCGCGCGGGCGCGCCAAGGTAACATCTCCGCCCGCGCATCGTTTGATCAGGCAGATGGCGGGAATCCTGGGCGCGAGGCCAGCGGCGCTTCCGGACGTCGCGCCACAATCTGATTTGCCCGAGGAGACGCAGCGGCAGTCTGAGAATGCTCAGCGGCTCGAACTGTTCCAGAGATACGAGAGGGCTCGCACGGCGTGCGCGGCGTTTGCGGCCGAGATCGGCGCAGCGGGCGTTACCGACGCGCAACGCGTCGCATGGCTCCGGCGAGCGCTCGGGTGGGGCCTCGTTGGTCCAGCGACTCCTGAATTGCGGAAGGCCCTTCTCAATGCGCTGTTTGGAGAGGCAGAGACTTCGCCGGATGACTTGCTGACACTGACCCAAGCGGGAATAGCCACGCTGACCGCGCGACTGAACGCGACTCCAGCGGCCGAGGATCCCGGCACGGCCCGCTTACCGGTGACGGATCTGGCCCTGGCACTGGCTCAGATAGCGTCGCCAGATGGAAAGCTCACTATCACCGCGCGCTGGTCGACCGAGTCGGTGCGCGATATCTCCGGAGTCAAGATAAACGCCGCTGAGGCCAACCTCGATCAAGAGTGGCTAAGCGTGGTTGCCGCAGTACGCCCCGCGCTCGCGCGCCTGGAGACGCTTCAGCTCGAGGCTAGCATTCTCAATCGCTTCGAGCCATTAAGCGCGTGGACCAACTCGCCAGGTGATTCGTGGCAGACAGGTCTGGTCGCGCAGAACGTAGACCGCCGGCGAGGCGCGGGCGGGATTACGAGCATCAGAACGCCGCGGTTCGTTGCTACTTATGGACCGGCCGGCGTGTGGCTGGGCGCAGACGTTGCGGTTGCGCTGGTTGATCAGTTTAGCGAAGCGGTTCCGATGGCCGAGCGTAGTACGTATGCCGCGTTTGGCTTCAATGCGCCCGCTGCCCGTGCGCCGCAGGCTATTCTGCTCGCGGCGCCGGCGCGATCTGACCAGCGGCTCGAGTCTGACGAGATACTCCAGATCATCAAAGAAACGCGCGAGCTTATTCGCGTGCGCGCTGCCGGGCCTGGCGATGTGACAGAGCCACCAATCGCTCCGAGCATGTGGTTCCAGGCAGCGGGACCGCTGCGCATGCGCCTCGACACAAGCACACAGTACTGGCGGTAGCACATATGCCGGCACGCATCGACACCTATGTCCGCCTCGAGTCGCGCCCTCGCGATCGCGATCTGGAGAACGGGTTCGCCGCGCGCATTCACGATCCGTTCTGGTTGTTGGCGCGCCAGTGGCAGATGGGCGAACATCAGGGCGAGAACGCTTCATCACCCGTGCGCGTCGAGTGCGCCGTGACGAGAACGCCCATCAAGCCGATCGACGACAACGCGGCGTTCGATCCCACCATCGTTCCGGCTGAAGCGCTAGTCGAATCCGAGCTCGACGACTGGTGGACGTTTGGTCGTCGTGTGCGGGTGGGCCAGCGCCTGTCCGCTGAACCTGCCGTTGCAAACGCCGAGGGCGTGCTCTTCCTCGATCCACCGCCGCCATACGAGGCGTTTCGCGGCCGCGTGGATGGACGCGCAGTGTGGAACGCGCGCGTGCGTCTTAACGTGCCCCTCGCGGCGTTTGGCGCCGATGCGCCACCTGAGGATAGTCCATTCGCTTGGGATTCACACCGGCTTAACTATCACACGCGCTTCGAGACGGCCGACCGGCCCCTGGTCGTTCGCGATCATCACGGCGGGCCAATGGACTGGTATTCGGCTGACGCCGATGCGGCGGCGGCGCCCGGCGCCCCGCCCGCAGCTCAGATCAGCTCTTGCGTTCCGACGCCGCTCGAGTATCCCGGCGCACCACACAGCCGTTTCTGGGAGATCGAGGACGCGCAGGTCGACATTGGCGGGTATCCACCCGATACCGCGCACTTCGCGACGATGCTGCTTGTGGAGCTGGTGTACTCGCACGGCGATGACTGGTTCCTTTTTCCCATTACCGCGCACGCGGGTCATATCGCGACGATCCAGTCGCTGTCCGTAACCGATTCTTTCGGCCGCTCGTATAGCAGCGACGATCTCGAGAACGGCGCGGTTAAGTATCCGGGCCTGCACGCGCCGTCGGATTTCACGCTCTTCAAGTGCAACGGTCTGAGCGAGGCATCGCTCGTGCTTTGGCCCGTCGCAGAATCGCCACTTGAGAGCGGGCCGCTCGAGCGCGTCCAGTTTGGCGTGGACGAGCACAGCAACGTGCTGTGGGCGCTCGAGCGAATCATCGACGCGCGTCAGGTGGATCGTGTACCCGTCGAAGCGAACGCGAGCCATCCGAACTATCCCGCACCAGCCCCGATTGGCGATACGACCAAGGCGAAGAGTTACGTTTACCTTCCAGCCGTGGGGATCGAATCGCGCTGGCATCCGTACGAGCTGGATTGGACGGCCGTCGATGAACTCTCGTTCGTGCAGCGCGGCCTCGCCGACTACTCGCAGCAGTTTCCGCGGCCCCTGCCGCATCCCGGGGCGGAGGTGCTCAAGGCAGGCACGCGCGCAACTCCGGAACTCCACCGGATTGACGCGGCAACGCTGTCGCGCGGAGGCCTGGAGCTGGAGCGTCGCTGGCAACTCGCTCGCGACATGGAAGGACGTCCCGTGCTTTGGATCCAACGCCAGCGCCACGTCCTGCGCACGCCACCCGCGCGCACGATGAGATTCGATGTAATGCAGGAGAGCGAGATATAGCTTTCAGAAAATCAATCATGCCGGAGACGATATGACTAAGGGTTTGTTCGACACGGCTCTTCGTGGACATTGAACGAAAGGACATCATCATGGCTGAACGATACGTGGATGCAGCGTTCTCTGACGGTGTGAACACTGCGACATTCTTTCTAACCGATCAGTACGTCGTCTATGACTACGGTATCGATCGCGTGCGGAATGGCGTGCACCCCTCCACCGAATTTCCAGTTGGTTCATCGTCGGGGTTTCCACAGACTTTCCTGCCGTCCGGCTCAGCGACAATCCTTGACGCCGCATTGCGCGGCAAAGGGCCTTTCATCGACTTCGCGTACTTCTTTCGAGGGGCCGGCTACATGAGGCTTCGAACGAATACGGCACCCGCTATATTCGATCCGACTGTAGCCCAGTCGCTCTCGGCGTGGAATCTGCCAGCCGGGTTTTCCAGCGTTGATGCAGCGTTCAATGGCGCGCTGAATCGAGAGCCTTTCTGTTATTTCTTTAAAGGACCACAGTACGTTCGCTTTATCTGGGCAAGCGATGCAGTGGACGTCGGCTTTCCGAAGCCGATCAGCAACCTGATTGGCGTGCCGGCGCCTTTCACTACCGGCATAGACGCCGCTGTCGACGGGGCGGGAGCGTTCGAAAACGCTGGATACTTTTTCAAGGACGAGAACTATTTGAAGTTTCAGTGGGTTGCGGATGGCGAGCCGCACGCCCCGGGACCCAGCGCCGCGATTCGAGGCAACTGGCCGGGGTTGGCGGAACTTCTCCTGGCCGGAAAGGCAAAGTCGCGCGCACTCGAGTGGCTGCGTACAACGAGAGACCGGCTAAGTGCGCTCACCACCGGAACACTGCCGGCGGCTGATTTGCCGTTAATGATACTTGCGCTGGCGACGCACTTCCACATCCCTCCGACTGACACCACAAACTTGGGCCTTATCATGACGAACTTCTCGCGCGTGGAAGGTACATTGCGTGACAGCGCGCGGACGTTCCGGTTTCGCACCGACGCCGAGGCGATCGCCGATCTCAACCCGCAAATCGACGCAGCTTACACCCATCCCTGGCCACCGACGGCAGCCACAGGGATCAACTTCACGCGCAACTTTCCCCTCCGGTCGGAAATCAATCGCGTATCATCAGTGATCCACGAAGCGGTGCACGTCCACGAACCGACGAGCGACACACCAGCCCGACACATCAACGAATGGTACGTGTCCCCAGCGTTGGCGCCGCTCTTTGGGCTCACCCCAATCATCGCCAACGACTCGAGCTTCGCCACGCGATACGATCTGATGCCGGCGTCCGACGCCGTGCACAACCCGGCGAGCTACGCAACGTTTGCCCGCCACATTTTCAACGGCGCCGATACCCGCGAGAGTCCGTGATCGCGTGTCAAGCCGGCCGATCCTCCGAATGAGGATTAGGATGGCGAGAGGTCCGTGTCGGTCGCGACGCCCTCTTCTAGTGCTACGATTTCTCGAGTGTAGTAGTGGTTGGCGTTTTGTGCATCGCGAACAATGCTGGACAAGAGATAGGGCGGCGAAACTACTCGTGTCACCGCGGTCTTATACGGGATGCCCTGATCCTCACCCTCCAAAAACCCGTCATACTCCGTGCAAAGCCTGCCCAGACAGGATAACTGTCCTCGTGGTTCCAGTTGCGCGTTAGATTCTTGGTCCAGGATCTGCTCGGCGGCAGGCGCCAGTTCTTCGGCCCTGATAGGCCACGGCGTCTGTCCTCTCCGGTGGACCCACCCTTCATTCGTTGCCAAGTCTCCATAGAGCTCGGTTGCGCCGGGAACCACTTCCTGTGCATCTCGCGATTGTGACCAAACATCCATGATCTCCTCAATCGAGCGCGGGGAGGCGCCCAGGCCATTGCGTGCGGAGAGATCCCCAAGGATGGATGCAACATCCCGACCCGACTCGTCACGAACACGAAAACGCGTACCTTTCATCCATATGTCCATGTAGTTTTCGCGCGCAGGCAAGCCAGGTCCCTTCCTGGACAATCGCAGTCTTGCTTTGACGTTTGGGTATTCGCGCGGATGGTTTTGACTCACGAACGTACTCCATCCTTCAGAGGATTGGGTTCACTACTTCTTTGCGGCTTTCTTTAACTTGTCTGTCAGGTCTCGAAATGCAGTTATATCCTTTCCGTCCATCTCGAAGGGGTGCTGATCTTTGGTGAGGCCGACGGCAACGAGGTGATCCAGGTGAGCCTGACCCATTCCCGCGTAGCGCACGCCACGCGCAGTCGCGGCCTTAACGTTGTCTTCAAAAAGGAAGTCCCGCCATTCCGAAAACAACTTTTTCTTATCCGCCTCACTTATGCTTTTTGCGCTGGACAGTCTTTTGCGCTCGGCGGCACTCAAGCGGCTGCTCTTTTCGGTTGCAGCCAACTCCACCATCGCGTCGGTGAACGCTTTTGCAAACTCGGCCAGAGGTGCCAGTAGTGCAGCGTTCTTCTTCTTTCCCAGTTCATCGCCGAGAAAACCGTCTACGCTAAGCGAAGTGATGAACTTGTCTAACTTACCCGCAACTGAGCCATGAACCGTGGCAAGCGCCTCCATCTTTGGCGGGACTGCTTCCTTGGCTTTCAGCTTCTTATCCACCGTCACCTTATTGTCCTTGCTGTGGGCCCAGGCGAGCTTCAGATATCGCTGCACGGGTTTGCCCAGGTATCCCGTTTTGTCGAGATCGCTCATCGGTTCTCTCCCCTCAAGGTAGGGTAATGCCTCAGTAAGCCCAAAACCGATTTTTGGAAACAGCGACTCGGCGCCAAACTTTGCCTTGTCTTTTTCCTTTTCGATTCCCATCTTCTTAAACTCTTCGATGTTTTCGCGCTCGTAAGCCTTTTCGAGTTCAGATCCGGCCGTCAACACATCCGAAGAAAACCGCTCGCGGATGAAGTTCGTGGTTCCGATTGCAGGAACTACCTGCTGCAAAGTCACTTTCGTATGGTTCTCTCCGAGGAGATTGATACCTGTGGGGCTGAACCTCATCCACGTACCATCTTTGAGGTTGCCAAGATAGTCGGTTTTCTTTTCTGTGTGATCTTTGAACTCAGCAACGTCCGTGTAGTTTCGGACAACGGAGTCCGAAACCCAGTTTTTCATTATCTTGGTGAAATCTTTTTCGCTCTTTTCGATCTGCTTTTCCTTGACGAACGCGAAGCGCTGAACCGAACGTGCTCCCGTCGTGCTTCCCGAATGTTGATCGAGCAAACCTTCGGCCGAGTGACCTTGAACCACACGTGCGGCCACCGCGTCGGCATGCTGTTCGTACGAATCGCCCTGCTGGCCGATGCCGCCTGGTAGGTTCACGCCGCTGCGCTGTTGCACGACGTGCGCGGCCTCGTGCGCCGCTGTGCGCAGATCCGGTGCGCCGCCAAATACAACTGCATCCCCGGTTGCGTAAGCAGAAGCGCCGATTGAATGCGAAGCCGCCGCAGCCTCAGCGCCGACGTGTGCGCGAATGCTGCTGACGTCGTGACGACCGAATGAGCGCTGGATGGCATCATAGTGCGGAAGGCGCACGCCACTATCATTGGTACCACGCTCCGCCGCTGCGTGAACAGCGTCGGACGCGAAGGCAAAACCATTTGAACGCGCAGTGGACGTATCAACCGAACTCCGCAGCATTCGTGCTACAGCTTGATTACCAATTGTTCGCTGTAAGTACTGGATAGGGTGTGTGTGATGAACCGGCGCCGACGCCGCGGCCGTCGACCGGGTAACGTGAGAAAAGCCTCGCTGTTTACCGGG
This sequence comes from Pyrinomonadaceae bacterium, assembly GCA_050748205.1. GTDB lineage: Bacteria > Acidobacteriota > Blastocatellia > Pyrinomonadales > Pyrinomonadaceae > PSRF01. Next base: position 12,106 of record JBOGOU010000394.1, on the reverse strand, counting down.
AGCAGATTTCTGCCTAAAGCGTTGCATCATTTATTTCTCTTAAAAGTTTTGCGCCATTGCCAGAGTGTTCTCTCAGAACGGTGCTCAAGCTCACAGTGTATTGATGAACTATAAACCTCCAAGACTAGTCTGCGCTACACAAAATTTCAGTACACGAATTATCGGCGATCCAAATTCGCAAAGGATCACCAAGCTGCTGGCGAAAAGGGCGCATCAAGCGAAGCCTACGTGCTGTGTGAGTGCTGTCATTCGTTGTACTACTCTCGCCATCGTTGATGTCGGCGATAGGTCGCAAAGGGGTGAGGCTTGTTTACCCTCTCTTCCAATCGCGCTCTACTTCTTCAGCAATATTCTGGTAAGCGCGCCGTGTAAGCGTGTTGTTCGGACTGCATGAATCGGAATTTAACCAATCGAACCGCGCCGCTCAATCGATCGCAACACCGCATCACGGAACTGGAAAGAGAAAAACCACTGTGGCGTGCGTGCCACCTCCTGCTCTGTGGGAAAACGAGGATAGAGCCAAACCGAGATCCACAAGGCGTTGGAAGAAGACGTCGATTGCTAGGACTTTACCCACGCGGTTTCAGCATCCCGTAATGCCACGTCAATGATCTCGCTGAGAACTGATCTGGGGTCACCGTTCGAATTTTAGATCGGAGAGGATCAACTGAATCCGCCTCAACGCTCTACGCACGCCGGCAGGTCCCTCCTTAGCACCTTCCCGCAACTGCTCGGTCATTATACGGATAGCACGAGCGGTATGAACTCTTGAATGGATGTCGCCGGCGAACGGGTTGGCTACCGCAGTGTCTCTGGGCAGCCAAATTCCGTTCTCTGCGTCATTGATTCCGATTTCCGCTTTTTCCAGGATTCGACGCGCCTCCGCTGCTTCCTTCATACCTTTTGGAATAATGTGGTGGGCTTCGTGCCCTGGCGGGCGCGAAGCGACCTCCTTGCTGAGTTTCGCGGCCAACATCTCGGCATCGGTTAGTACCGCAGTGCGAGGCTTGGTTGTCGTGCCGCTTGCGCCGGTACCTTCTGGAAGATCTTTCTTCACACCTTTCTTCCCAGCCTCTGCGAATTGCTCGGTAATCTCTTTGCCGAGTTCGAATGCACGGCTCACTTGCGCCTTCAATGAGGCTCGGTTGGCCTGTATGTCCTCAACACTCATTTGCAGCAATGTGTCAAAAATCGCGGTTCCAGTATGTTCTCTGAGGCCTTTCGCGATATCTTGGGCTGCGCGATCAGCCATTTCCTGTGTCAGCCGCCCAGCTTTGACCTCGTTGTCGAGCCCTCGCACCTTATCCTTGAGAAAGCTGACATCACGCTGGATATCCGATTTTTCGGGAAGGACCTTTTCGATTTGCTCCAGTTTGTCCGCCACGAGAGAGCAGTGATTGCTACAGAAATGAAATCCCGCCCTTTTGCCTTTGCCCGCAGCTGCAACGCCATGGGTGCCGTCGCCAAGCTTTACTTCTGACCCAACGTGAGAGGCTGCGTCATGAACAACCCGTTCCGTCGCTAAATCCTCAGCGATTCGCGGTTTGGGTGGTGATGGTTTTGTAATCTCAAGCCGGGGTTCAGACGCCGTGGTTTCTTTGGGCGCTTTTGGCCGTTCCAGCGCTTTCGCGAAACCTGGGTCTTCTGGACGCGGCCGATCAATCGCTTCACGAATTAGTGCGTCCTGCAACTCGCCCCGCGTCAGCGGTTTTCCACCTTTTCCTGCCCCCGCCGCGGCCTCTCCGAACTCGCCGCGCTTCGATATCCGCCGGACCCCACCTTCGACTAGGCCAAGAGCGAGCGCCGCAATTGCGCCGCACGCCTCGGCATCCCCTCCCAGGCATTCGCTCCCTTGACGGTAAAGCGGGATGATGATCGTGGCCTCCTCCAATGCTGCCCCAAGCACATCAGACTTGCACTCCTCCGTGCTTTTGGTTCCCAGGCACTCTTCATAATTCCGACACGTCGAGCTCAGGCATGTATAGCCGACGTCATACCAGCCTCGCCATTTACCGAAGGCTGAAACAGCCATCGTTGCCATGTCGAGCACCTTGGCCGCGGTATCAAGAACTATAAGGACTGGTGAGGCTAACGCGTTCAGAAATCCCTTTAGAAATTGTCCGACAACGACTATGCCCTTTGTGTTGTTGACGACATTAGTCGTAACCTTTCCCGTGAATGGGTCGGTCTTCTGAAAATCACTTATGCTGATTTCAAAGTAGACACCCTCATGGCCAATGACCTCAAAAACAAGACTGTACGTCGAGGCTGATTTCATTCGCTTGCCCATCCACAGGAAGCCGACCGATGCGGTATCGCCCCAACGGCCAAGCTGAACACGCGCTTTCTCTGGCTCATCTTCTATCTGCTTGATTCGTGCGGGCTGGCTCACAAGTCTTGCCCCGGCGGGAATGACGTTCGAGCGCAACGCGCCTTTGATTCTCTCAACGAACAGATCAGTGACCTTCTCGTCGAGTTTCGCATTCACTTGTTCCCAGTTCGCGAACAGGTATTTGGCCCAACGACTACGCGCGGTCTCAGACCCGGAGAAGGGGTTGTCCTTCGGATATACAACCTGAACTTTCGGCTGCGTACCGCCTGGGACCTCTGCAAAACCCGATGGTGCGAGCAGCATGAGTGCGGAGTTGCCCTGGGAGCGCCACAGTGCGTGGAGATCGTTACCTTCCCCGCGCCGCAGCAGCTTGACAAGCCGGTCTTTTTCACTCGAACCACCACGGAGTGTTACGTTGTTCCAGATGTGCTGGGCTGCCCATTCCACGATGTTCGACTCGGTAACTATCCGCTGGCCCACTGCCGCACCTGGCTTGGACAAATCGATGGGACCTGCTTGGAAGGGTTTTGAGAAGAGAAGCGGGTCGGGATCTTTTGGACTCGAAAGAACAATTAAGGGCTTTGGTTTCGGTGGTGGATCCGGGCTCCGCTGCAAATTCGCCGCGCTCGGACTTCGAAGAGCGGATTGCTGAATCGTATGCGTCAGCTCATGGGCAATCAATCGCCGTCCATCGTAGGTCTCCGGTCTGAACCGGCCTGCCCCGAACACAACGTTCGAACCTACTGTGTAGGCCTGTGCATTGACTGCGTGCGCCGAGGCGGCCGCGTTGTCGCCTGTGTGAATCCGAACTGAGTTAAAATCCCGCTCAAACCGGCTCTCCATGAAGCTTCGCGTCGATGTATCGAGCGGTCGTCCGGAGGAACGAAGGACTCGGGCGAGGGAGCCGCTGTCCAATGCGAATGCGCCTGAGGAAACCGCGCGCCGCTGCAGGGCGTGAACGCTCTTCTCACATTCACAGCCGTCCGTGTCGGATGTTTCACAGGAGCATTTACGTTGGAGACCGTCTGACGGAGCCGCGCGCAGCACTGATGGCGTCATCGCGCTGAGTTGTCGTCGACCGTTGTCTTCACTCGCCATTTGTCGAGATAGCTGGCGAGGCTGCGGCTCGGGCATCCGCATCACTTGATCGGCTACTTGATCCGCTTCGCGCTCATGGACGTCGTCGGGTTGACTGACGGTGAGTTTGGGTTGGATGAAGACAGTCGTTAATAGTCGAGTTGTAGCCGAATTCCCGATTGTTCTTTGAAGATCGAATGTCGGCACCCGAGAGCTTAATACTGACGATCGTGTGTTAGCACTCCCCCTATTGCGCGTCGAGCTACGTTGTTGAGGAGCGGTTTTAAATCCCATGATCACGTACCTCTATGATGTCTGGTTCGAGAGAATCACATTGGCGCAATTGTACGCGCGCGACTGGTCTGGAATCCACCGGCCGGTGCTCGCGCCTGCATTGCTTACCACGCTCCTGGAGTGCCGTGGCACGAGCCGGCTCTTCTGATGGCCATTCCAACAAGCTGGCAACCTAACGGCGTTGTTGAAACACCAATCCAAGCGGTAAACGGCGCTGGACCGGAGGGACAACAACAGTTGCTGTACGCGTCTACGTGATCTTCGAAGATTCTGTTTATCAGTCCGCGCTGAAGAATCTCTTGGTCATACTCTGCTTTGCTCATGAACTCCAACTGCTTCATACGCGACCAGAAGTCTTTTTCGGACTGCGGCGTGGCAGCCAATCGGTCCTGCAAGAATTTGCGAACACAATTTGCCGTGGTCGAGTTGGGTGTTTCCTGACAGGCGCAAGTCGCGTTGTGGACGTAGGCTGACGGCAACCAGTACTCGTTGGCTCTGTAGAGGGAACATTCTGTCGGTGGAAGTCCGGGAGGAGGCGTGCAGTTTGCCGGAGCATTGTCGGGGACAGGAACCGGTGTTGGCCCAGGTCGGGGTGTCGGAGCTGTGCCAGACTCGAGATAAAGAGCAACAGCTCGATTCGCAGCCCGACCCATCGCCGTTTCGTTTGTGCTGAGGTATTCGATGTCGGAGGCGAACTCGATGAATACTCTGTCGCGATCGACTCCCAACACCATCACGAAATAGTCCTCCACAGCAGAGGCCCTGTTTGTTCGAAGATTGGCGTTTGCGGACGGCGATCCAAGGCAGTCTGTGAAGCCGGTAAGGTGAAGCGTAACGCCCGGATTGACCACAAGGAAATCCGCAATTTCCTCGAGACCTGTCATTGCCCCGAAGTCAACGCCTGCAATTGGCAGATTCTCGATTACATAACATCTCAGCGGCGTAATCTCCCGAACGTTGGGGCCCAGCGCCTTGAATCGTCTGCTTTCCCCTTGTTCGCGCCGCACGTCAGGGCAGGTACCGGGATGGGTTGGGTCTTCTTGGCGGTCCGAAGGACAATCCTCTGGCCGTCTTTGCACTTCCAGGCGCGCCGATAGAAATGAGGCGTTGGTGAGGGACGCATCGACCGCACTTCTCCTTGTAAGATGAGAATCGACTCCGCTAGTGTGGCCAGTCGGCTGCGAGTAGCCCTGTTGCACGACGTGTGTGAGCTCATGTGAGAGAAGCCTCTGTCCCGAAACGGAACCTGGATTGTAACGACCGGAGGCAAAATAGACATCTGGGCCCGCGGTGAACGCCTGGGCCCTGATTTCGCGCGCAGCTTGCGTGGCCCGGCCGTCGGAGTGCACGCGCACATGGCTGAAGTCGTGACCGAAGCGTGGCTCAAAAAAGCTCCGGGTAGCCGCGGGCAAAGGCTGGCCGACTCCACGGCTGCTCGCGAGGTAGGACTCGAGATCGTTCGAGATTGAGGGCGCATCACTCGGCGCACGTTTCGCTTGAACGAAAGGTTCCTCCCCCGGTTGCAAACCGGTTTCTTCGTCGTGCGTTTGGCGATGGAGCTTTCGTTCGCGCTGCTGACATATGTCGCGGGTTCGTATGACTCTTACGCCCATTGCTGAGCCCGGTTCGCGCTTCGCTTGCACCAAGTCGCGCCCTCCTTCGTCGCGGCTAGCTTGCTCAGGTTGGCCCTGCAGTTCATTTTCGCACTCGTAGCAAGGGCGATGGATTCTCAGCGGCGAGCGTTGGATGTCCAAACCTGATGGCGGTTCAGGCATGCGCATCACTTCATCGGCGACGCCGTCGGCTTCGCGCTCGTATACGTCACTGGGTCGGCTGATGGTGAGCTTTGGTTGGATAATCGGCGAACGCAGAAGCGAGTCCATTGCTCGGTTACCTACCGCGCGCTGGAGTTGGTGGATCGGTGATCTCGCAGAAAACCCGGCAACCTGCGAAGCTACGCCAGGCGTGGCGCGTTGCGGATCTACGCGCTGCTTCTTTGCGGGTTGCGATGTCGCGATATGAACTCCCATCGGCCCTCGTACTCGATTTTGAATTCACTTAGTTATCTATGAACAGCACAGCTTCAAACATGCGCGACTCGGTCCATAACTTTGCCGACAGCACCGCACCCGTCATGGTCCACAACCACCGCGGGTAGAAGTCACGTCGAGCCATGCGACGCAAACCACCGAGCGTTCCGGTTCGGCCACACCCGCGGAGTTCCCGGGTGGATAGCCGTCGTAGCCTCGTCCAGTGTCTATGCCTGGCCCATTAAGGACTACGGCGAGCTGATCGAAACATGCGCGGTCGTTCACCGTAATGCAGCCTGAACTTTGCACACCAGGATGCAGAATCATCTTGAAACGGGTTGTCGGGAACTGAGGCTCGAGCAAGTACCAAACTTCCCGGTCCTGAAGAACTCTACCTGTCAGCCCGCCCGCGATTATCGCAGTCCCCTGCATCCGCACGCAGAACCTGCCGCTCGGTGTCGGATCCCCTGTACTACCGGTGAACGCGGAGCATGAGTGAGTGGCGCGGTTCTTCGTCACTGTGATGGTCGCGCCATCGAAACAGGCGGCACCCACGCCGGTGAGTGCAGGTGCAGCAACACTGTCGATTAGATTGACTAGCCGGGTGCCCCGTCCCAGCCGTGGATTGCGAATGGCACCATCGCGAAGCACACTAAGCTCCAAGCGGTCCAGTCTTCTCAGCCGTTCACGGATGTCTGAATCGCTGAAGCCGTTCAAGTGCTCAGCGGCAGACGCCCAGTCGGACGATGCTAACGCGGATTCATACGAGTGGATCAGAGCGGCGACGCGCGCAGCATCACGATTGATCGCGTCGATGGCGGCAATGAGCCGCGCGCCTCCGCCAAGCCGTGGATTGATCGTGGCACCACGCCGAAGCTCGCCGAGTTGCGTGAGGTTCAGCCTCCGGAGGCGAGTTGTGATATCGGCATCGTTGAATCCATTCAAATACTCTGCTGCCATTTGCCAGTTCCCGGAGCTGACGGCCGCAGTGTAATTGGATTCGAGCCGGGCAGCGGTTGCGATCCGCTGCTGCTCTGCTATGAATGCCGGGTCGGCCGCGCGGCCGAGGACGGAAACGCGGCCTGCGACGTAGCTCTCGCGTTCCACGTCCGAAAACTCCATCTTCCTGCGGTAGAGAATCCTCACATTGATGACATGCGAAGCGGAACGTGGCAGCGAACCGCAGGCCATACGAATGCCGTTCATGGCAGCATCGATGAAATCTGCCAGATCGTCCGTGTCAGAATCGGGCGCGCCCGTGATGGTGAGTCTGACGTCACAGAGCGGACCGCGCTCCGACGCGGCTGTGGCGTAGTCCCGCCGCACAGTGCGCCGCCGGACTACCAACTGTCCGGAGCCAGATTGCTGAACAACGTGCGATAGTTCGTGGGCGAGGAGGCGCCTTCCAATTGTCGATTGCGGTGCGTAGTGACCCGCGCCGAATACGATGTTATTTCCCAACGTGAATGCCTCCGCATTCACGGCAGCCGCAGATGCGGCTGCTCTTCCATCGGTAAACACATGGACCTTGCTGAAATCATGTCCGAACCGTGGCTCGAAGAAATCGCGGGTAGATCGGGATAAGAGTTCGCCGCCTCCCCGGGTGGTTCCGAGATATGACTCGAGATTAGTTGCGTCATCACCCGAGACAGGCTTGCGCTTCGCTTGTGCAATATCGCGTCCTCGCTCGTCGCGATTTACTTCAAATTGATACTGCAACTCGTGTTGGCAGTTCTGGCACACCCGTTGGATATTCCGTGGCGAGCGTTGAACTGCTAAGCCCAACTTCGGATCAGGCATGCGCATTACTTGATCGGCGACGCGGTCGGCTTCACGCTCGTATGGGTCATCGGGATGGCTGATGGTGAGCTTTGGTTGGATTGTCTGCGCGCGCAGAAGCGAGTTCATCGCTCGGTTTCCAACTGCGCGTTGAAGCTTGTGGATGGGCGATGTAATAGAAACACCGCTACTGCGCGGCGGTACACCATGCGCTGGGCGTTGAGGATCTACGCGCCGCGTCATTGCGGGTTGTGGAGTTGCGACATTAACTCCCATTAGGTCTCGTGCTTCGTTCTGTGCGGCACCGTTTCATCGCAAGCCTGTTACGGCTTCGGTTGCACGTTGACGTCGAGCGGCTGAGTCTTGAAATCATTGGTACAAGCCGGTCGCAAGGCCGCAAACGAAGGCGCCTTCGCCTTGGGGTCACCCTTCATAACTCACCCTTCATCCTTGCCCATTCACGCACGTCACGGATTTACGATGTCTGCTTGCGCATGAGTCACGCGCTGGCGATCGGCTCCGCCGCAGCCGGACATGATGGTGTTTGCAGGGTGTGGGAGGGAGATACCCATGAAATGCCCCGCTTCGTGAGCAATAGTGAGGCCATCCGCGCACGCATTGTCCTCGAGCAGCGTGTCGCCCGCGGCTGTACCTGCTTCGGCCGTGTCAGTCCCGGGCGGCGTACCAAGCAGGTTGAATTCCCAGACCAGGAAGACGTTATAGTTAGCGCCGGTTCGAAACGCAATCACAGCGGCCCATTCGGGATCTGTACTAACAGAACCTTGCACGTCGGGGCCGAGGTCCGTGCCGACCGTTGGGCTGTCGGTCGTTCCTGCCGTGAAGAGGACGTTCGCCTGTCGCTCCCAGATACGGTTCAACGTCCCCGTCAGCGTCGCTGCATCGGCAGGAACTCGTGTGGTCCTATGAGCAACGCCAGGCGCTGCCACAGTGTCGCTCATGAAGTGGAAGTCCACGGAGAGTGGGCGTTGGTCCTTAACCTCTATGTCGAGTGTGTCCAGCAGCGCTCCGGCCGGGGTGAGGGCGTCAATCGCTGTGGTCCCGTCAGAAATACCAGTCACTTCAATGCCATCGACAGTAGGCGCCACCGACGCGACAAACGGAATGCGGCTCGCGAAGTTGACCACGCCTCCTGCTGGTACCCTGGTCACTTGCGCCTCGCGCGTTCCGGCAGTGGGGACGGTCAGGATGTTTGGTATGACCGAGGCATCATAGCCAGCGAACATCTGGGTTGGGGACTCCGAAAAAATTGCGGACGTTGCGGCGGGCGTCATGTCCGCAGAGATCGTGGCCCTCCGATTAGGGGGAAAGGAGGGACCAAACTCGAATGTCTCGCCTTGTGCAAGAACTTCGGTTATTGACGCTGACGGGACGCCTAATAACGGGGGTGTCGGCGCAGTCAACTTCGCTTCGACTGCGCGGGCGCGGGCGCACGAGAGAAGCCAGTTGTCAGGGTCTGAACCATCCGTGCTGGCGAACCCATCAATGCGGACGTTAGGCGACGTTCCCAGACCGTTCCAGGCCGTTGCGAATGCATCAATGGCGGCCACTGCCGTGGGCGAGAGTGCGGCGGACCCGATGCCGAAGAGAACACTCGTTACGACTCTGGCAGATGTGGAAGTCGCGACGTCGCAGCCGATAACCGCAGGCACCTGGCTAAGGTCGCCCAACCGCTGGATCGACGCCGAGGGTCCGGCAGTTGCGCCGTCCTGCTGGACGATATGGGTGAGTTCGTGAGCCAGGAGCCGATTCCCGTGATCAGTGCCGTGAGCGTATCGGCCTTGCGCAAACGCGATGTGGCGCCCAATCGTGAAGGCCAACGCATTTACATCGCGCGCCGCCTCGGCCGCCCGCGCGTCTGTATGCACTCGCACCCCTGAAAAATCGTGTCCAAACCGTGGCTCCATGAAGGCGCGTGTAGCCAGGTCGAGACGCTCACCCGGCGAGTTCAAGACGTCATTGACGCTGCGCGGTGTTGCGGCCAGTACCGAGCTGTTTGACGGGGCGTTCTTAATCTGCACCCCATCATCTCCCTGGTCTAGCTGTTTCCTCTGAAAGCTGGCGCAACCGCCGCCACACGCGCCAGCGCCTTGTAGTCGCGGCTCACGCATGCTCGTCACCTGTTCAGCGACGCGATCTGCTTCCTGCTCAGCAATGTCTGTCGGATTACTTTTTGTGAGTTTTGCCTGGAGACTTACAGGTGACTTGGAATGCACCGGCATCAACGGTTCGTCGCTCCCGCCGCATGCGCATTTTCGCTGGATCATGCTCACGTTGCCGATTCTCAAGGTTGTTGGGTCCTGACCGTCAGCCATCCGCATAACCTGATCGGCAACTCGATCCGCTTCGCGCTCGTATGGGTCATCGGGGTGGCTGACCGAAAGCTTGGGTTGGATTGTCGGCGAGCGCAGAAGCGAGCTGATCGCCCGGTTGCCAACCGCTCGTTGCAAGCGGTGGATTGGCGATGCCGCACCGCCAGCCACTCGCGACCTGGCGTGGGATGCTGAGCGCTGTGGGTCCGCCCGCTGAGGAGCTGCGGTTTGGCGACTCGCGACGTGGGCGCCCATTTGATGTTACCTCACGCGGTGGCTAGGGCGTCGACTTCACTTGTTTGGTTAGTTGCTTAACCGCATCCTTGAGTTCTTTGATGGGCTTGACCGCATTCTGGAGTTCTTTGATTTGCTTGACCGCATTCTGGAGTTCTTTGATGGGCTTGACCGCATTCTGGAGTTCTTTGATTTGCTTGACCGCATCCTGGAGCTCTTTGATTTGCTTGCCGCTTTCTTCAACCTCAACTGCCGCCAATACCATGTTCGCAGTTGCGCGATCGCCCAGTTGTGAATGCAGGTCCTCCATATCCTTTGGTATGTACGTCGGTGAAACGTTGGAAAAAAGCGACCTCACGAACCGTGGGTCTATGACATAGCGTCGGCAGGATTTAAGGTCCACATCCACGATGTTCGTGTCGCAATGAATTGTTAGCTTAGCAAGTCCAACTGCATTTTCGCAGCAGCCGCACGGCGAGCAAGGCCGAAGCTCGTTTACAATGTCTGGCTGTTGGTGGATACCAACTTGCTGCGGCGTCATGGCCGCTTGCTGTTGGTACCGCTCGTTGCTTTCCACGATGGTTGCCAGCAGGCTCTTTCCCACCTCCGGCTGTGGCTCGGGACACGGGCACTCATCCCAAAGCTCGACACAAAAGCCTTCTCGAATTTTGGAAGCTTCGCAATTTGGTTTGTCACCGGCAGGTTTGCAGTCGTCTGCGGGGGTTAACACTGGTTCGGGATCGGTTGGCTTTTCGTCATAGCGCAGTACCAGGTATTTCATGAAGGTGTATTGGTCTGGCTTTTGGGCATTGGGGATACAGTCTGACCCGTAGCGGTCCTTGCATTCTTTCGAGAGATCTATGGTGATACATTTGCACACTTCGATCAGGTTGCCGCAGCAGTCCAGCGCGACGCCAGGATGGACCTTGATGCACAGACCGGTATCCTGACCCTTAACGTCGAGGCCGCAGACAATCCCCGAGCCGAAAAGGTGGCGATTGACACGCTTGAGCGCTTCACGGTGATAGGCCTGCTCGGCGCGCAGGTGCTCAGCCGTCAACAGCATGCCGTTGTAAAACCGCGTTCGTGTGGCGGAATCATAATGGCACAGTTTGGTTTCGCATTCGGTTTTGGTCTTATTGATCATGAGCTTGCCTCTTCTGTTTCAGTCGCCGCGGTTCTCTCAGATGATCGGATGTCATGGACCCACGGTGAAGTAAGTGATGAACTCTCCTCCCTCAACGCCGTTGCCAGTTGGGAAATCCCCGATCAATTCCGCGTCCAGCGCTCGGCCGTGTTTGTCGAGGACCATGCTACCGTGCAGCACGAGTTCGACCTCGGCCGCCTTCTTGAGCTTCTTGCACGATGTTCGCAGCTGCTGCCCGATGCAAGCGTCGTCGAAGTAATACACGGCGCTGTTGCCGTCATACTCGACGCGCTCCACCGGAATGAGGAACTGCACCGGACAGATATCGTCGTTGACCGAGATAAAGACGGACAGGCGAAAGCTCCTTAGGTCCGTTACCGTGCGATGATTCAGCGGCTTATCGAACGTGACTTTCAAGTGTTCTTTGCTGAGCAGATCGACAAAGTCATCGACGTCGTAGCTGGCGTTCGGCTTCCAGTTGATCTCTTTGATGTGCGCCAGTTCTCCGTGAAAACAATGGATGAGATTTGCCAGTGCAGGATTCGTGTACACAATTCTGCGGTATTTCCAAAAATCGTCGTCGAGTCTAATTTCAGGGTCTTGCCCAGGACATGGCTCCAGTGTTCCGGTGGCCAGCAGAACACATTCGCAATCCTTACATTTAGGACACTCGCGCGACTTCTCAACCAAAGCCTGGTGAATCGACGACCCCTTGCCAACCCCGTCATAAGGGCAGCAGAACTCGTCGTGGTCGTGTGGGCACGCGTCGTCAAAACGACGGATGCTGAGCCGGTAATGGTCGCGGATGCGGTTGTATTCGCCTCGCTCCTTCTCCTCGCAGGCATTAGGCAACTTGACTGGTTCGGTTTTGCACTCGCGATAC
>JBOGOU010000393.1:0-1646 GCA_050748205.1 Pyrinomonadaceae bacterium | reverse complement strand
TATGAGCGGCGACTAGGCTAAAAGATAATCACAATTTCAAAGTCCTGAAGAATCTCGCAGTCAGGAAGAGCAACGCGCAGCGCGCAGCGCGCCCCCGCTCAAGATCCAATGCCACTCAAGCTTTATTCACCAGCCAACTCTAGCCACGCTCAGTTAGGAAGGGGGCGCACTGCGCTTTGCCCCCTTCCTGACTGTGAGATCCCTGGCTGTGAGGTCTTTCTGGCTGTGAGGTCCTTTCTGACTGTAAGGCCCTTTCTGGCTGTGAGGTCTTTCTGGCTGTGAGGTCCTTTCTGACTGAAAATGACAAATGAAAAATGTCAAATGACAAATGGAAAATGACCCGGTTCTGTATCCTTGGCAATTGAGCCATCCTCTACTCAAACACCTTCTCTACCGGAACAATCACCACATCTTCCGCCTTAACATTTACCTTGTAGTTCTCGATCACCTTGTCTTCGTCGGTAATCTCTTTCGGCTTGGGTGAGTTGTAAGTAATCGGCGAAGGACGATTGCTGACTATCGCGTCTCGCAGACCTTCGGCGTCCTTGGTTATGATCACGATGCGCATCGCGTCAGACTTGAGATGCTTGCGAATGGCGTTATTGACGTCTTCGAGTGTCAGCCTGGCTAACTGCTCGCGCATGTACGTGACATAGTTGGGGATGTTGTAGTAGCGACTGTCGAGAGCATAGCCAAGTTGAGCGTCCTGAGTTTGAGTAAGGATGTTGTTGTACTTGGTTAGGAATTCGCGCGTTGCTTCAAACGCTTCTTTCGACATTCCTTCGTTCACCAGTTTGTCGAATTCGTAGAGCGCCCCACGCAATACGAAATGGCCGTTCTCAGGAACCACGGGACGAATCCAGATCTGGAAAATCTGCGTCGTCCGCCCCAGGTTTGGATCCGGCGTGAATTGAAACATGCCGCGTGGGAAATACTCGATGTAAGCATAATCGCCGTAATTAAGTCCTCGCGACTCCCGTAGCTTTTGATAGAGATAGCTGTTACTGGATCGGTGCTGGCCAAAATACGAGGCCACGACCGCTAACGCAGGCCAGTCTTTGTCTGAGCGAGTAACGTTGATCGGAAAACCGAGCGAGAGAGCAGTCGCGCGTGTCTCGCGTTTGACGATGGAAACGTGCAATCCCGGAGCGAGCTTTGGTGTTTCAAACTTCGCCTTGTTCGTCTGGCCCGCCGCCAACTTGGCGAAATCGGCGTCCACTTTGGCGGGAAAATCTTTGGGATAGCCTCCGGCCAGTCCCAGCACCATGTTCCCTTGGGTGTAGTTTGCCTTGTAGAAAGCGCGCACATCGTCGAGCGTCAGTTTCTCGAGAGAACTGACCGTCCCGACGTTGTTATGCTCGTAGGCGTGACCGTCATAAATGACGTTGTAAAGATATTCTTTGCCAAGTTCTTCGTCGTTGCTCTCGCGCAAAGATACCTTCAGAAAGTTCACCGCATCTGTCCGCAGGCGCGTGAAGTCGTCGGCCCTGAATCCAGGATCGAGCAACATCTGACTGATGAGACTGTAATACTTATCCAGGTTGTCAACGTGAACAGTTCCGTTGAAGACGGTCATTTCCTTGTCGATCTGCGAGCTGAAGGAGGTGGCCATCGGATACATCGCTTCGACAATCTGTTCATAGGAC
>JBOGOU010000392.1:0-23813 GCA_050748205.1 Pyrinomonadaceae bacterium | reverse complement strand
ACTTCACGGCGACCGTAGGGCAGAGCGTGCCGCTGGATTCGGTCCAGGAGTTTCGCGTCATTACAAGCAACTTCTCGGCGGAATATGGACGCGCATCTGGTGGCATCGTGAACGTGGCAACCCGGTCGGGCAGCAACGATTTCCACGGTACACTGTATGCTTTCAACCGCCTATCACGCTTGGCCTCTAACGGCTTTGATAACAACGCGCAAGGTCTTCCGAAGGGCGTGTTCAACCGCAACCAGTTTGGCTACGCCGTTGGTGGTCCAATCCAAAAGAACAAGCTTTTCTTTTTCAACTCGACCGAGTGGGTTCGGGTTCGCAGCAACGCTAGTGTAGTAAATGTCGTTCCGACCCCGCAGTTGATTGCGGCGTCGAACGTGAACACACGAAACTTCTTTGCTGCTAACTCGCTGCAGTTTCCGATAAACGGACGAATATTCACAGTGGGCGACGTGGTTAGTAGCTTGGGGCTTACAGGCGGGGCTTTCGCCAGTCTCCCGGCCAGTACGCCAGCCTTCGGTCAAGTGCTCTATTCTGTGCCGTCGGATGTCGGTGCGGGCGGCCCGCAAAACTCTTATCAGACGGTCATCCGGGCTGATTGGGTACCGACCAACAACACTCAAGTTTACGGACGCATAGCGATAGAAAAGCAAAGCTTCTTTGAGGGATCGGTTTCTTCCAGCCCGTATGCGGGCTTCAACACAGGCGCTAATGCCTTTAACCAGAACCATCTCATTAACGTGACCCATAACTTCACGCCGAACTTCGTTTCACAGACCAAGCTGATCTTCAATCGGTTGAATTCAATTCAACCCCTTGGCGAGAAGCCTCCCAGCCCGACGCTTTTCCTAAGAGGCAGCGTGCAGACCCGCCTGTTCGGCAATCTGGTTGCGCTGCCAGGCTATCTGCCGTTTTCTCCTGGCAACGGCATCCCATTCGGAGGTCCGCAGAACGTCGGCCAGGTTTATGAAGACGTGAACTGGGTCAAAGGCAGTCACCAGTTACGTTTCGGCGGGACCTATGTCTATATGCAGGATAATCGCACCTTCGGCGCCTACCAGAACGCAGTTGAGGCCCTGGCTACAACAAGCACTACGCAAGGCTTAGATAACTTTGTATCAGGCACACTGAGAAGGTTCCAGGTGGCGGTTAACCCACAGGGCAATTTCTTTCCGGGAAGCACCGTGACGCTTCCGGTGTCCTTCCCATCGTTTACTCGCAGCAATCGCTACCGCGAGTGGGCGTTGTATCTCCAGGATTCGTGGCGCTTGAATTCGAGTCTGACTGTCAACGCTGGCATACGCTATGAGTACTATAGCGTCCAGCACAACAAGGACCAGAGCCTCGACTCGAACTTCTACTATGGCGCAGGTGAGAGACCTTTCCAGCGTATTCGCAACGGACGGGTCCGCCGCGCAACGGAAAGCGAGGTGGGTGCTCTTTGGAGAAAGGACAAGAACAACTTCGCTCCGCGCATCGGTTTCGCGTGGGACATCAACGGCGACGGTAAAACGAGCCTACGTGGCGGCTACGGATTGGCTTACGAACGTAACTTTGGCAACGTTACGTTCAACATCATCCAGAACGCGCCAGCCTATGCGGTGGTCACGATCGACGCCGGCAGTCCCGGCTTCTCGACCATTCCCATTACACCGAACAACTTCGGTCCGCTTTCCGCTCCTTCGGGTACGGCAACGCTGCCAGGCATTTTCAACGTGCGCCACGTTGATCAGAACATCACAAATGCTTACGCGCATTTTTGGAGCGCTTCATTTGAGCGTGAGATTTCACCGCGCACCGTCGCATCCGTGGAATACGCCGGATCGGCTGGCCGGAGCCTTTATGATCTCACAAACTCAAACCGGCGCGGCGCCGGGTTCATTTACTTCGGTGATGCCGACCCCTTTTCGCGGCTAAACAATCAGTTTTACCCGCTCAACACGCGGGGTAACCAGGGAAAATCGGACTATGATGCCGTTATCGCCTCGGTTGAGAGCAGCAACCTGGCCAATCTTGGATTAGGTTTCACTGCGCGGTATACGTATTCAAAGGCGTATGACAATCTTAGTTCCACGTTCAGCGAGTCGAACAACAACTTTAACCTTGGCCTGCTCGATCCCTTTGATCCGGATCTGGACTATGGCTTTGCGGATTTCGACGTAAGGCACAGATTCACGAGCAGCTTTAACTGGGAAATCCCCTGGGCAAAGAATTACACTGGAGTCGCCAAGCAGGCATTGCATGGTTGGGTTTTGACTGGACTCTTCAACATGAGGAGTGGCTCGCCTTTATCGGTCTTCGACTGTACCAACGCGTTCTTCGAAGTTTGTATGCGCGCGGAAGCAAACGGTCCGCTGAATTTTAGCGGGTCTGGAACTGGAACACCGGTCGCGGGAGAGGCAAATCGCTTCAGGTTCATCGACTTGAGCGGATTAAATCCGGGCGTTTATGTTTCAGCTAACGGGACATCTGAATTTGGCCCGTTCCCTTCGGACATGACACGCCGTAACGCTTTCCGCGGCCCAGGCTTCTGGAATATGGACTTCGCGGTTTTCAAGAACTTTAGGTTCGGTGAGGAGAAGAGTCTGCAATTCCGAAGTGAGTTCTACAACGTGTTCAATCACGCGAACGCATTTGTTGTGGGCGGGGATGCCGATATTAGTTCATTTGACTACGTCGCCTCCCGCAAATTGGGTCGCCGCTTTATCCAATTCGCCTTGAAGTTTAATTTCTAGCTTCGAGGAGAACGGATAGGTTTCCGGGGAGCCTTCGGGCTCCCCGTTTTTGTCAGCAACTGAATCTCACTCCGCCTCGGGGTGTCATTGGTTAATTCAGTTTTTTGATACTGGCAGGCAATGGACGCCTCCAGGTATTTAAGTTATAAGTCGCAGCATGGTCGCCAAGAGCTACAGTCGCTGTCTTCTGATCGTTCTCACATTCTCACTGGCTTCGGTCTTATCGATTTTCGCTCAGGTACCTTTCGGGAAGATCGTCTATCTTGGGTATAGCGAGGCCCACCAAGTTCTCGAGGCTTTAGACGAGATTCTTCCCGCGGAGTTGAAAGGCAAGACTTCAAACGAACAGGAAGCCTTATGGCCGGGTTGGGCTTCTCGCCATGATGCTGAAATTCGGGCCCGTTTGGCTCAGGGCGATGAAGATTCGCTTATTAACTTTCTTCTGTTTGGCACTTCATTTACCGAGCAACCGCGGGTCTCGCTGGAGCAAATCAAGCTCCTAGGCCCTGCTCCTGACGCTCTTTTCAATAACGAGACCTCACAAACCAATCGGTTCTCTCTGCTAGTGAATGCGCGCATTAGGGACTTGCTCGAAAGAGTGGAACGGGCAAATGGAAACGAGCGCCTGTTGTTCGTGCGAGAGGTCTTGGTAAGACAAAAGGGCTTCCGCTTAGCGACTAAAGAAGGGGGCGAAGGTGCAAAACGATATCTGCAAGCTAATTTGCGGCGCGTCTTAAAGGAAAACACGGGCTACGCCCGAATTCTTGAAGCAGCTCGACTGCAAGGCAACTCAAGCGAAGAGTTTGCAGAACGCTCGCGCCTTTTTCGTACTCGTGGTTTGGCCTCGGACACCTCGCTACTGCCCAACTTCGCCATCGAGGAGTCGTTGAAGGTAATCAAGGCCCGCGGGTTGCTCGAACCAGGTGCAGTGCGACGCGTCGCCGTCATTGGTCCCGGGCTGGACTTCACGGACAAGCAGGAGGGTTACGACTTCTACCCGCAACAGACAATCCAGCCTTTCGCCGTCATTGACACGCTGCTGCGGTTGGGACTTTCTAAGTCAGACTCACTGCAGGTTATAACTTTTGATCTTAGCCCCCGAGTGAACGATCATCTGTCACGCGCCAGGCAGCGCGCGCAGCGTGGGCAGGGCTATGTTCTGCAACTGCCCCGCGATTTGCACGCTCAGTGGAAGCCAGAGGCCGTTCGATACTGGGAACGCTTTGGCGATCAAACGGGAACGCCATTGCCGCCAGTCTCTATTCCTGGCGCGGCAGGTGATCTGAAGATTCGCGCTGTTCGCATCCATCCCCCGATAGTTTTCCGCGTACGGCCCGTAGACACCAATATTGTGTTGCAACGACTTGACCTTCCCGCGGCGCAACGTTTTGATTTGATCATCGCCACAAACGTTTTCGTTTATTACGACACACTCGATCAGAGCCTCGCGATGTTGAACGTTGAACGAATGCTGCAGCCAGGGGGATTTATGCTCTCGAATAACGCGTTGCTGGAACTTCCCTTTTCCCGCGTGCGATCTGTGGGTTATTCAACGATAGTCTATTCTGATCGCCCAAACGATGGGGATCATGTGGTTTGGTATCAGCGTAATCGGGATTAATTTCGGACAAATCTAGACTTGGACTATAATTGGTTTCCACCCCTCGCAACCGGTTCTGCCTGCTGAGGCGTCAAGAAAGGAGTGCCAATGATTTCCGGGTCATCGCATCGAATTCGAGTTCAGGAAGCAGCGTTTCTGGCGTTGTCTGTGATTCTCTTTGCAACAACAGCAAGGGCACAACTTGCGAGCACAGGGATCGATGATGATCCAGGATCGGGGATGAGGCGCGGCACAAATACGATTGTGGGGCGTGTGATCTACCCTTCCGGTCGCCAGCTCGACAGGCCCCACACTGTAAGGCTTAGCAGCATAGTCGTTGGTGAATTCTCAACTATGACTGATCAGAACGGAGTGTTCACTTTTCGGAGGCTGAAAGAGGGAACGTATTTCATTAGGATCGACGCCGGAAAAGAATATCTGCCGGTCCAGGAGACGGTTGATTTGTATGATAATCGGAGCCAGACCCTCAATGTGCAGATTGAGCTCCGGCCCAGACCATCAAAGATAAGCAAAGCGGGAGTAATCAACGTTGCGCCAGCTGGTGTGCCCAAAGCTGCCTTGGACCTTTATCAGCAAGCGATCACATCTGCAAAGGCCGGCGAGACTAACAAGGCTATCGGGCAATTAAAGAGCGCGCTTTCTGTTTATCCCCAGTTCGTCGTCGCGCTTAATGAAATGAGTGTTCTTTACCTCAACTTAGGTGAACTTGATAAAGCGGGAGAAGCACTCGCCGAGGCTGTTAAGGTCGAGCCCGAAAACGCGACTTTGCGGCTAAACTATGGTTATGTGTTAATGCTGAGGGAACGCTTTTTGGATGCTGAGCGGGAATTGCTCCGCGCAGTCCAGCTAAGAGACGACTACACCTTAGCGCACCTAAACAGAGGCAAGGTACTGATCAAGCTGCGCAACTTTAATGAAGCCGAGAAGGAACTAAAACGCGTGATCAGCCTTGGTGGTGATGAAGTCGGGATGGCTTATAGATATCTCGGGGCGCTTTATTCTGAACGTGGCGATAAAGCGAAAGCGATTGAAGCTTTAGAAACATATCTTAAGCTTAATACCCATGTCCAAGACGCAGAACAAGTGCGGGCCGTGATAAAGCAATTGCGAGATCAATCAAAACCGCAGCCTTGACAAAATTGTCCTGGAAAGGCCGCACCTTATTTGAACATTTTGGGATCGATATCGATGTTGTGGCGGTACTCTGTTACGGTTCCCTTTATTGAGCCCGAGACTGTCTGTCTCAAGATTGGGAAGGTGGCTGTTTGTTCGAATTTGAAAGGCAGTCTTAAACCGTCAACCTCTCTAAAGTCCCACGTGTCAAAGTAGAAGTCGATCTTCATTTGATCGTCTGCGTGTTTAATGAACTCATTTGAAAACGTCCCCATATCCTTTTCCAGAGTCAAGCTACCAAAATCGGTCCTGACTAACAAAAAGGTTGTAATATCGAAGTATAGTTGAACTACATTATTGGCTAGTTTTGCTTCTAGAGCGTACGCCTCTTTGCCTCTAACATTTTTGGTGCCTTTCACCTGAAATCCTAGCCGGCTTGGACTTGCATCAAGAAGGACGTTGTAAAGAGAAATACCATTAAACATGAAACCTGAGGCAAGTATTCCTCGAAACCGCGTTTCAATCGCAGACGTGGAACGAATGAAAGCTGGCCGAAAAATAGACGACTTACCGTCATAGCTTAGCTGCCAATCGTAATTCTTGAAGACGTACACGGCTGAGACTCGATTAGGCGCTTCTGACATGATCGCCATTTTTGCCTCGGGTTCATTCTCTTTTTTAACTGTACCTATGGCCACGCGGGTTCGGATCTTAGTTAAAGCCTCCTTGCCCCCGACAGCTGCAAGATGCTTGCTAATGATCTCTTCCGCCGTCAATGTTTTCTTTTCATCACTGAAAGCTGCCCCAGGAGCAATCGTGAACAACGCCAAGGCAAACAAGGCCGCTAGAAATCGTTGCATAGTATCTCCTTACGTCCGAGTTTAGAGAACCACGAAACAATCTGCAACCTTCGGTTATTGACCCTCGAAGGCGTGATGAAATTCTTGCCTCGCTTTCTGCGCCGGCGGCGGTGGGAGGCATTACTCGGATCGTCCGGACGATGACACGCTCACGTCGCCGGATATCAGCGTTTAAACGACCAGTTTTTTGGCCTACGAAGCAGGCGGAAACATCTTCCGTCGCCTTCGTTTTCTGCGCTATACTCCAGTCGTTTCTCCGCTGATCTAATCTGGATTCAAGGAGCATTGAGCTGGGCATTCTTCCTTTGCGCGCACCGGAACTCGAATCTGATGGCTGCCGCGATTGCTTCCCGTCTTCACCAGTTGGAGGTAGGTCACCCCACTCTTTCCAAAGTCTTAACTAGAGGGGCCTTCTAAAGTGAGGGCAGCCCGACAAACCCTGTCAATAGTAGATGCAATCGCGATTATCGTAGGAATCGTCGTCGGCGCGGGAATTTTCAAAACACCTTCGA
The DNA here is from genome assembly GCA_050748205.1 of Pyrinomonadaceae bacterium. Taxonomy (GTDB): domain Bacteria; phylum Acidobacteriota; class Blastocatellia; order Pyrinomonadales; family Pyrinomonadaceae; genus PSRF01. The sequence goes on along the minus strand of JBOGOU010000392.1, from coordinate 16,969 downwards.
TTGTTGCCGCCAACACCGGCAGCGAAGCGGCATTCCTTATCGCCTGGCTTTTTGGGGGTGCGATTTCGCTGGTTGGGGCCTTGTGTTATGCCGAGTTGGCCAGCGCGTATCCCAGTGAGGGCGGCGACTTCCATTATTTTTCACTGAGCTTCGGTCGAAGCGTGGCTTTCTTATTTGCGTGGGCGCGACTTGCGGTTATTCAGACAGGCTCTATTGCGATTTTGGCGTTCGTATTCGGTGATTACGCCACACAGCTCATGTCTCTGGGTGCGCAGTCAACCGCGATATACGCGGGCACCGCGATCATCCTCCTCACCGCTCTAAACTCCTTTGGAGTGAAACAGGGAACGCTGACACAAAAAATTCTAACGGGGGTCAAAGTTCTTGGTCTTCTATCCGTGGTTTTGATCGGCTTCTTTCTAGCAGGCTCAAATCCGCCTACTGCGTTGAACATGCCTAACGGCAGTTTTGGTTTGGCGATGGTTTTTGTGTTGTTGACTTACGGAGGCTGGAATGAGATCGCGTTTGCTTCTGCAGAATTCCAGGACGTGCGGCGCAACATGTTGAAGGCATTACTATGGGGAATCGCCATAATCACGGCAGTCTTCTTGCTTGTTAACGTTGCTTATCTTAGAGGCCTCGGTCTAGAAGGAACTGCCAGGTCTGACGTAGTTGCAGCCGATCTGATAAAAGCAGCCTTGGGGGAATCCGGGGCGAAATTCATCAGTCTCCTAATTGCTGTTTCCTCGCTTGGCGCCGCGAGCGGAACAATTTTTACCGGCGCCCGGACAAATTACGCGCTGGGCAGAAGCTTCAGACCACTGCGTTTCATGGGACGCTGGCATGCGAAGAATACGCCGCTCGGCGCTCTTGTTGTCCAGGGTGCCATCGCCCTGCTCATGGTCGCGTTCGGCGCTGTGGAGCGCAGAGGTTTCGAGACGACGGTTGAATATACCGCGCCGGTTTTCTGGTTTTTCTTTTTGCTTTCCGGAATCTCACTGATCGTTCTTCGCACTACGGACCCCAACACACCACGACCCTTTCGCGTGCCGATTTATCCTGTGGTACCGCTACTATTTTGCAGCGCCTCAGCGTACATGTTGTGGTCCAGCCTGGCTTATACAAACGTGGGTGGTCTTGTCGGTGTTCTGGTTCTGATGATTGGAGCTTTCGTGCTCTTGCTGGCACGTCTCTTGCGGAAAGAACAATGGGCTGGAGAGCGCGGTCAGGAATAGAGGATACTCCTGCAGCACCATTAAATTAGAGCAGGTGGCCCAGCTTTTCTTTTTTCGTCCGCAGATAACCTACCGCTTTTTCGGTCGGTTCTACCTGGATAGACACTCGTTCCACAATCTTCAGACCGGCTTCTTCCAGGGCCCGCAATTTGAGCGGGTTATTAGAAATGACTCGCACGTGACAGAGGCCCAGGTCAAAGAGAATTTCAGCGCATTGCCGGTAGTTGCGAAGGTCAACTGCGAGCCCTAGTTGCTCGTTAGCTTCGACGGTGTCCGCGCCCTCGTCCTGAAGAGCATACGCTCGAATCTTGTTAAGAATTCCTATCCCGCGACCTTCTTGTTGCTGGTAGACGATAGCGCCCCGGCCTTCTTCTTGAATCATCTGCAAGGTTCTATGGAGCTGTGCGCCGCAGTCACACTTTGTGGAACCAAAGACGTCACCTGTGAGGCACTGGGAGTGGATGCGCACCAATGTCGGAATATCGCGACGCATCTCACCTTTGAAAAGAGCGACGAATTCCTCATCACTGACTAGCGAGCGGTAGCCGGCGATTTTGAATTCCCCGAACTCAGTGGGCAAATTAGCCACAGCCACGCGCTCAACAGATAGGCCACTGGTCGACCAGGCGCACGGGCCCGTTGCTTGATTTTCCAATCCAGACTCCTCTGTTATGCCACTTCGGTCCGACAATTCTTTCACTCCACCGGGCGAACTATTGAGATAGGATTATAGAAGCAAGCGGCAGGCAGCCACAAGGAGGCCCGTCTGTGGGGTAGTGAGACAGTTTCGTTTCGTACTCTCATTAGCACCGTGGCTTCAGCCCGGTGGAATTAGTGCCCGCACCAAATCGGAAACCGTTTAAACGGTTGGATGCGGCCGACAAGGTCGCGAATCTAATGGGGTGAAAGTCCCCTGCCGTCAATTGCCCGATTCGGACGGCTAGCATATCCGACGTGCGAGAAGGAAACGACCCGCACGGTGCTCGGAAGTAAAAGTCACAGCTGCCCTGAACGCGAAAGCGCCAGCGGTAGGAACGACCCGGGTGGCAAGCAAACTTGGAGGCCTGAACATTAAGAAATGACTGCAGCCCCGATATAACGGTCCGTACTGAAGTCGTTGGACGGGTATTCGCCGCACTGCCAACCGCGTAACCGTTGCGAGAAGGCCGAAGCTCAGCGGGAAGAAACGGGTAGATGCACCACTGAGAGAGCCGGGGTAAGGGTCCAAGCAGCCAAGGAAAGGTTCGCGTCAGATAACGTCGGGAAGGTCCCAGAAACCAGCAGCGGGTGGTCCAAGCTGCAAAGACTGCCCAGCGAGCGAAAAGCGACAGCTGGGGAGAGGCTTTGGGACTGGCACATGAGGTCGTAAGAGCAAAGAAGGGAGTTAACCCTCCCGGAAGCAAAGGACCTCTGGGCACACTGTTAACAAACTCTGGGCAGGTGCCGGATGCCATGCCGGAAGCGACCTGAAACCCAAAGTAGTTACTAGGCTATGGGTAAACGTCAGTCGGTTCTGAGTGTATGTTGGCCATTAACTTAAACTCAACTGAGTGGCGGCAGAAGCATGGTGTACGCGGTGGCCTCGAACCGGACTCGGGAAATCCGACCGTCCTGGATCATCGGGAGGCTCTGGGAAACACAGCTATGGAAGAACTAGGCACCCGTTCCACAATCGAAAGAGTGGCAACGGAAACTCTCTTCCTAAGGTGCTAGTGCGCTCAGTTTCTATCCCACTTCCTTTTCTTCCCTGGCGACTGGTCACCGGGCTAAAGCCGCGGTGCTAATAAGAAGTGACTATGATTCAAACTGCACCAGTACCAGTCTGTGACGTTCGAAAAACCCCGACTGCTTGGTGTTACGACTTAATCAATATGTTGCTACCCCAACTCGTGCGCGCTAAGATGCAATAGATCGTCTGAATTGGATCCAGGCAGTTAAACCGCACTGGCCAACGCTCTCCGGTTAAATGACAAATAACGCTAACGACGACGACTCTGGCAGGACGGTTTCTCGTCTCGTGCCCGAGGGAACAAAGCCGCCTCAAGGTGAGCGGCGGCCGGCATTGGTATCTCTCCGCGGTGAGTTGCTGGCGGTGTCCATTCCACTCGAGCGCGATCAGGTCACTCTCGGCCGTGCTCTTGAGGCAGATGTTCGAGTTAACGACGCCCGAGCCTCCCGGGTTCACGCTCGCGTTACCACCGAACGCGATCCGCTCAACGGCGAGGTCCGCTGCAAGATCACCGACCTCTCGTCAACAAACGGCACTTTGGTTAACGGCCAGTTGATTAACGAGGTAGTTTTGAACGAGGGTGACAAGATCGCGATCGGGGATCACCTCTTTCGTTTCGACATGCTCGATGAGATAGATCGAGAATTTCAGCAACAGATTCACCGGCTCCTGGCCCACGATGAACTCACTGGACTTCTGACCAGCAAGTCTTTCTTCTCAGAATTGCGCCGCGAATCGGCGCGAGCCGAGCTAGAGTCACGACCTTTCTGTGTCTTAATGATGGATCTGGATCATTTCAAAGCAGTAAACGACACCTACGGTCATCTGGTTGGGAGCCAGACGCTCGAGGAACTCGGAGCAGTCATGAAGAATGCTCTGCGCGCCGGCGATGTGGCATCTCGTTTTGGCGGCGAGGAGTTTGCGGCATTCCTCCTGGATGCCGATTATGCGCAGGGATTGGTGGCTGCCGAGCGTGTGCGTTCGGCAATTGAGCAGCACGACTTCCCGGCGGTGCGAAAGGACTCTCCGGGGGAAAACCAGACTCACCGGATCACCATTAGCGTTGGGGTTGCTGCCTTTCCAGACGATGCGAGGGATCCAATCCAGTTGATCGAACTCGCCGATTCAGCGCTCTACCGTGCCAAACGTAGCGGTAGAAATCGGATTTGTGCTTACCGCCAATCAATTGCCGCAACCGAAGGCCCCTTACCGCCCAGGCGGCGTTGAGGAAGGCTTTTCCTGTCCTAATTTTGCGGAAAGATTTCTGAACAAGAGCGCCTCCATGGCGTGTGAAATGTGACGTTCCCGTGCAGCTATTGAGCGGTTGCACGCTTTTATCAGGGACGTGTATGCTTCTCTAGTCCCGTTTGCTGGGGACCTTAGCTATGAAGATGACAAGCAAAATTAACCTGGCCGGCAAACCATTCAGCAATCGAGCATTGCCTTGGGCCGTGACGATCCTGGTGATCTTCATATCCCTGGTCGCTTTTGTCTTTATTGTCCGCGCGACCCGCCAAACGAATGCCCAGGCTCACACTGTTCAAGATGACATCAACAGCATGAACCAACAGGAACAAGCGCTGCGAGAGCAGGCCCTGAAGGTAAAAAAGTCACTAACCGCTGAACAGGCGCAAACTCTCGATTCGGCTCATGGCCTGGTTGACCGCAAGCGGTTTTCGTGGTCGCGTCTCCTTGCGGACTTGGAATCAGCATTGCCGGGAAGTGTCAGGGTCACACGAATCAGTGTTCGCGATGTGGCCACGCGGGGCGAACAAACCCTCGCCGAACTGGATCTCACGGTAGTTAGCAAAGCGCCCGCGACCATAACGCAGATGATTGCCGAAATGGATCGGACAGGTATCTTTCAAGCCGAAATCCGTTCTCAGAACTTGCAGAAAGGAAGAGGAGAGAGCGGCACTGAATATGAGCTTGATGTCCTCTACCGGCCCCGTGCCGGTTCCATGGCTAACGATGACAAAGCCGCGGCTCTCGCATCTGCTGAAAGCCTGAATCGTGCATCAAACGGGGGTCCGCGATGAGCGAGGAACGTACCGGCAATCCCGGTCCAACTCGTGGACATGAGTTAAAGGCGAGATTTCAGCGTCTGCGCGTATCTCGCAAGGATGGAATGTTTGGACTTGCTGAGATCCTCGCGCTCGGCGGCAGTGCGGTAATCCTTATTACTGTTCTCTTCAGTTACGTCTATTTCCTGGTGCCGGCGCGCTCTCGTATCCAGGCTCTTCAGCTCGAGAGATCGAGATTACAGAACCTCCTGCGTAGCTCGCATGATGTGATGCGTCAAGGTCAGGATACCCAGTCGATGGTCGACAAGATTACTGGAAGCCTGACAGATTTCGAGGACAACAGGCTTCCGAGCCGTAACCGGGGACGGATGGGTCTCTACGATGAACTCAATCAATTGATCCGCAAGAACGGGTTACGCAACACGTCGGGGCCTTCTTACACTCCCTTAGATTCCCTGGGCTCAAAGGCAAGTACAACTGGTTCTAAATCGGCGAGTACGAAATGGCAAAGCGTCTATCCGGGCATTAGTGTGAGCCTGACTGTCGAAGGCTCATACCAGAACCTCCGGCGCTTTATTCGAAACCTGGAGTCTAGCAAGCAGTTCATCATTATTAACGCAGTTGAGCTGGAGCGAGCGACGGAAACAAACAACACAGTACTGACCGAAAGCGAAGCCGAAGCCACGAGTGGGTCGAGCGGGCGAGGGTCGCTTGTGAGTTTACGTCTGGATATGGCGACTTACTTTCAGCGCGATAATGGTGAAGGTGCGGCAGCTGTTGTGGTAGAGCATTGACATGCAGATTACTGACACAAAAAACCCGAGTGAACGGCGCAAATTGATCTGGGCGCTATTACTTGGATTAATTGCCATCGTGTTTCTCTGGTGGACTTTTTTCGGCTTTGGCGGAAGCTCGAAACCAACCAACGGGCGCAACGCCGGCAATCCGGCACAGCCCCCTGGTTCGCGAAGGGCAGCCGGCTCGCAACTGCCAAGACCAGAGGACCTCAAAAACTCTCCCGTCGAACAGCTACGCCCCATCATCTACTCGGATTATCTGCCGGCTGTCGGGGAGGCCCAACGAAACATCTTCGTTTATGAAAAGCCCAAACCAGTTCCAGTAGCTTCAGTGCCCACTCCGACGCCCACTCCGACTCCGCCCGTGCTGCTGGCGACTGTATCCCCGGCAAGCGTTTACGCACGAACCGACGACTTTACACTTGATGTTACCGGAGACAAGTTCACGAATGAGGTCCGTATCACTGTCGACGGGCGTGACCTCCCGACGCGCTTTATGAGCCCACAGCAGTTGTCGGCCACGGTGCCGGCTTCCGTGATAGCCAATGCCGGCTCGCGCCAGGTGGCGGTGAGATCTGCCGATGGCAGGCTTTACTCCAACGTGGCCGTGCTCAACGTGAATGCGCCCCCGACTCCGAATTATTCGTATATCGGGATCATCGGCACACAAAGACGGATGGACACCGCTATCCTCCAGGACAAGAGCAACAAGGAGATCATTAACGCTCAGCGCGGTGATGTCCTGGGCGGAAGGTTTCGGCTGACGAGCATCTCAGAGAAGGAGCTGGTTCTCGTCGATACGAATCTGAGGATCAAGCACATGCTTCCATTTACTACTGACCGTGACAAGGGACTCGGTCCGCTCGGTCGTCCCACACCAAGAGTCGATAGTGAAGATGATGAGCCTTAGGCGAAGAGCCGACCACAAGATATGCGGTCTACCGGATCCTCGGCGGAGGAGCATCTCACGAAACGATTCTTGCCGTCGGAGGTCTGCTGAGGCCGGTTATACCCTCGTTGCCCTCCTGGCGCTGATGACCGTTCTCGCCCTCTTCGCGATGGCCGCGGCGCCGAGTATTAGTCAACAGTCACAACGTGAGCGAGAGAAGGAAGCGATCTTTCGTGGGGAGCAAGTGGCCGATGCGATTCGCGCTTACTACAGCAATCGAGTCAACACACTGAGACTCGCGGGAGATCAAGGTCTACCAACTTCGATTGATCAATTGCTTGAAGGAATTCCAATTCCCGGCGGCTCAAAGAAGCGACAGATCTTGCGGCCGAGCGCCGCGCGCGATCCTCTTTCGAACTCTGGCGAGTGGAGAACAATCCGTCCTCGTTCCCAGGATCTAATCGACTTCCAGCGTTCAGTAATAGTCTACGCAGGCAATTTTCTGCCGGCCCCTCGGGACCCGCAAATGGCGCAATTGCAACAGTTTGCAGCTCCTCAGATTACCAATGTGCTGGATACTGGTAGCGCTCCGCGAATTTCGATCGGTGATGATTCAGCAGACGACTCGAGTGGACCGTTCGTTGGTGTATCGAGTCGCAGCGCGACGAACTCTGTCCTTTATTATTATGGTATCGATCGACACGACCTTTGGATCTTCACACCACTCTTCAGATGATCACGTCGAGTCCTCCGCGGATCATCGTCACTCGCATAAGCGTTCTCGATCGCGCTTCAACAACGAACGCGGTCACTCCAACGCAGATCATTTTCTCTTGCAACCTTCGCTCTTGTCGTGCGAGTAGAGCACGTAGTCGGAGCATTAGATTGCCCGCTAGCGCTGCTTGAAGCCTGCACATCGGCGAAAATATTTTTCACTGTAACTGTAATAAGTTGTTGACATCTGCTTCATTTGCGTTTATATAGCAAGATGTTGTGCGCCGTTTACGCTAGCCCACAAGACCAAACCAAGCACAGCATCTTGTGGTCACGACAGAAAACCCCAAACTTGAAAAAAGGAGCACATAGAAGCTATGGCAACTAAAAAAGGTGGAAAGAAAGCAGCGAAAAAGGGTGCAAAGAAAGGCGCCAAGAAGGGCGGAACGAAGAAGGCCGCAAAGAAGAGATAACTCGAACCAGCAGGTTACAACAGCAACGTTCAGTTGGCGCACACCAACTTCTGAGGGCTCTAGGCCTTCTCAAAAGGAACGACGAACACTTCAACGAAGTTCGTCGTTCCTTTTCTCTTACTCCTCTGTACCCGGATCTTAGGCTTTACCTTCGCGGATTGAAGGCCATCCAGGGTCAGCTGCACGTCTATGATCAGCGTGGCGCTTGTCGAACCTGAGATTCCCCCTAACACAGGCAGTATTGCTCGATTGTGCGCAGCTACCAGAGTTCCTTTGCACATAATCGGTGCCACTGGCTTTCGGCTGGACGACCGTGCCGTGCGCCGGGCCGGCCTCGACTATTGGCCCGAAGTCATATTGCACCGCCACCAGGATCTTGTCTCTCTGTACCACTCTTTGCCGGAGGCTCGCTTCCTATACCTGACTACCAAGGCCGAAATACCATATACCGAATGGACATTTGCCGATAAGGACTGTCTTGTCTTCGGTCGGGAGACCCGGGGCTTGCCTGAAGATATTCTTAGGGCAAACTGGGACAGATGCCTGACCATTCCCATCCTGAATCCCAAGGTCCGCAGTCTTAACCTCGCAACGTCTGTGTCCATCGTCCTGTACGAGGCTTTGCGACAAATGGGCGCCCTCAAGAATCCAGTTCCAAAAGAACTCTGAATGAACCACTACGTATCGCTCGCTCGCCGTCGTTACGGCTGGCGACGAGTGCTATTCTGCGATAAATGTTAAGCTCGCTGGTTTCACCTATGGCGGCTGGACGGCTCTGTGCAAGGTATGACTGAAAAACGAGAAGATATTCGCAACATCGCGATCATTGCCCACGTTGACCACGGAAAGACAACTCTCGTGGATGCGATGCTGCGACAATCCGGGACCTTTCGCGAAAACGAGCAGGTACGCGATCGGGTGATGGACTCCATGGATTTAGAACGGGAGCGAGGCATCACGATCATGGCGAAAAACACCGCGGTACGTTACGGGCATGTGAAGATCAATATCGTGGACACTCCTGGGCACGCCGATTTTGGTGGTGAGGTGGAGCGAGTATTGAAGATGGTGGATGGCGTGATGTTGCTCGTTGATGCCGCCGAAGGTTGCTTGCCGCAAACGAGATTCGTGCTGCGAAAAGCTTTGGAGGCTGGCCTTCCGGCCATTGCCGTCGTGAACAAGATTGACAGGCACGATGCGCGTCCTGCTGAAGTAGTTGATGAAATCTATGAGCTGTTCCTCGATCTCGATGCGACGAATGAACAGATAGAGTTTCCCATTCTTTACTCAATTTCGCGAGAAGGAATTGCCAGGAAACAGCTCACGGACGACTCACGGGATCTTCGTCCGCTGTTTGATCAGATCGTTGAAACCATACCCCCTCCAGAGCAGTTACGAACGGATTCTCTGCAGCTGCTGGTCGCTAATCTTGATTACAGCGATTATGTTGGACGCCTCGCGATTGGTCGCATCTTTTCCGGTGCGTTAGCTATCGGCGATCTGGTGGCTGTGGTAAAACGCGATGGCTCGATCAAGAAAGTGCGCATTTCTCAGCTCTATGTTTTCGAGGGCCTCAAGCGCGAACCCGTCGAGCGTGCCGGCCTGGGAGACATCGTGGCCCTGGCAGGTTTCGAAGATATTGAGATAGGCGAAACAATCACCTCGGCTGAAAATCCCCAACCGCTGCCGGTGATCGCGGTCGACGAACCAACGATTTCAATGGTCTTTGGCGTGAACAACTCACCCTTTGCGGGAAAGGAGGGACGCTACGTAACTTCGCGTCAGATCAAGGAGCGTCTCGACAAGGAGATCCTGGGCAACGTGGCGATAAGAGTCGAGCCAACAGGTTCGCCTGACCAGTTCGAAGTTTCTGGTCGCGGCGAACTGCAGCTTGCCATTTTGATCGAGATGATGCGCCGCGAAGGATACGAGCTGCAGGTGTCAAAACCCGAAGTGATCACGCGCCAACTCAATGGCCAAACGTTGGAGCCGATTGAAATGGTTGTGATCGATTGCCCGGAAGAGTTTATTGGCGTGGTAACGGAAGCATTGGGACGTCGCAAGGGGCAAATGACGAAAATGGTGAACCACGGAACCGGACGCGTGCGCCTCGAATTCGACACGCCTTCGCGCGGTCTGATCGGGTTTCGCAGCGAATTCTTGACTGAGACAAAAGGCACAGGCCTTCTCAACACGCTTTTTCTCCGCTGGGACCAATGGCAGGGTGCTCTTCGAGGCCGCTCGACTGGTTCGCTCGTGGCCGATCGGACAGGTGAAACCACTACCTACGCTCTTTTTAACCTGCAGGAGCGCGGCGCGCTCTTTGTGCGTCCGGGTACTAGAGTCTATGAGGGAATGATAGTCGGCGAGAACGCACGCGCGGTTGACCTGGATGTAAATGGAATCAAGGAAAAGAAACTTACAAACATGCGCGCTGCCAGCGCTGATGAGGCGATGCGTCTGGTTCCGGTAAAGGACCTCTCACTTGAGCAAGCTCTCGAGTTCATCGCTGCCGATGAGCTGGTGGAGGTGACTCCGAAAACAATCCGCTTGCGCAAACGTGTCCTTCGCGCGAACGAAAGGCCGAAACGCAAAGAAACTTAGCTGGTGCTGGCTGGGCTATGTTCTCCTTTGAAGACAAGATCTACCCACTGACAGACGCGCAACTGACGGGATTGTCTCATGCTGAACAAGTAGCGAAACTCAGTGATGGCGGAGCGGGTTTGATTCAACTCCGGGAAAAACATCTGCCGCCGAAGGAGTTTTACAATCAGGCGGAGGCGGCTTTGCGCGTAGCCCGCAAACGAGGGGTGCGAATCATAATCAATGATCGGGTGGATCTCGCACTTGCCCTCGCAGCCGATGGAGTTCATCTTGGCCAGGACGATTTACCGCCCGAAGCAGCCCGTCGTCTTCTCGGGAACCGAGCCATCATTGGCTTCTCGACGCATAACCTCGAACAAGCGCGGCGTGCCGCCGACCTGCCAATTGACTACCTGGCAATTGGTCCCATCTTCGCTACTTCATCGAAGCCCAATCCCGACCCGATAGTTGGTTTGGAGGGGTTGCGCAAAGTGCGCCAGACGGTAGGCAATTTTCAGCTTGTCGCCATCGGTGGAATCACTGAAGAAAACATCCGCGGAGTATTCGAAGCGGGTGCCGATGCTGCGGCAGTGATTACTGCGATTCTTCGCCAGCCTACCGAGATTGTCGAACGCACCAAAACTTTCTTGAGCCTGCGCTAAAGCCCTTTCGATAAAGGAGCTAAACATATTTTGCTTGCGTTTATCCGCGTTATGCGCGAGAATCCCTAGGCTTCTCCCGGCGGAGCACTAGCCTGCCCCCCAGGCCAACCTACCCATTAAAGACTTTCTTCTTTGCCCGTTATCAAGGAGTTGACGCTGGAATGAGCTTCTTCGACCTGCCACCCATTATCGAGCGAATGCTGGTGCTTTCTGACAGGATTAGCGACCTGAACTTCTCAGTCGGCCAACTTCCCCAGGTTGAAATAAATGGAAAACTAACGCCCGTGCAACCGCTCGGTATGCAGAAACTCACCCCCTATCAAACCGAGATCATCGCGATGACGCTGCTGCACGGACATCCAGACGCAGCCGAGCGTCTCGTCCAAACCGGTACCGCCGACCTCAGTTATTCTTTACCGTCACGAGCACGCTTTCGCGTCAATATCTTCCAGCAGCGAGGCGTGTACTCGATTGTGATGAGGGTTATCCCCACCGACATTCCAACGCTGAAAACACTCGGCCTCCCGCAACACCTCGAGAATATTGCCGAACTCAGAAATGGCTTGGTACTTGTCACAGGACCAACTGGGTCCGGAAAGAGTTCGACCCAAGCCGCAATCATCGACATCATTAACGAGAAGAAGCATTACCATGTGGTGACCATTGAGGATCCAATCGAGTACCTGCACGCCCATAAGAATTCCACGATTAACCAGCGCGAGGTCGGCTACGACACACGAGACTTTCCCTCAGCCCTGCGCGCGACGTTGCGTCAGGCGCCGAAAGTCATCCTGATCGGAGAAATGCGCGACTTTGAAACGACTGAAATCGCCCTTGAGGCTGCGGAAACGGGACATCTGGTGCTCTCTACTCTGCACACCATCGACGCATCTAAGACCGTAGATCGAATCATCGGCCTCTATCCGAAGAATGAAGAGCCCGTAATCCGGACTCGCCTGGCTCAGACATTTCGCTACATCATTTCGCAGCGCCTGATCCCTCGAGCAGATGGTCGCGGCCGGGTTGCTATTGCCGAGATCTTGAGATCGAGCCCGCGCACGCGGGAATACATTGAGGCTGGAGAAACCGAAGGCAAGTCTTTGCTTGACGCAATGCGCGACGGCAAGTTGGACGGTATGCAGGATTTTGATTCGGCGATCATTGAGTTGATTGAATCGCGCGTGATCACGCTCGAAGACGGGATCACCTTCGCCACGAACCAGAATAACCTGCTGCTTTCCTTGAAAGGGCTCACCGCCGCAGAGGATTTTATCCGCCGAGAAGGCGAGCGTCTGCCAGTCGGCGCCTTGTCAGAGACTGGTTCGATGCTCGGCCTGATTGAGTAGCTAACCAACAACCAGCAACGGTAACTACAATGATTGTCGTTTGTCCAAAATGCTCATCGCAACTTCAGGTCAGCGAATCGCAGGCTGCCGGACAGCCGCTCAAGATCCGTTGCCCCAAGTGCAACATTAATATCGAGTCGGGGAGCGCCAGTCCTGCTTCCGAAAAAAGCGGTTTGGCAGTTGGTCAGTCTCCCTCGACGGAACAACACCGGTTCAGAACGCGTGGGCCGGCCCCTCTCTTCGAGCTCGCGCGAAATGGGCAGGAACAAGCAGCGCAAACGTCGGCAGTGGAGGAGATGAGCCGGATCTTGTCCAGCGTGCTGGGGCAAACCGGCAAGGCCAAGGCTATTGCGCCGGAGGCCCGACCGTCATGGAATCCGCGTAAAGCCCTAATCTGCACGGCGGAGCAACATCGAGAGACCATCGCGCGCCAACTCGCGCAAAATAGTTACCGCGTATTTGTCGCTCAAAACACAGGTCAAGCCATCGACAGGATGCGTGAGAACCAATTGGATGTTGTCTTGCTTGATCACGAGTTCGATTCTGCCGAGCAGGGTTCGGCCTTTGTAATTCGAGAGGTCAATATTTTGAGACCGGCAGAGCGGCGGCGGCTGTTCTTTGTCATGCTGTCTCCGGTTATGCGCACCATGGATGCGCATGGGGCATTTCTTCACAATGTGAACGCGATTGTGAATTTGAGAGACCTTGAAGAGCTTTCCAGCTTGCTGGCGCATGCACTACGCGAATACAACGACCTTTACAAAGATTTGCATCTGGCTCTTAATGTGACGGCGTTGTAAGCTCGGAAACATTTAAAGGAGGAGAGGGGCCTGGGCAAGGCCCCTTTTCTTTTGCCGTAGGCGCCGTTCTTAACGATTTGAGATTGGCAGTTTCCGGCTCTCGAGGCCGGCTCAAGGTTTTCTTAAGAATTCGGCTAGAGTCGCTTTGCTGGGTGCTGGTTAGCTTCAAAGAAGGTTTAGGAGCTCCGGGCGTTGCCTGCCCAAATAGGGCCGTGCAAGAATCCGCTCTTACAGCATTGCGCCCCGTGTCGTTCAAAGGAGTCTTTTCATGCGATTGAGTCTACTGGTATTTGCTTTCGCCTCTTTTCTTGTTCTTGGGGCGTGCAAACGATCTGATACAAGTCAGTCACCCGGCGCTGCGCAGACGTCCGCGCAGCAGCCCGCGGCCGCCCCTTCTATGAGTCCGGCGGCCTCAGTGGGCCAGCAGGTTATCACGTCAAATACTGGGCCCAGTCCCAGCTCAAACGTCACAGAAGTGAAACCAAAAACTGACGCTTGCGCCTTACTAACAAGTAAGGAAATTGAATCGATTCAGGGGGAACCCTTGAAAGAGACAAAGCTGAGCGGAAGGTCCGAAGGCGGCTTCCTTGTCTCGCAATGCTTCTTCACTCTGCCGACATTCACAAACTCCATTAGCCTTGCCGTCACACAGAAAGCGGAAGGCTCCGGGAGCCGCGACCCAAAGGAGTTCTGGCACGACACCTTTGCGAGCGCGAGCAATGAAAAGGAACGCGAACGTGAACGCGAAAAGGGCCGTGGCGAAGAAGAGGAAAAGACGCCACCCAAGAAGATCAGCGGTGTCGGCGATGAAGCATTCTGGATGGGCAGCCGCGTTGGTGGAGCTTTGTACGTGCTCAAAGGAAATAGCTACGTCAGGGTTAGTGTTGGCGGATCGGGCGATGAGGCAAGCAAGATAAAAAAATCGAGAGCTTTAGCCCAGAAGGCACTGGCGCGAATATGAACCCGGACCCCGAGCGTAACGGGAAGATCGGCCACCGGGCAATACTGCCTGAGTGGGGTATTAGCTGATACCTGGTTTAGCTGTCAGTGAATTCTGTAATTTGCTAAGCTTGGGCACTTGTAAACCCGCTTTTGTTATCACGCAGGCAGTTGACAGGACATGAAAGCGCCATGGCCCGGGTGGAATTCAGAGCAACTGTAATTGACGCAAAAGTGCCTCACTCCCACAGTCACGGCCGCGCCTCAGATAGCCGCCGGCGTTTGAGCCTGGTGCTGGTGCTGACGGCTGTCTACATGGTCGCTGAAGTTGTCGGAGGTTGGTGGGCTGGCTCACTGGCGCTCCTCGCTGATGCAGGCCACATGTTGACCGATGTGGCGGCCCTGGCGCTGGCGCTCACGGCGGTCTGGTTTGGGGCGCGTCCGGCTACTTCGAGCAAGACTTTCGGCTACCATCGTCTTGAAATTCTGGCGGCGCTAGTCAACGGGGTTGCTCTGGTAGTTATTTCTCTGTTGATATTTTACGAGGCTTATGAGCGCTGGTCTTCACCACCATCAGTTCGCGGCAACGTTGTGATGATCGTGGCCGCGGGCGGACTCGTAATAAACCTGCTCTGTGCCTGGATCCTTCACGGCCGGCACGAAATTGATCTAAACATTCGCGGGGCCTGGCTTCACGTAATCAGCGATGCCTTGGGATCAATTGCAGCGATAGCTGCCGGAGCAATGATGTCCATTTATGGCTGGTACACTGCAGATCCATTGTTCAGCGCGCTGATTGGCATTCTGATTGTCTGGAGTTCATGGCGGTTAATCCGAGAGTCGACAAACGTGCTGCTCGAAGGAACTCCCGCGCATATCAATCTTGCCGCTGTCGAGGACGCAATCCTGCGTACTGAGGGAGTTGCCGACGTGCACGATCTACACGTCTGGACCATAACCTCGGGACGAGAAGCCTTGAGTGCTCACGTCATACACGGTTACAGCATTTCTCAACCCGAACTTCTCAAAGAGCTGCGCACAAAACTCCATGATCGTTTTGGAGTAGACCATCTGACGATCCAAATGGAAACGCCCGACTTTGAAGACGAGACCTTTCATTTTTGCCACGCGGGAACGGCGTGCTTTCGCTCGGAACGAGAATGATGACCTGATAGACTCCCGATGGAAATCAACCTCCTTCTGACCCTTGATCTTCGCGAACAGGCAGCGTTGCAAGCAGCACTGGTCACTCATGGAGCACCGGACTGTCTGGTAACATTGGCGCTCACAGGCGCTTGCCGGATCTCGAAGCTTAGCGAGGCGCGTCAACTCCGTAACTGGCTGGCCGAAGCACGCGCAGCAGGCGATACGGATTTCGCGTCGCTGCATGTCATCGAGCGCGCGCTCATAAGCTTCGGTGTGTAAAGACCCCGGAGACCATCACAGTCGTTTTGGAACCCAATGCAGGAGATTGAACTAGCGTATGGCCGCGGCTCCGTCAACTTTACCTTTGACGAAGATCGCTTCGAAGTGCTCACCTCGCCGGTTGGACACGAACAGCCGCTAACAGACGTCGAGATTGGGGAAGCTTTGAATGCTCCAATCGAATCACCACCCCTCGAAGAGCTTCTGACCGCTGGAGAGTCGGTACTAATTGTCGTTTCAGACGCTACTCGGGCCTCAGCCAGCGCGCAGATCGTCAATCTTCTCGTGCGGCGAATTATTCAGATAGGAATCTCGACTCAGGACATCTCGATCATCTTCGCTACCGGCATTCATAGGGCCGTTAGTCCGGAAGAAAAGCGCGAGCTCTTGACGCCCTTCATCTTTCAACGAATCAAGACTCTGGACCACGATGCTTTTGATCCGAGGAAGTTGGTCGTCGTTGAAGAAGCCTCGCGCGGAACACGAATTGAGCTCAATCACGCGCTGCGAGAGTTTTCACATGTCATTCTCACAGGCGCTATAGGGTTTCATTATTTCGCCGGCTTTACCGGAGGTCGCAAATCAATCTGTCCAGGTCTAGCTGCGGCGCAGACTATCGAGGCAACTCATATGCTGGCGCTCGATTTTGAAAAGGGTGGACGACGATCGGGTGTCGGCACGGGACTTCTCGACGGAAATGCCGTTCACGAGGAGTGCGAACGAATTGCTAACCTGGTGAAACCAACCTTTGGCATCAACAGCGTAGTTGATGAGCGTGGCCGCGCGGTTCGCGTCTATGCCGGAGACTGGCGCGCCGCGCACCGGCTGGGTTGCAACGAGTATCTCACAGACCACTCTGTTCGGATTCGAAGCAAGCGTGACGTAGTTGTTGCCAGTTGCGGCGGCTCGCCATACGACATAAATCTCATCCAGGCCCACAAGGCTCTCGATATGGCTGCTGATGCATGTCACGACGGCGGCACCATTATCTTGCTTGCTGAGTGCCGCGACGGTCTCGGCAGGCCGGATTTCTTGAAGTGGTTTGACGCAAAAAACTCCGACGCACTGGCGGCGCGCTTGCGCGAAGAGTATGAAGTCAATGGGCAAACGGCGTGGTCACTCTTAACAAAGGCGGAGCGATATCGTGTGTTGCTCGTCTCAGAGCTGCCTGCCCCGGACGTTGAGCGCATGCGTATGACGCCCGCACGTTCGCTCACCGAATCCCTGGCGTTGCTCCCGCCAAAACAGGGTTACGTTCTTCCCAGAGGGGCCGCATTATTGCCACGAACTACCGGTTAATTCCTCACCATTGCTTGTCGCCGCTATTCGCTTTAGAATCCAGCTTACTCAAAC
>JBOGOU010000391.1:0-8953 GCA_050748205.1 Pyrinomonadaceae bacterium | reverse complement strand
GAAGTCAAGAATCGCTCCGGAGGCGAACGCTCTAATCCACTGAGCTACGCGGGCACTTGTCGAGGCCAGAAAAGATAACACAGGTCATTTTCCATTTGCCATTTTCCATTTCACATTTGTCATTGGTAGACTCAAGTTTGAAGTGCAACATGTATTTTTGGCCGAGACGGCGCCGAATCGTTTGCTTCTCCGTGTTCTCCGTGTCTCCGTGGTAAAAAAAACCATTATTCACCACGGAGGCACGGAGAGCACTGAGATCAGCGCTTCTCGATTTTCTGACCCGCGTTTACGTTCATCCGCGGCTCTTTAGGCGTCTTCCACCGTCATCAGATCCATTGGTTACCGCAAATGGTTCCGTAGTTGGGTGATTGTTGCTGTTATTGAGCTCAGCATCCATTGACTACCGCAAACGGTTCTGGGTTGAGTGCTTTAAATTGCGCTGAGCTTAGCACCCGGTCGAACCGCTCGCGGTTCCGTAACTCTGCTCTGGCTACTTGCAAACCTTCCCTTCGTCGTATATCAAAGGTCAAACGCATGACGAGCAAAGACCATTTACCCGCAGTTGTCAGCCTTCTGCAGCAGGAAGCTGACGCCATAGCGCAGACTGCTGCTCGACTGAGCTCGAAACAGGTCGAGCTTGTGATGAGCTTACTCGCTGGTTGCAACGGCAAAGTCGTAGTAGTTGGGGTAGGCAAGTCAGGAATCATCGCGCAGAAGATCGCGGCGACGATGACCAGCACCGGTACTGCCGCGTTGCATCTACATCCTTCAGACGCGCTTCACGGCGGCCTGGGGATCGTGACCTCTGAAGATGTCGTAATCGTGTTGAGCAACAGCGGCGAGACCGACGAGATCGTGGCGATGCTCCCTTACCTTAAGCATAGGCATGTGCCCATCATCGCGGTGGTGGGGAATCTCAACTCTACGCTCGCACGCCGGGCCGATGCCGTGCTCGACGCCTCCGTGGATCAGGAAGCTTGCCCACTCAATCTGGCTCCCACAACGAGTACTACTGTAGCTCTGGCACTCGGCGATGCGCTGGCGATGACGCTCATGAAAGTGAAAGGGCACACGCTGGATGATTTTGCCAGCAACCACCCCGCTGGCCGGCTCGGTAAGCGTTTGACTCTAAAGGTGGCGGATCTGATGCACAGCGGCGACGAGAACCCCATCATTCAGGCCGGCTCGACCTGGGTAGAGGTCGTGACTGGAATCAGCAACGGAGGTCTTGGTGCAGTAAACGTTGTGGACGAATCAGGGCAACTGGAGGGGATAATCACGGACGGAGATCTGCGACGCGCGATTCAACGAGCCGACCATGCGTCTCTGGAAGGTCTCAAGTGTGAACAGATCATGACGCGCAATCCAGTAGTGGTTTCCTCTGAGGCACTGGCCTATGCTGCGCTCCGCTTAATGGAAGATCGTCCGTCCCAAATCTCGGTGTTGCCCGTTGTCGACAGTGCGCGAGTGTGTGTGGGATTGATTCGGTTGCACGACATTGTGCGCAGTGGCTTGTGAGGGATTGTAATGGCTGGCAGAACGAACGCTTCGGTGAGAATAACGGTCTTCATTATTGTTTTGCTAATTGCGCTGCCCGCCCACGGTCAGGCGCCACAGCAGAAACAGGCGCCCACTGGCGAAGCGACGCTGACAATCAAGGAGCAATTTTTTAATTCGTTTCTTGACGCCATGTTCGACAATCTAAAAGCTCCTTCCACCCCTTTGATCATTACTCAGTCTGATAAGGACAGAAGTGACGAATCAACGAAGACTTGTCCGAGCGTTATCACAATGCAGCGGGAGAATAGTGGCGTCAGGACGGCGGTAAAGTTTGAACAAGGAAGGATCGTAGCCCCGCTCGCATTTGCAGGTTCCTACAACTCAACACTCATGGGTTGCCTTCAATTTCGTGGTTTGGCCTATACGGAGTGGAATCTAGAGTTTGATCGCAACGCACAGGCGCTGCAGGCTCGGATCAAGATCACCGATATGCGGCTCGAGAACTTACCCGCGCTGACGCAAGGGTCCATCGCGAAGCTGGTTCAGGCAGCGGTTGATTCGCGCATCAATCCGTTGAAGATTCTGCGGCCCGAGCAATTATCGAGTGTTGTGCCAGTCGCCCCGGCCGGTGGCTCGCTGCGTATGCGCGCCCGGGACGTGAAACCAGAGATTGTCCCCGGGGCTGTGCACCTTTATATCACTTACGAGTTCTTGCCTGAGAAGTAAGTTGGACCCGGCGCCCGCATCAAGACGTAAATCCCTTCAAATCAGAGCAACCATTCAAGTTTGAAAGCCGGCAGTTCAAGGGGGCAAAGCGCAGCGCGCCCTCACTCAACTCCTGGCAGCCATTCAAATCAAGAGAAAGATTCAAGTCAAAGAGTCTCGCAGGTCAGGAAGGTGGGCTTGCCCCCGCTCAACTTTGATGAGCCTTCACATCAGAAGAAATCACTCAAGTCTGGGTGTCTCCTGTAACCCTGAGTGTCCTCCAGCTTGAGCGGGAGCGCGCTTCGCTTTGCCCCCTTCCAACTAAGGTTTTCGCTTGAGTCTTTGCTTGTGATTTGAGTGATCTCTAAGGTGGTTTTACGACAAGGCGTGGGCAACGACCGCCGAAACCGGCATATCTACAATGTCCCAGGCTGAACGCATCCGCAGCAGCTTTGACATCAAGCCCGCATGCATGACGTGACCGCTGCGCTCTGCTGTGACCCGCCCAAGAATCGGCATGCCAAGCAAAGCCAAATCGCCGATGATGTCGAGAATCTTGTGCCGCACAAACTCGTCGCGAAAACGCAAGCCAGTCTGATTCAGCATCCCTTCGGGTGTGAGCACGATTGCGTTATCAAGCGAGCCCCCGCGAATCAGGTTTGACCGTTGCAGGGCCTCAATCTCCGCCGTAAAACCGAACGTGCGAGCAGGTGCAATCTCGCGGCTGAAAGCCCCGTCGTTAATCTCTACCGCGAAGCGTTGCACTCCAATCAGCGGGTGCGGAAAATCTATCAGACAATCAATCTGGTAGCTGTCAGCCGGCTCGACGGAGATCCGTCGGTTACCCTGCTCGAAACCCACTCGCTCACGCACAAGCAGGGCCCGGCGCGCCAGCGGCTGCTCCGCGACTCCCGCCCGCTCGATCATGTTTGCAAAAACCTCCGCGGATCCATCGAGGATGGGAATCTCGAGGTTATCTACCTCGATGAACACGTTGTCCACTCCAAGGCCCCGCAAAGCCGCCAATAGATGCTCGACTGTGGAGAGCATGACGCCGGTCCGCATCAACGTCGTGGCGTAGCTGCAATGAGCTACAGATTCCACTGTGGCAGGAATCTCAAAACCGCCCAGATCAGTACGGCGAAAGACATAACCCGTGTCCGGAGGCGCTGGCAGAAGTCTTACCTTTACTTGAACGCCAGTGTGCAGGCCAATGCCTTCGGTTTCGACAGAACCACCGAGTGTTGTTTGCTTCGCCAAAGTCTTTCTCGCAACTCTCCTTAAAGATCCAGTATTTGGTCCGGGCGTTCCTTGAGCAATTCTCAGACCGAACGCAACGGCTCGTTAATCAAGAGAAGTCAAACATGATGTGTGGCGCGATAGCGACAATGGTGGGCCTTGGTATGGATTGATTGCAACAGCTCGTCACAAACTGACCTCGTGGGACCGAGTAGAGATTTAAGGCGCACGACCACTCCTTACTGTTACTCTGTAAGAACCAAAAGAAGAAGGATCTTGCGGTAATTTGCAGGTAAGGAAGGTGGGCTTGCCCCCGCCCCAAGATGGAATAGCCTTAATTGAAAAAGGAATCACTCAAGCTTGATAGTCTCCTGTCGGTTTGAGGGCTGTTCCAGCTTGAGCGGGGGCAAGCCAACCTTCCTTACCTGTGAGATTCTCTGACTTGAATGGTTCTTTGTCTCGTTACCATTACCCGCCATTCCGGGCGTCGTTTGACACTCTCAAAGCTGCTCTTTATGATCGAGACACATGCCAACCAAGAGTGCCGCTGCTGGTAGCAAACCAGTCGAGCGGGTTTTTCTGATCGATTCCATGTCGCACATCTTTCGCGCGTTTTTTGCGCCCCTGGCGAATCGCGCCGCGCCGCTGGCAACTTCCAAGGGACAGGTAACGCAGGCAGTCTTTATCTTCACCAACATGCTGCGCAAACTGCTGCAGGACGAGAACCCCAATTACATCGCCGCCATCTTTGAATCGCGAGAAAAAACCTTTCGCCACGAGACTTTTGCTGACTACAAAGCAAACCGTCTGGCAATGCCTGACGATCTTGCCTCGCAACTTCCTTACATCATCCGCCTTTGTGAGGCTTTCAATATTCCGGTCATCAACGCGCCAGGCTACGAAGCTGACGACGTAATTGGTACGCTCGCGCGCAAGGTCGCCGAAAGCGGTCTTCAGGCAGTAATCGTTTCCAACGATAAGGACATGTGCCAACTGGTGCAAGATCCTTTCGTCGTGGGCATGCGCCAGAATTCGCAAGTGGTGAAACGCAAAGAGCCTGTGCCGCCGATTGAATGGTGTGATGAAGCCTGGGTGGAAAAGAAATTTGGCGTACCAGCAGCCCAGGTGGTCGATCTCCTGGGGCTCATGGGCGACTCAATCGACAATATTCCCGGAGCGCCCGGAATCGGCTCGAAAGGCGCGGTCCAAATTATTCAGCAGTTCGGCTCAATCGAGAACGCACTCGAGCACTGGGAAGATGTGAAGCACAAGACCTATCGGGAATCTCTCCGAGACAACGCCGATCTAATTCGACAGTCGCGAGAGTTGGCCCGAATTAAGGTCGATCTGGATCTGGATCTGAATCTCGAGAAGATTAAGGCAAGGCCACCGGATCGCGCTGCAGCCTATGAGTTGTTTCATGAGCTCGAATTCTCAGCTCTTACGCGCGAGTTTGCCGACGCAAAAGTCACGACCTCCGAAAGCTCGGCAGTGCTCAATTACACGAGGATCACGACGCGTGCCGCGCTTGATAATTTCATAAAAGCGTTTTGGGACGCTGAAAGTTTGGGAATCGCGGTAGCAGATGCCACACCCGCGGGAACGGGCGAGCAGGAATGTGCCGCCGACTACGACTCTGCCAGGGGCATCGCAATTTCTGTTGCTCAAGGGCAATCGGCCTACGTCGATTTCGAGAAATTCGAGGAAGGACGCGAATCGGCTGCCTCCGCTCTGCGTGAAGTTTTGGGGAACGGGCTGATTGAGAAGTCGGTGCATGATCTTAAGCGAGCCGTGGGATTGCTGGCCAGGTTGGATATTACTCTCGAAGGCGTGAAGGACGACACGTTTCTCGCCGGCTACCTGTTGGACCCAACCCGGAGTAAGTATGAGCTGATTGATCTCGCTCGCGAGGCAATTGGAGTTGAAGATCTTGACGGAGCTCAGGCCGGATGGGTCGATTTTCAATGGCAAACGGCTGCCGCGGCTGACGTCACCGCTCGCTCCGCGAAAGTGCTTCGCGCGCGTATTCTGGAAAAAAAGTTAGAGACCATCTACTCGGAAGTGGAGCTACCTCTCGCTCCGCTTCTTTACCGGATGGAGCGCGCCGGCTTGAAGGTAGATCGACAGGTCCTGGCAGAGCTGTCCAGCTATCTCGGCCAGGAGCTGCATAAGTTAACCATCAAAATTTACCAACTCGCGGGCCGAGAGTTTAATATCGGCTCACCAAAGCAGGTTGGCGATGTCCTTGGCGAGCTCGACATTGTCTCAGGAAGAAAAACCTCGACTGGTCGTGTTTCAACAAGTAAAGCGGTATTGGAAGAGTTGGCCCAGAGTCACGAGCTCCCGCGACTAATCATTGACTACCGTGAGCTTGATAAGCTCAAGAGCGTTTACACAGATGCCTTGCCGCACCAGATTGCGGCCGACGGTAGAATTCATTGCCTGCTGAACCAGACAGTCGCCGCCACCGGCCGGCTTTCATCGAGCGACCCTAATCTGCAAAACATTCCGATTCGCAGCGAGCTGGGGCGTCGCATTCGACGGGCCTTCGTTGCTGAAAAGGGACATAAGATTATTTCCGCGGACTATTCCCAGCTCGAGCTGCGACTGCTTGCACACATCACACAAGACCCAGTTATGCTCGAAGCCTTCCAGAAAGGTGAAGACATTCACGCGCGCACAGCAAGGCTGGTTTTTGGCGCTAGAACTGATGAAGAACTAAAAGAAGCACGGCGTTTCGCGAAGATCGTGAACTTTGCAATTGCCTACGCGATCGAACCGTGGGGCCTTTCCCAACGAGTGGGCATTTCTCGCGCGGAAGCAAAGAAAGTAATCGCTGACTATTACAATACTTATAAAGGTGTGCGTCGTTATATGGAAGAGGTTCCCATCCGCGCTCGCGAACACGGTTATGTAAGATCCATCTATGGTCGTATCCGGCCACTTCCCGGTATCAATGATCGGAATGCCAACATCAGAAAGGCGGCCGAACGCGAAGCGATCAACATGCCGATTCAAGGCACGGCCAGCGACATTGTGAAGATTGCCATGCTGCATGTTGAGGAGGAGTTTAAACGTGCGGGGCTGGCAGCGCAGTTGTTGATGCAGGTCCACGACGAATTGCTGGTGGAAGCTCCAGCTGATGAAAGCGAGCAGGTTGCCGGGATTCTCAAGCGCGAAATGGAATCTGCCGTCGAGCTGGATGTGCCTCTCATTGCAGATGTTGGCACCGCGGACAACTGGATGGACGCCAAGCCCTAGTCCAGCGCCCCAAAATCCTCTATAGTTTTTACTACTAGCCCCGATTACAATCACATTCAATTCAAAGCGGAAGAAAGTATGGTCCACCCCAAAAAAGAGAGGTCAGGACCCGAACCTGGAGGAGGGAAAGGTCAGGCGGATAACAACGGCACGCCGAGTGGGCCGCCGCCAGCCGGAAGCGCTTCTCAGGTTCCAAAGGAGCCCGCTGTGTCAGGGGACGAAAGGGTCTATCGTCGGGTGGAACCAGTAGACAGTGAATCGAAACTTGGCCCCTTGCCTCGGGAAGTAAGTCGTGTGCGCGCCCGCGCGCGGGAGATTGCTCCTGCCATTTCTCCGTTAATCATCGGTTTCACGCTGCTCCTCGTGCTGATTTCGCTGCTAGGCTATTTGAGCGTGCGCCGTATGGACGACGTCAGTTTTCGGGTTCTCGACCTGGAGCATCAACACGCAGCCAAACTTAGTCTGCTCTTAAAGCTTCGTCTCGGTGTTACGAAGCTGAACAACGAAGCGCGGGCCCGGGCGGAAGCTGAATCTCGCCGCGAGCTCAAGCCTCCGTTTGATTTTCGCTTGGGTGTGGCGCGCGATGAAGTGAACGACCTGTCGCGGCAACTCGAGAAACCCCCACTATCTGAAGATCCATCATGGCAGAGCTTTAGAGGAAATTTGCAGTCATATGTTCAGCTCACGGAAGACCTGCGCCGCTACTCGCTCGAGGGTTTTTCCCGGTTTCGTATTGTCGATGAGCAACTTGACGGGTTACTGAAGGCGTCCACCGACGAACAAGCAGAAATATTTCGGCAGAGCGAAGCCATCGAACAAGAAGCTACTCGATCGATTCGTCTCTGGAGCCTGTTTGCGTTGCTGGTTGGCGCAATGGTCGCAGCAGGAACGATCTGGGAAGTGCAACGCCGTTTCAGACAAATGCGCCAGAGCATGTTTGAGGCGCGGCGCGAGCGTGTTTTCACAAATCAGTTGCTTGAAGGAATGGTGAGTGCAGTTGCCGCAATTGACGAGAACGATCGTATCCGCAGCGCGAATGCTTCGTTCTTCAAGATATTTCCGGGGGCCAGTATTGGCGCCTCCGTGCTCGAGAAATCCGGCGCCGATGACGCAATGAAAATGCTCGAAGCGGCGACGGCGTTGCGCGACACAACAGCCGCTTACAGGGGCCGCTGGGTCTGTCGCCTGGGTGATGACGGCCACAACGAGAAGACTTTCGATGTTTACTCTTCGCCGCTTGCAATTGATGGTGATCGAGGGCAGGTTGTAACGCTCGTCGATGCCACTGAAGTGGCTGAATCCGAGCGCGGTTTGCGCCGCTCAGAGTCTCTCGCCGCGGTGGGCCAGGCGACCGCGCAGGTGGCCCATGAGATCAGAAATCCGCTGGGCAGCATACGGCTGGGCGTCTCGATGCTTCGGGACAACGTAAATGATCCGGAAGCACTGAACACGATAGAACTAGTAGAGCGCGGGATTAGCCACCTCAACAAGCTGGTTGTTGATGTTACCCAGTTTTCGCGGCAGAAGGCTCTTGAGCGTTCACGCGTAGACCTTCATGAGCTGATCGAAAGGAGCCTGGATCTGGTCTCAGAGAGCGTCACGGAAAAGCGAACACCGGTGGAGAAGGCCTTCAGCAGTCAGCAGTTGATAGGCAATTGGGATGGTCACCAGCTGCGACAGGTTTTCGTCAATCTCTTTGCAAACGCTATTGACGCAAGCCGGGATGAATCCCCAATCACAATTACAACTAAACAGATTGCCTTAAATGAGAGCGGTAGTCAGGGCGGAGCGGCCGTGCATAGCTATGCGCGTATCGTCATAGCAGATCAAGGGAAGGGAATAGACGCTGTCAAGCTCGATCGCATCTTTGAGCCATTCTTTTCGACCAAGAAACGAGGGACCGGCCTCGGCCTGGCGATTGTCAAACAGATTGTTGAGCAACACGACGGATTCATATCCGTCGATAGCCAGGCCGGGAGGGGGACACGCTTTGTAATCGACTTGCCACTCTGAAGAGAGAATGTGGAACTGCGGAACGGGGGGACGGGTCAAAGGGGCAATGAGGAACGGGGCAAGACGGCAAGTCATTTTCCATTTCAAGTTGGAATAGCCTCCAAGATCACCAGAAAACTATTCAAGTCAGAGCATCTCACAGGTCAGGAAGGTGGGCTTGCCCCCGCCTCAAGTTGGAATAGCCTCCAAGATCACCAGAAAACTATTCAAGTCAGAGCATCTCACAGGTCAGGAA
>JBOGOU010000390.1:0-28753 GCA_050748205.1 Pyrinomonadaceae bacterium | reverse complement strand
TCTTAATATAGTTCCGGTGAATCCACACGCCTTTGCGAGCGCCGTCGCGAGTTTCGAAGAATATGTTCTGATCGCTTTCTCGAGTTAAGAGTTTGACGCGAGCGGTAACTTCCTTCTCCGACACCTGTCCTCTCTCTGCCTCTGCAAGAAAAGACCGCACGTCGGCTTCAGTTGGGGGCTGGAACTTTCCGTCTTTCTGTAGTTCAGCTATAGCTTCAATCGCGTTGGCCTTCAACAGCTTGGGCCAGAGTTTGTTGAAGAGCACGTTTGAAGCGTAGACATCCGCGCTGTTGATCTGGCCATTGATCGCGAATGCGTGGCCGATGACGTCATCCTTGCCCTTCACGATGTCAGCGAGTGCTTTTGTATAACCCGATGCAGTCTCCTGCACTTTTCTATTCTCGACAGCGAGCTGAAGACTTGATTCGGATGCGGTCGAGTTAACTCGCGTCCCCACATTTGAGCTCAGTTTGTCCTGGGCTACGGTAACGTTTTCCCAAACTCCGCCTTGTGAGTTTGATTGCTTCGCCGCCAGCTTGATTTCCTTGGTTGCCGCCACGTCAGTTGAGGTGCTGAAGTTAGCAACTTGTTCGCTGCCGCGCTTGCTCCAGCGCCCCCGCTCCACACAGAAGGCGGCAATGGGCATCTTCCCGGACTTTGGTGGCACGATCAGATCCACAGAGAGCAAGCGGTCTTGTTGTCCTCCTTTGACGATGTCGCCAGACTGCACGTAGACGTCTTCGTTCGAAAGGTTCTCGATGGCGAGCTCGTTTACGTCTTGAGTTTCATAGACCACCACTTTCTTTTGCTCGAGGGCCTCCTGTAGCGTCAGAAAGTTTTTGCTTTCAATGAGGTTCTTCCCGTGAATGAGAAAGATGGTGAGGTTCTTGTGCGTGTACGGGCCAGAGATGCGGTAGTCGCCGGCTTGAGACTGTAAATCTTGCCCGTCGCTTCCGTCCTCGCCTTTACGGCCTGTCTGGCCATCTTGGCCTTTGCCACCAGCTTCGCCGCCGAGCGTGGCGCTGCGAACCTGGGCACTGATTAGCACGCCCAGCGGAAGTGCAATCGCCAAAAAAACCATGCTGAGAGTCAATAAAAATGTGTGTTTCATAGTCGAACTCCTAAACACAGGCTGACCAAACAGCCTGAAGTGAGCAAACAACCGGAGTCAATTGCGCAACGCCGGTTGAAGTGACGTTGAAGCAGGGAGATTAAATTTCCGCTTACTGGCCAACTTTTAGCGCTTTCAGCTCAATGTGGGTCGACGGCCAACTTTGTGGAGTGCGGCGGCAAGCGCAAGCGCGACACCGCTTTGGATTGCTGCTGCCAATTCACCTCTCTCCTGAATAGCCCCGGCTTCGGCGCACTCCAAAGCGCCGTCGTCGCTTCGCTTTGCCGGCGCACTCCAAAATCTTGTGAGCCACTTCGGGAGACAAAGTGGAAAGTCCGGCCTTACAATTTCTGCGAGTCAGGTCTGCCGTTATAGAGGAGACTAGAAAACAGACCTCTCTCTAGCGCGGGCCACAAGCGTGCGTGCACGCTGGGCGTCTCGCGAGGCAGTAACAAGTTCCGGTTCGGGGAGACGAATTGTCTTGCAGGTTTAGAACGATGGATGGGGAGTCTTCTTGCACTGAGACGGAGCGAACGGACGAGTCGTTGCCTCTAGCCTAAGAGAAAATCCGGTCCAGAGGTTTCGTTTACGTGCAGACCAGGATCGGTTTGAGGTATGGCTCAACCCCTTCACGGGGACCGCGGACGTCCCGTCCGCAATGAGCGCGAAGCGCGAATCTTAAGTGGGAAAACGCGCGAGTGCGGCGTAAGCGCCCACTAGCCAAGTCGATATGATAATTTTCGATGGCCAGAATTGAGAGAAGAACTCTTGGGCACCACCTAATCGCGCCGGACTGAGATCTTACTCTAAGGCCTTTTTCCTCGTGCCTAACAGAACTTTAGTGCAGACCATTCCGCAACACGTGTCCTTATACCCGAGCTTATAATCCGTGTCCTTAAACGCGAGCGGATAACCAGGATACTTGTTATATGGATGCTCTCTATTATCCTCTTTGCGCCTAAAATCAAATTGCTCCCCCCGAGGGACGTTAAATAGCTTGTAGTAGAGCCGGAAATCGGAGCCTTGACTTGGAGAGTGCCGAATGTTGGTGAAACTGACGATGTATCCTGAATTCGGCGGAGGGAATGAATTCTGTATCAACTTGACTGCCTTCCCTCCAGTCCTCGCATCTCTCAAGACCAATTCCTGGTCCTTTTGAAGCTCAACCTCGAGCGCAAGTGTTTCCGGCACAAACCCGAAGTCAGAAAATTTCTCGTTGTCGCCTTGCTGACGCTCAAGATCTATCGACTTATATCGTACGTAAAGTCTTCCATTAGGGAGATGGATTATCGGCTTTAGAAGACCAGGCTTTAACTTAAGTTCTTTGTCATGAAACTCCTCGCTCTCTAGATCAATAATCCAGCTAAAATCGAACTGGCCCTCCTTACTATCCGGACGCCGTTTTCCCCCATGTCCTACTTCAAGTAATTCAGTAACTGAAGTCGACGAGTTCGGGATTTCAAGAATCCAACTCCGGCCTTTAGGCAAATCGTGAATCGGGACCGAGTCAACCACAACGCCAAACGCGTGGCTCGGCGTGTCTAAAATACCAACCTCGTAACTCGGCTTATCCTTCTCGTGATGAAAAACCATCAACCCACTAAAAAGAATCGTCACAAATGTAGCCGAGGCTGCAGGTGTGACTGAGGTTGAGTCCGCTTTTGTTGGTTGCGTCTTGTTGAAGTTTGAAAGGATCGTGAGAATTACAAGCACCGAAGCGATCCTGGTTTTCGTCATTTTCGCTCTCCTTCAGAGTCGTGACATTGCAAAGGGTTAATTGACTCCAAGCGATTCTGCATTGAAACAGCGCATGCATCTCCCTCTCATCAAAAGCTAGTCCCACCTCCGACAGTGATGAACGAGGCCCAACAATAGGGTTGACGCAGTCGTTCGTCAGGGCTGGAAAGCATGTCCAACTGAGCACGCCTGAGCGCCTCGGCGCTTGAGAGATGGTACCGCCTGCGGAATTTATGGAAGCTGATCATCAGCTCGGCGGTGGAATCTGAATCCACTGCCCAAAGGCTAGCCACCACCACTGGAACGTTCGCCGCTAAAAACGGGCGCGCGAGGCTGATCATTCCTTCTCCTCCGTAGTATTGCTCAACGCCCGATTGGCATGCGGACAGCACCACAAGCTTTGCATTTGAAAGCTTCATCCTGTGAATGTCGCGTGCTTCCAATTCACTACCAGATAATCCATCGCCTGCAGCAGGTACTTCCTTCGTCAGCAACAATTTTGAACGCAGAGGCGTACGCTGATTAAAAACGCTATGCACTGCGAAATGAATGACCTGCGATTTCTCCATCTCCATCTGAATCCGTGACTTTCTGGCCATAGGACCAGTCAGAAGGCAACTAGAGTCGTAATATTTGGCAACCTCCTCAGCTTCACGGGCGGCCGCAGGTAACTCAGCAAGTTCCGGAAATTCGGAGCGATCAAAGCTCGGGTTACCAACACTTAGTATCCTCTCTACAGTTTTCCCTTTCTTCTTGAGACCTATCTCAGAAGAGTGGACAAGCAGACTTGAGCTCGGCGATATCACCGTCAAATAGTCTTCCACTAAAAACTTGTTGGTGGCGGGAGAGATTAAAGCTGCGAAAGGCAGATAATTCAGTACCTTGTCCGGTACAACGTAAATTGAGGAACTCTTTTGAAGTAACGGTTCGACTGGCTTGATGAGGATGTCAAATAGTTGCTTCGCTTCTGTCGGCATTTGAGGTGTTTGCGAAGTTGACCCGCGGGCAAGTTCCTGGAGATAGTGAAAAACCTTCTTGACCAGGTCTTCCTGACCAACCTTGCTTTCAAGAGTCGAAAAATCCGTCTTAGTAATAACCCAGATTAGAACCTTGTCACTTAGCACCGTGTATTGAATTACCTGGGCCTGATGCGGAATGCGCTTTTGAATGTCCCGGAGCGTGAGTGGCTGCGCGAGTGAGTCGAAAACTATATCGGGATGGCTGATATCACTCGAGACACTCGAGACATTCGCATTTGAGTTTACCAAATCCAGCAAAGACCTTGAGCGCGAGGCTTCGGAGTATTCGAAGGCCTTTTCGGGATTCTTCATTCTCGAGTATTCGAAATCGATGGCCAGGTCATAAACGCTTTGCTCAATATCGAAAAAGTGATTTCTATTGTCGCCTTCGCGAATCTGAGCGCGATATTTCTCGACGAGAGACAAAGTTGTTTGGAGTTCCTCTTTTGCCGCCGAATCGTTCTTAAGAAGAATGTAGCAAAAGAGCCTGTTCTTATGTGCCTCGTAAAGACCGTAATAATCGTCTAAACTTTCGCAAAGTTCGAGACACTCATCGTAGCTTTCAATTGCTTTGGTGGTTTCGCCTGCCTGCTTGTAAAGATCTCCAATCTGCAGAGAAGTGTACGCCATCATCCGGCGCTTGATGCTTTCATCTGAATGTGACTTGGCGGTGTCGTAAGCAAGTTTGGCGTTTTTAAGAGCTTCGCTAAAGTTGCTGATCTTTCCATAGATCGTGCCGAGATTTGCATAAGCTCGCGATATAGTCTGGACCTGGCTCGTTGTTAGGGCTTGCCTTAACGCTTCTGTCTGATAAACGGCGGCTGCGGAATGGAAGCCAGATGAGGATAGGGATGAAGCAATAATGCCATAGTGTTGCGCGATCTGGATTTCGTTTAAGGCACAAGAATCAAGAATCGACAGACTTCGCTGAATACAGGCTAGTGATGAACCATAGTTTCCGATGTATCGGTATTGCTCGATAAGGATGCTCAAGGCATTGAAGGCCCCTATCGCATCGCCCATCTCCTCGGCCAAAGCCAATGAGAGCTGATTGTGATTGATTGCTCTTGAATACTCGCTAAAGTTGTACTCGGCCCCTGATAAGAGATGGAGTGCTCTCATATGTAGCCACTTGTAATCCTGGCGTTCGAAGGATGAAGCCAGTCGCTGCAGAACTGTGATGCTTCGTTTTGTGTTGGAAGAGTTCAGGTAACAGTAGCCAATCCAGAGATCTGCGTATTGGGTTTCCCAATGATTACCGGATCGCTCAAACAATCGCTTAGCCTCATTGAAGATTTCAATGGCTTCTAACGGGCTGGCTCGAGCGAAGGATTGCTGGCCCATTTTCACTAGCTCTCGTGCTCGAGTGAGAATCTCTCGTTGCGTCGGTGATGAGAACCTATAGAATCGCGTCAATTCCGAAGTGTAAACATCGCCAGTTCTGAGCTCTAGCTTTCCTACAAACGCCAAGGCTTCAAGCGCACTCTCTGCATCATGACTCTTGCCGTTGACTGATGTCCTGAGATACTGGTCCAGCAATTGATCTCTAATTAACTTTCCTGCGGAAAATGCATCTCTGCTGCGGCGGATGATCTCCCAGGCTCTTTCGTCATCTTTCGCTTCGTAGGCGGCCAGAAAATCCTGTAAGAGTTCTACTTTGGTCCGAGAAGTCTTTGGTTTGTTTTCTTCGAGTATCATCAGATGTCGTCTGGCCTCATCCGCCCATTTGGAGTTGCCATCCTTTTCGAGATACTTTTTCCAATCTTCCTGAGCTTGTCGCGGCAGCAACATCTCTTGATACACAAGTGCACGGTTGAAAAGTGCTTCCAGCAAATTGGGGTTCAACTCAAGGGCTTTGTTTAATGCTTCAAGGCTCCGAGCGAGCTCTTCCATGCCCTTGCCTAACTCGGGACTCGTAGGATTTGCTCTTCCCCTAGGGAAATCAATCTTCGCTTTCTCCAGATGGGCAGCTCCAAGATCGCTTGCAAGCTGCGCGTTGTTCGGATCGGACTTAAGGGCCTCTTCAAATTGTTCGATTGCTCGATCAAAATTCCTGTTGGCTAGGTAGACCTTTCCGAGGGCGTGATGGACCGCCGGCGTTGACTTGTTCTTTAGAGCATCAAGGAGTGTCAGCTCGGCTAGACGAAGTTCACTTTCGGTGCCGCGCTCTGTGCCGTTTCCGCGCGTGACTGAGTAAGGCGCATAATCAAAGTTTGAGATGCGGGCTTCAATCGGCCGTTGCTCGCGATAAGCTGCGTTCAGTGCCACTAATCCTTTTTCCACATCAGACTGAACAAAGAATCCGCGCCAAATCGCAAAGCCGAGACCCAGTACAACGACCGCGGCTGCGGCGATAGCCCACGATGATGCAGGTAACGGTTGCCTCCAGATGTTGAAGAAACGAGATCTAGAACTGAAAGGAGACGTTTCCAGGCCTTTCGATTGCTCTTGCCCGGCTGCGCTTGAGACGTATTTCTTCAACGCCCGAGCGAACTTTATCTTCTGCACTCGTTCGGGAATGGCTAAGAAATACTCCTCAAATTTCTGACGATCCTCCACAGCAAGATCTCCTGCGACATAGTGATCGACGAGATCGTCCTCAATGACTTCCAACTCTTGAAGAAAGTTGTCCTCGCTAAGAAGACGCTCCTCCAAAACCTGACGCTGGGCCTCTGTTACCTGTCCTAGCAGATACTGCCTCAGCGTAACCTCGTCATTTGGATTCAACGGCATTCGCCAAATGCTTCCTGGTCTGGGGGCAGACCTTCTAATCAGTTATGCGGATTTCCGCGAAGGTATTTCAATGTGCGGGTTGTCGCTCTAAACATACCTGCATGCACTGTTGAAGCTGCACACGCACCCGATGGGCACGGATTCTCAAAGCGTTGACGGCTATTCCCAGGGCCTCTGCCAGCTGCTTTCGGTGATCGATCTTTGCCCGTCTCTCATCCTGGTAATACTCGAGCACCAATTGACGATTACTGACAGACAAGCGCTCCATGCAGCTCTCCAGGCACGCGTATTCCCGTTCGATCTCGTCATCAGAATCTGGAACCGGAGGGATCTCTGGTGCAGGTTTTCGTCTCAGGTATTCCAGGTGAACTTTGTTGGCTACTCCGTAAAAATAAGGGGCAGGATCGCCGGTGTATCGTTCCAACAATTCCTGAAGTCTTTTAGCAACGCGGTTAATCGTCTCATCGGCTAGGTCCTCAGCCTCGCGGCAACCGCGGCACGTGAAGATCTTCATCAACCGGAGGCGGATCGCTTCATATTTTTTGCCCGCGCTTTCGCGGTCAGCGTCCAGCCACCGAAGCAACCTATCGAAGGCTTCCTGAGTTAGGTCCCACTCTCTCGTCATCGGAAAACCAAATGTTTGAAAGGTCGGTACGCAGTTCTGGCAATGGAAAAGCGATGTCTACAGTTTTACTCCTCCTTCGGCTCGTGGACTGGGCATTGAAAAAGGGAGCTTTCTTGAGAGCCAGAGGATCAACAGTGTGAGCTTCGGTTTTTTGGGTCTTGCGACCTCGATTCCCCAGTCGAGCCACACCAACAACCAAAACGGAGTGCGAGAACAGGCGAAGATTAATCGCGCCTGGGGGGGATGTCAACAGGAATGCGCAGCAGCGGCAATGGGTTCGGCTCCCGCAATGAAAGGTCTGAGACACGTTCACCGTGCCGCGTAAACTTCTGCGTTGGTCGCAATTCGAGACTTGATGAAACGTTTTCGCTTCCCGAAGCATTTGAATTTGCAGAACTAGATTTTTGATAGGTCCCGCAAGAATTCATCTCAATGGAGAACACTATGAGGCTCAAACTAATTCTCTTACTCACTACTCTTTGGTTTCTTGGTGTCGGAGAACCCACGGCTCGGTCTCAGCAAGCAATCTTTGCAATGCCGGACGGTGTTGTAGGTCTGCCTTACAACCAAAGGGTGCCGGATGTGCTGAGAACAAACTACCGTCGTGAGTTGATTAGTGAAGGGGGTGGAATTGAATGGAGTTCATTACGCGCATTACCAGCCGGTCTGGCAATCGATGCGGACGGAACCATCTATGGTACGCCCCAAACGCCCCGCAGGTTTACTTTTCGCGTCCAGGCCGTTGACTCGGCCCATCCCAAGAACGGCCCAACGAGTTTGACTCTCTCATTGACTGTCTTGAATGAGGGCCAATCCGCGAGCGGAAGCGGAGGTCCGATACTAAGGCCCATTCGCGTGGTCACTCCTCCGCCAAGCGAAGGTGTTTCGTCTACAGGTGTTCAGGTAGACGTAGGCGGCTTTGAGCCGAGTAAATCGCTGGTGCTTCCGCTCGTAGTAAGCAGTCTCTCCGGCGTCCAGCTTGAAGCGATCGTATTCGATAAAGACAGCAAACCCCTGCGAAGCGCTTTTACGGATCAGCTTCCTGCCGGCGATGTACGTACTACGGTAAAGCTCGAGTTGGAAGTAGGTCGTAACCTCGTTTCCATCAGGGACTCTGCCACAGGGACTAAATACAAGAGTCTGACCGTTGATGTGCCGAAGACAATTAGTACGACTCGGGCCGTCCCATTGGAAGGGGAGCCGGAAACCTCCGGCGAAATCGAGCTCAAGCACGAGGGAACCGTAGCGAAGGACGCAACTACGACCAAGATCACTGTACATGTCGAGAAACCGAAAATCCGCAAGGTCGAGATCACCGTCACGCCAGCGAAGGATGGTGACGGCCATGCAACGAGCTCAACATTTCCGATCGAGGATAAGAGACAGGACTACGAGGTCCCAGTCATGCTGGCGGCTGGGGACAGCAAGGTAACGGCTCGTGATGCCGACGATGAGAAGGCCAAAACAGCTTCACTAATAATCAAACGGAAGACAGAAGCCGCGAAAAAATTTAAGGTGAGATATAGCCAACTGGTCGACAAGGCTTCGTTAACCACGCCTTTAACGGTAATGGTGTTAGACCCCGACATCGCAAAACTCAAGGTGATGATCACTGAGAAAGGCAAGGAAGAGGTTCTGCATAACTATGTAGTGCCGTGTGCGAAAGCCAATGTGGAGTGTCCTTTAGAGGTCGCCTTGCCAGACGGAAAAAATGGAACGGCGTATCTAATTGATATTACGAGGGAAGAAGACCCTGATGCTTTTGGTCTTGCAACGTTCGAAAGTTCTACCAACGCGAAGGAGATTATCGACTTCGTAAGAAAAGGCGATTCCGCTGTTTCATCCATCCCTCTCAACAGTCTTAACACGAGAGCCATCGTCGGTTTTGAGCAGGTCGGCGCCAGCGCCTCTGACAGCTCATCCAAGCCTTTTCTCGACTTCTTTTTCACCGCTCCATTATGGTTTAAGCAGGAAAGCGACGAACTGTCACGACTGTCCCTTTGGGGCAACATCCGATTAGCGGCGGTTCCGAGCCAGGTGACGACATTGGGAGTGCTGCCGACAACGTTTGTAAACCAAGTAAGCGACGGAAAACTGTCGGAACTCATTCAAGGCTTCGATTTCAACGTAGGTCCGGAGATGCGACTTCATAGCACCAAGTCTTTCTTTAGTTTAATCCCCGGTGTCAAACAGCGAATCGATGTTTACTTAGCTGGCGGATTCGGAGCCATCAGCCCGCTCAATCCCAAACAGAGAGAGAACGTCCAGATATTTACCGTGCCCCTGACTACATCCCCGCAATACGAGGAGTTTAAGAGCCGCTTCCCCGAAGCAGCGGCATCAGGCAAACCCTATGTTGCGTTTACCTTCCCGGAGAGGGATAGGTTTCTTCGCCAGTACTACGCTGGCTTGAGATTCAAGACCCATTTTTCCAACGGCGGGGGAATCATCAATCGGTTTCCCGCTATCTTCGATCTAATGGTTGGACGGAACGAGGCGGTCACGGGAGGAAAGTTGGAGCACGCTGTGCTGCGGATGGAAGGTTTCTATCCGCTTCCGATAAAGAATGCTGACTTCCTTTACATCTACGGTACTGCGATGATGAAACTCGGCGGGGGCGGCGTCAAAATCACGAAGCCAATTTTCCTTGACACACCTGGTAGCACCGTCGGCCTTTCAAGTCCTGATCTGTTCATAGTTCCTAACCGACAGAACAACTCCGATTATTACCGCGTTGGTGTTGGCGTTGACCTTACCAAACTCTTTAACCGAAAACCGAAAGGCTAGTGGTGTCTGTACAGTCTTGAACAGCACCGTATAGCGCTAAAAGAGATTGATCCGTCACCCCAAATGCACCGCGACGGCGACTCCCTCCTCAGATTCGAACGTGCGTTGTGAGCAGTTGGGGGGCTGGCCACACTCAATGCAGACGGAGTGAGTCTTGATGATGGCGATTTGCTGCATTTGGCGCTCACCGGTAATCCGGTAAAATAGATGCTACTTTCTGTTTGTCTCCAACCTCGCGGGAACCGGCTGATGTCGGTTTCGCTTTGTGAGACCACAGTGTCCTTTTTCTAGGAGGAACCACTCAATGTCCCAACCGAACGACGACCTACAAAAGCAAATCGATCAGTTGAAAAAGGAAAAGTAGAAATTGGACGCTGAAAAGGAGCTGCTCGACGCTCAGAAGGCTCTCGCCGATGCTCAGAAGGCACTGGAGCAAACAAAAGTCGCCACCGCGCAACAGCTCAGTGACCTCCAAAATCAAAAGGCTCTCGCGGATGCTCAGAAAGCCCTCGCCGATGCCCAGAAGGGTTTGGAACAAACGAAGGCCGCCTCCGCGCAACAAGTCAGTGACCTGCAGAATCAAAAGGCTCTTGCGGATGCGCAAAGAGCACTCATCGACTCGCAGAAGGCTCTGGATCAGTCAAAGAGCACGTCGGCCCAACAGGTGACCGAATTGCAGAACCAGAAAGCCCTGGTTGATGCCCAGAAAGCTTTAGCCGAAGCTCAAACGCAGTCTGCGTTAGCTAAGCTCATCGGCGAGGTAAAAGCGGGCCCCTATTCCGGAACGGTCGATATGAAGGAAAAGGCCGGTACGGAAGAGGGGCTGCTGCTCGCGGCCCGAGCTGTCAAGGAGTGCGCCGAAAAGGTTGCAAAAGCGGTTGAAGGCAAAGCGACAAAATTCTATGTATTCGCCGCAAAAGAGTTCCCTGCTTTTCAGCGACTGCTCACTTTTCGATTTCGTAAGGAAATGATCAAACAAGCATTCGCGGCCGCTGGCATCAAAAAGCCGGAGGCCGCGGGACCAGAGCTGGTGGCGACTCCCGCACTTATCTCCGCGGGCCTGGATGCTTTTTCGAAAATCCTTGGCTTCTTCAAAACGGATTACACGATCGGTGGCACTGAAGCTAAGCTTGATGAATCACTGTTGTTGTTTTCAGTTGCCGGCAAGCTAAGCGGGGAGGTTCACCTTCCCTTGGTCTATGAGCCCAATGCGCACAGCAGCACAGTTGCAGCTTTGACTAGTGAACTGGCTGAACTGGTTGACTTGCGATCCCGCACGGCTACCGAAGCAATCCAGGCAAAGGACCAGATAGCGGACCTGGAAAAACGAGCCGCCGATCCGGCGAATGCCGCTATGAAAGACGAACTGCTCGCCACCGCTGCGGCACTGAAACCCAGACTCGATCAATTGAATGGAGTAATTGCACTTTATGATTCCTTCGCAAGCTCATTAACTACACCTGATTCAAACGGGGCTGTTCCTCTTACGGCCGTCGCTCAGGAATTTGCGGTCGATGCGGCGCTAAAAGACGGTGGCGCGGTGCTCCTGCTCCGTCTCGAGAACAGCGGAGGTGGCTACCTCTTGAAGAAGAATCTTTTAACCGGAATTTGGAAGATGCCCCTCTACCACATGGGAGGGGCCACGGTTGCATTTCTGCTGCTAAGTGGGCTGGAAGGAAAGGTACTTGCCGGGGACGTTATACTCGTATATGGAGGGTTTGTAAGAACCGACAACCTTCGCGATGAACTTGCGAAGTGAACAAGCTGCTCAATCCTCATGAACCGTTGGCGCGTCGGCGTGCGGGACGAAGCATCTACGGCAGCGGGCTTCGTACATCCCTACGGCGCCGACGGCTACACGCTCTTCAGATTCGAAGATGCGTTGTGAGTAGTTTGCCGGCTGGCCACACTTCATGCAGATCGCATGGGTCTTGGTGATGTACTCGGCAATGGCCAGAAGTTGCGGCATCGGCTCCCAGGGCTTACCCGTGTAGTCCTGATCCAGCCCGGCAATGATCACACGCACGCCGCGCTTGGCGAGTTGGTTGGCTACCTCTACCAAGTCATTGTCGAAAAACTGTGCTTCATCAATACCAACCACTTCCGTGTCTGGCTCAAGTTTGGCGAGCAACTCAGCAACTGACTGCACGTTTGACGACTCGTGCCGCATCTCCGAGTGGGAAACTATATGATCGTTTGAAAAGCGCGAATCGATCTCCGGTTTGAAAACCTGGACCTTCTGCCGCGCTATTTTTGCGCGCCGCAGACGACGTATAAGCTCTTCCGACTTTCCCGAAAACATCGCGCCGGAAATCACTTCAATCCAGCCCGACATCGTGCGGACATGTGGCAGCGGTTCATCGTTGCCCTGAACAATCAACTCTTCCATTTCGAATCCTTAAACGCCGTCTTATTTATATAGCTTAGCATTATAGAAAGGCGCAAAAGCGGCGATGAGCGCAACTTCAAAACTCATTGAACGCGTTACGAGATCTCGAGAAAGAACTCCCCACGCCCCCTCACGGCTGCGAGTGTCGCGCCGGCCTGCAACTTCATCGATCACCAGACCGAGTTCGCGCCGGCCCTCAATCACTTTCTTTGCCAGCGCTTCCGGGACGGTGATTGATGGCGAGGCGCCAAAACATCCATTTTTACCATCCGACGCGTAGGCCCAGCCCCGCAGAAACGTGTGCCACTCGCCCTCAATCGAAACAGAATGAAATCCTCCCTCGAGCCCAACGTATATCTCAGCCTCCAGGCGTTGGGCGCGAAGCAAGTCACGTACAGCCAGCGCCCTTTCCCGTGCGCCTTGCATGAGTTCCCAGTCGGTCAAAGGCATCGCAGGCGCATTAGTCGTTACGGCACGTGCGACGACGTTAGCGTCTGCCCACGAGCGATCGATTTCGGCAATTCGTGCGACGCTGGCGCGGACCGCCATGATTTTGGCGGCGCGATCGGAGCCAAGGGCAATCGTTTTGATTTGTGACTGGGAGTGCGAACGGTTCAAGTTTGCATGATTGCCGACTGGAATTGCTTATCATTGAAAGCCGTCAGAGGCTA
Source organism: Pyrinomonadaceae bacterium (assembly GCA_050748205.1). Classification (GTDB taxonomy): domain Bacteria; phylum Acidobacteriota; class Blastocatellia; order Pyrinomonadales; family Pyrinomonadaceae; genus PSRF01. The sequence goes on along the minus strand of JBOGOU010000390.1, from coordinate 15,681 downwards.
TAACAGTCAGGCGCTTTGCGTCAAAGCACGCTCGCATCCTCCTGATTCAGTTTCAAATTTTCACCCGCTTCCGAACCTGTAAAAGAAGGAATTGGTCGCAGATTAACGCGGATGACACAGATCAAAACAAAAGCTTTCTAACGACGTATCTGGTCTGATCCGTGTAATCCGCGTTAATCCGCGGCTAATTTTGAGTTTTTCACAGCTTCTGGAGTGGGTGGGAACTTGAAGACTGCGCCAGGACCCTCGACGCGGCCTTTCTTGACATTCAATTCTGCCGTTGTTGTAATCAAACCAGATTAACAAATTTGCAAAGTAACGGCTGAGCGGAGGAATTTGCGGTGCCTGTTAATGAGCTCGTCTACGACTGGAACAATATTGAACCCAGAACTCAAGCGCCGAACCGGCACATCGGCTTTGACGACGAAACTCTGCGCGACGGTTTGCAGTCGCCATCTGTTTGTGAGCCGTCGGTAGAAAAGAAGATAGAACTGCTTCATTTGATGGAAGCCCTCGGGATAGACACTGCCGATATCGGACTGCCCGGAGCCGGTGGCACCCACGCTGCCGGAGTGGAGCGCATGGCTCGAGAGATTGCCGAGAAGAAACTCAAGATTCGTCCCAACTGCGCGGCGCGTACACATCGCAATGACATCATTCCCATCGTCGAGATTTCCCAAAGAGCCGGTATTCCGATCGAAGCGTGCACGTTTATCGGATCTTCATCGGTGCGGTTCTTTGCCGAAGACTGGACGTTGGAGAAATTACTTACCATGACTGAGGATGCGGTCACGTTTGCGGTGAATGAAGGCGTGCCCGTTATGTACGTTACGGAAGACACAACGCGGGCGGAACCGGAGACCATCCGTGCGCTTTACACAACGGCCATTCGCTGCGGCGCAAAGGCTGTGTGTGTCTGTGACACCGTAGGACACTCGACGCCGGATGGAGCGCGCGCGGTCGTACGGTTTGTGAAGAGCATTATCGAAGAGCAGGGTGGAGGTATCAGGCTCGACTGGCATGGACATCAAGATCGCGGACTGGGAGTAATCAATTCCATCGCCGCGATCGAGGGTGGGGCGGATCAAGTACACGGATCGGCCCTGGGGATCGGCGAGCGCGTCGGAAATACACCGATGGATCAGTTGCTGGTGAATCTAAAGTTGATGGGTTGGATTGACAACGATGTTTCGCGCCTTGGTGAGTACTGCGAACTTGTATCCTCGGCATGTGATTGGACGATTCCTTTTAACTACCCCGTCTTTGGCCGCGACGCCTTCCGCACAGCGACTGGCGTTCACGCTGCCGCGGTTATCAAGAGCTATAAGAAAGGCGATAGAGAGCTGGCCGACCTCGTCTACTCAGGTGTACCTGCCGGACGGTTTGGCCTGGAACAAGTCATTGAGATTGGACCAATGAGCGGCAAATCGAATGTTATTTATTGGCTGGAGAAACGAGGAATCGATCCCAGTGATGAGCGGGTTAATCGTATCTACGAACGGGCCAAACAATCATCCGCGGTATTAGAGGCCGAAGAGATTCTGCAACTTGTTTGAAGTGGCACAGACTTTAGTCTGTGTTTTCCTTTCAATGACAGATCACAGACTAAAGTCTGCGCCACATGTCCATGACACCAGCCCTGACCATTTCGCCGGCCAAAAGCATCGAGGAGCTGCTATCGATGCCGGCTGTGCAGGCCGCTTTTCGTTTCTTCGACTCTCACGCCGAGGACTTCACCGAGGAGCACATCCGCGTTTGTTCGATACCCGCTCCACCTTTCGGCGAAAAACCCCGCGCTCAATATCTCCGTTCACGCCTTCATGAAATCGGGCTGGTGGACGACCACATTGACGACGAAGGAAACTGCATTGCACTCCGCAGAGGTAGCTCGCTTTCCCCTCTAATTGTGGTTAGTGCTCATCTCGACACGGTCTTCCCAGAAGGAACAGACTTCAGCGTGCGACGCGATGCAAACAGGTTGCTGGCGCCTGGGATCTCCGACGACGCGTGTGGGTTAGCTGCGGTTATTGCGGTCGCCCGAGCACTGGAATTCAGTCAGATTGAAACTGAAGGCTCTCTTTTGTTTGTCGGCACGGTCGGCGAGGAAGGCGCGGGAAATCTCCGCGGAGTTCGTCATCTCTTCAGCCGAGGCGAGTGGGTAAAGCGTGTAGATGCATTCGTTAGTTTCGATGGAGGCGGAATGGAGCGGATTACCAATGGCGCGCTTGGTTCCCGCCGGTACAGTGTGCGCTTGCGAGGGCCGGGCGGACATTCCTGGGCAGATTTCGGCGTGTCTAATCCTATTCACGCCCTGGGACGGGCCATTTCCAGACTGGCTTCATATCCGGCGCCCAAACGGCCGCGGACTACTTTCAATGTCGGTCGCATCGAGGGCGGCTCCAGCGTGAACGCCATACCTGGAGAAGCTGTTATGGAGGTTGATCTGCGCTCAGCGAGTGAAAACGAACTTCTCAGGCTCGACGCTTTCTTTAGGCGCGCCGTTCGCGAAGCCACGGATGAGGAGAATGCCACGCGACGAAAGAGCGATCTGCCCCTGGAACTGAACATGCAGTTAATAGGCGAGCGACCAAGCGGAGAAACTCCAGCCGATTCGCCGATTGTTGAACTCGCTCAAGCGGCCACGCGGATTTTGGGGTTCACACCACGCTTAGACCAGGCTTCTACGGATTCCAACGTGCCGATCTCGTTGGGTATTCCGGCGATCACTCTGGGCGCAGGCGGCCTCTCGGGCAATTCCCATACTCTTGATGAATGGTACGATCCACGAGGCCGGGAGGCCGGTCTGAAGCGTGCTCTCCTTGTAATCCTGGGGATGGCGAGGATCAAACCGTCAGAAAAAACCTAACGGGGAAGGGCAAGAATATGTTGCCCTATCCCCGTTTCCCTTCTTACCCAATGTTTCTTTAATTGATCGGAATCGTGACCGTTGCCGAACCCGCCTTGCCTGGAGGAAAGCGCTTTTGACGTGCAATTCGGATTGCAGACGCGTCACCACCAGACGCCTGTATCACTCGACCTGATTCATCGTAAGTAACCGTAACCGCAACCTTCTTAGGTCCAGTACTGGCAACTGGTGCCGGCGCACTTGTGGGAGCAGGCACAGAAGCAGTTGTTGTCCGGTTGAGTGCCCCTGGCCTCTCTTCGCGCGTTTTCGCCCGGTCTTTTTCGCGCTGTCGTTTAGCAGTCTGAGCGTTCGCGTCCTCAGAATGCGTGGTGGTGTCAACAGCCTCAGTCTCAGCCGGTGAGGCTTCCGCAATGGCCGGCACTGAAGGCTCAGTGATCGGCGGCATTGCCACACTCTGGCTTGCTGCTGCTGAAACTTTTGTGCGGCTGTACCAGCCGGCCGGCACGCCGACTGCGGCCACGCTGCCAAGTACTGCAACCAGAACTGCACCGGCAAAGAACGGCTTGCGCTTCGATATCGACTCCTTGCCCATGAACGAAAGAAACGCAGGCACTGGCAAATGATTGATGCGTTCAGGAGCTTTTTCTACCTCGACTTTGTCCGGATCGCTCTTCTCAGATTGATACCCCGCCGGAAAAGCATCCGCAGGCGTTATTCCCTCGTCCAGGCGACGTAAGCCCTCGAGTACTACTTGCGTCCACGGTTGATTGATGGTGCGATCAGGCGCATCTGTGGAACCACTGAATTCAAACTTGGCATTGGGTAACGTTAAGGCGTAATAGACTGCATCGATCCCACGCGCAACGCCAATTCGCGCATCCACCACTGAACCAGATTGCAGATAGAAATAGCCGGCCCCCTGCGGATAGAGAACCCTAAGGCTGCCAGACTTGCGCTGGTTGCAAAAGAACTCAATGAGTTCCGAGAGCGAAAGATCACTGAGGTGTCCAGTCAATGCCATGAGAATACTCCTCTACAGGGAAGAGAGATTGCGGGGGGAAAGAGCTAACAAAGAACGAAGCGACGGCGCCGCAGAATCAACAGAGCGCCGTCATTGGAATCAACGGGAGAGAGCAAATTTGTAGTTGATCACCCCCGATACCTTTACAGGCTGGCCGGAAAGCTTGGTCGGAGAGAATCGCGCTCTTAACGCAGCTTGCACGGCAGCCTCTCGCAAAGTTGTTGGCCCACTGCTGGCTTGCGCCGAGATCACTTTGCCGTTTTCATCTATCACAACTTCTACCGTCACGGTACCATCGGTTCTCATGCGCCTGGCAGTGTCTGGATAAAGTGGTGTTGGCAAGGAAATCGCAGTGCCATTAAGAACCCCACCGGACACTGGTTTGAGAATCGGCCTTGGCGCTGGAGTCGGAGGCGGCTCTGATTCCAAGCCGTCTAGCGGTTGATTGGTGGCTGAGTTAATTGCCACGTTCGTTAACTCAGCAGAATTCACGACACTCGTTTTGCCTGACACTGTTGAAGGTGGCGGCAGTGAAGCGGCGGACTTCTGGATGGGAGCGGCCTGCTTGATCGCCGGAGATTCGGTTGCCGGTTGCCCGTTTGTGTCGGGATTCACCTTAGCCACGTTTTTTGAGGAGTTGGAGGGCGCCGGTGAAGCTGCCGCGGGTTGGGCGGTCGGCTGGGCCATCTTCACCATATTCGCGTCGAGGTAATACATGATCGAGCGATATGTGATTTCCGTCGGCTCGAAAGTAAACCTTCCTCCGTCAACTACTGCAACAGACGTCGTCATCTTGTTCCAGTTGCCAGCAAAATCAAACTCATACTTGTAAGTTTCCTTGCTCAGCAACGAGCCGTCGTCATTGAACATAGTCATCTCGCTGATGTTTCCCTTGTCGTCGTACTTGTAGACTTCCTTACCCGTAAGCGTGGCCCCCGCTACCGGGTAATATTGATTCTCGGTCTTGTTGCCTTTGATGTCGTACGCAACAACCTCGAGCAACGCGCGTTTACCCTCAGTAACCTTGCCATCTGCGCTGGCCAGTTTGACTATCTCGGTCCGCACTCTGCGTACGGGACCTATGAGCCCATCTTTGATTCGATCGCTTTCTGCTGCCTCTCGCACAGGTTGAAAACCATTAGACTTCGCCGTGAGATTGGACTGCGCAGTGGCGTCGGGGCTCACTGATAGGAAGGCAAGTGCAGCAAGGACAGTGAAGGCGGTTCTACTGATTTGCTTCAACATATTCTTTCGCTCCTGAAAACGCGAGGACCGGGACAAGGTTTGGAACAACTAATACCAGAGGGTGGGGCACTGACCGGTTTCCGATCGCCGCGGCTAGACACGGCAAGTGGGATGATAACGGTTTAAACCACGTTTGTCTAGACCCAACACAGTTGGAAAGCTAGGAGGAGCGGGGTTTTAGCCCTTAAAAACCGGGTAGGCGGCCACAGCAGATACGATTTCGTCGATTACGCGGGTAGCGTTGGCATGGTGAGTCTGGTCGTTGCAGATAATCGAAAAAACCAGAACCTCCCCATTTGCAGCATTAACATAGCCTGAAAGCGATGTGTCGTACGTGAGGGAACCGGTTTTGGCCCATACCTGATCGGAGATCTTGCTTAGTCGGCTGCCAAGCGTTCCGTCCCGGCCGGATATGGGAAGAGATTGACGAAAGGCAGGACCGGAGGCTGTCTTTGAGACGGAAAGCAGCAGTTGGGAAATAGACTGTGGCGTAACAAGGTTTAGCCGGGAAAGGCCTGACCCATCATGGAGTGCCAAGCCATTTGTTGAAATTCCAGCTCGCGATAACCAGAGACGAATCACAGCGAGCCCAGCTTCGTCATCTCCTCGCTCACGTCCAGGTGGTTCCGGCGCCGAAGTCATCGTGCCTCGTTCGCGGCCGAGAGTGCGAAGGATCAATTCAGCATTCAGGTTAATGCTCGCTTTGTTGGTTGCCTTTACTACTTCACTCAGGGGCTTGCTCAACAAAAATGCAAGCTCGACGGCGCCAGATGGATCAAAGCGTTGGCTGACGGGCTTTCGTGCATCACGAGCCTGGGCGATTCCTGTAATCTCAATGCCCTTTGCCTTGAGTACTGCACGAAATAATCTTGCTGCCCAGAGCGCCGGATTGTGTACAGACAGACGCGCGCCGAACCCTTTGCTATCGCGTGGAAACTGACCCCAAACACGAATGTTGTTATCTGATAGACCTCGCTGTATTCCGACTGTCATCCGTTCGCCGCGCTTTGCCGCGGCCATACTGTTGTCGATCGAGAAATAATCGTCTGATGGGTTAACAGTTACCTTTGGCGCCGCCCCAGCTTTGTCAGGTGGCAGGACGCTCACGTCAACCTCGTTGCTGTTTACTGAAAGAGCGCTTGCCTCGGCGCCGAAATACCATTGAATATCAGTCCACTGCCAGCCATCGCCCAGTGACTCGCCACGGAAATAACTTTCGTCGCCGATCACATTACCAGTTACTTTTCGAACGCCGCGGTTGTAGAGCTCATCGGCAAGTTGGGCGAGCGAGCCTGCGTCGTCCTTTTTTGGTTGCGTGACGAGGTCTGGCGCCCCACGTCCGTAGAGCACGAGATCGCTAGCGATTGTTCCGGCGCTGTCGGGACGCGCATTTGCATATACAGATGTTCGCCATTGGTAGCCGGCGCCCAGTAGATCGAGGGCCACTGCGGTCGTATAGATCTTCATGTTCGACGCCGGAGTAAAAAGTCTATCTGCGTTTCGTGCGTAGATCGTGCTGCCGCTGTTGAGGGAGATCACGGAAACACCCCAGCGAGCTGAAGCGAATTCGCTCTTGTCGATGGCGCGATCAATGCGTTGAGCTAATGACTCGGGAGCCTGTTTGGAATCTTTTGTCGCTTCGAAAGCGCTTCTCGTCAATTGCTCCTGCGCGTGTTGCGGCGCATGCTCAGGGTTTGGTCGACCGCTAATCAGAGATCGGAAGACCACGACACCGAGAATAAGGAGCAAAACGCCCAGTGCACTTCTCAGAAGAAGTTGTGCCCTCAGTTTAGGAGTGTGACTCATGCAGATTGCCAAGGCGAAAGAGTGATGGCCAGGATTTGCGGATCATTCGCTATTGACCAGACTGGTGGACGGTCAGCTCGCAAAGAGAGTTGCAGATCGACTTCCAGCGAGCACGGTTCGCGCTGCCACATAGACTTCGTCAACATCAATGTCTTCGATTTCGCTGCTGTAGACGATCTGGTGACGATCGCCTTGAGGCAAATAGCTTTTGGGAGCGCGCTTATCAAGCAGCAGCACAACTGGCGTGCCCACTGCCGAGGCGATGTGCATAGGCCCGGTATCATTTGAGACAAACACGGCGAGGCGCGCCTGCGCGGCAGCAACCTGGGGGATGGTGAGCCTGTCAAGAACCACGGTGCCTGCCGGAAACTGGCGCTGAATTGTCTGAACCAGTGAGCGCTCCTCGGGCCCCAGAAAGACCAGTATTCTGACGCGGTCATTTCTAACAAGGAAGTCGGCAAGTTGAGCGAACCGCTCCAGCGGCCAGCGGCGGCTGGGATGACCAGCTCCCGGAAATAATCCGACCAACGGCGTCCCGACGTCAGCTTTTGCCTGCCTCAGGATCTGTTCGACCAGAGCATCATCTGCGGCTCGTGTGCGTAATTGCGGTAGGCGGTGGGCGTTCTTAACGCCCAGCGGGATCAGTACGTCGAGATAGCGATCGATTAGGTGTCGTTCACGGTGATCAACCTCTATCGGCGGTCTTGGTTTGAAGTTGGCGAGGAAATCGAGTGAGCGCGGCGGGCGACGTGAATAGAGCCGCTTCGGTGCGCCCGACAGAAATCCAAGGATGTTTGTTTCCGACAAACTGTGTAGATCGATTACGAAATCAAATCGGGATTGCCGCACGCTCTTAACCAGCCTGGCAATGCGGGCAAGGGAGACAATCTTTGGTCCGTCTCGCAAGGCCACGCGATCCACCACAAGCGTCGCATCTGCGCAGCCAGACAGATCTACTATGTCTGCTCCAGGTTTACCGACCGCCACAGTAATTCGAGCCTCTGGAAAGCGTTCACGAATAGCTCGCAGCGCAGGCAGACTTAGCACAACATCACCAAGTTGGCCAAAGTCAATAACAAGGATGTTGCGTGGATCGAAGCTCAATTGATCCTACAAATACAGAAGACTAGGTATCCCGGAGGTCTCGCCCGGTCATTTCCCCAGGCTGGTCAATGCCAAGCAACCCCAGAACTGTTGGTGCCACATCCTCGAGCGCGCCCCCTTCCCGAAGCTTCAGATCGCGTGACTCTTCATCGATCAAAAGAAAGGGCACGGGGTTCGTGGTGTGTGCGGTATGGGGCTGTCCCGTTTCGAGATTAATCATTCGTTCAGCGTTTCCGTGGTCAGCAGTGATAATTGTAATACCGTGCTGTTGCCGGATCGCCTTGGTAATCCAGCCAAGACAAGTATCAACGTGCTGACACGCTTCGATGGTTTTGTCGAGTTTACCAGTGTGGCCGACCATATCAGGGTTTGCGAAATTGATGACGAAGATATCGGTTTCGTCATCCTGGATCCCGCGAAGCACTTCTTCCGTCACTTTGAATGCCGACATTTCCGGCTGCAGATCATAAGTGGCGATCCTTTTTGACGGTACAAGCAGGCGGCGTTCCGAAGGATATTCCTTTTCCACGCCACCGTTAAAAAAATAGGTCACGTGCGCATACTTTTCCGTTTCAGCAAGACGGTAGTTGCGCACACGCAGGTTAGCCCACACTTCAGCCAGCACATTTTGGTGCTCATGCGGAGCGAATGCTATCGGGAGTTGAAAGGCTCTGTCGTAAAGAGTAAAGCATACGAAATCGATCTTAGGTCTACCCGGGACTGGAAACTCATTGAAGTCTGGTACCGCCAGGGCGCGCGTGATTTGCCGGGCGCGGTCGGGTCGAAAGTTGAAAAAGATTACCGTGTCTCCGTCTTGAATCTTGCCAACTGGCTCGCCATTGGCATCGACGATAACTATTGGTTCAACGAATTCGTCCGTGATGCCCTGTTCATATGAACGTTTGATGGCGCTCACTGGATCGTCAGCCCGTACGCCTTCAGCGTTGACCAACAGATCATAGGCGCGCTTGGTTCTTTCCCAGCGCTTATCCCGGTCCATGGCGTAGTAGCGGCCGATTATAGTAGCGATACGGCCGCACCCGATCTCGTGAATCTTCTTTTGCAATAAAGCAACATAGTCAGCAGCAGAAGCAGGCGGCGTGTCGCGACCGTCCAGGAAGCAATGAATGTAGACGCGTTCAAGTCCATGAGTCTTTGCCATTCGAATGAGCGCGTAAAGATGCTCGAGTGATGAATGAACCTGGCCGTCAGAAACCAACCCCATCAGGTGCAATGCTGCCCCGCGTTTTTTTGCGCCCTCCATAGCTGCGACCAGCACGTCATTCTTGAAGAACTCGCCGGTCGCGATGTCGTAGTCTACTCGCGATACATCCATACGGATCACACGTCCCGATCCAATGTTTAAGTGTCCGACCTCGGAATTGCCCATTACTCCGGCAGGCAAGCCAACGCGAGTGCCGGAAGCTTCAAGCAGAGTTTGAGGATAAGCTTCGATCAATGCGTCGTAGTAAGGTGTGTCAGCCATCGCGATGGCATTACCTTCACGAATTGGCGAATAGCCCCAGCCATCAATGATTACCAATGCGAGTGGTTTCTCTTTTTTCGAATCCGTCATTTAGTCTCAGTTAATGAAAGGCTTTGACTCCTCTATCTAGAATCATCTCGCCAATAATCCGGGTTTTCCTGCATTTGCGGATCGGGCCGCTCCATCCAGCGCTCAGGCCGCTTAAGCTCATGAAAGCCAAAATCTCGATAGAGCTTATGCGCATCTTTTGTAGCCAGCACCCAGCGGCGAAATCCCTGCAGATCAGGATGCGACATGATGACCTCGATAAGCCATTTACCGAGACCGGCAGCTCGATATTGCTCCAGCACAAATACGTCAGCGAGCCAGGCGAAAGTTGCGTAGTCTGTAACAACCCGGGCAAAGCCAATTTGCCGATCACTTTTGAACAGACCAAAGTTTAACGAGTTATTGATCGAACGCGTCACTGTCTCAGGGGTGCGACCCTGAGCCCAGTAAGACCGGTTGGAGAGGAAGTCGTGGATGATTGAAACGTCAAGGCGATCCCTGTCTGTGCTGATTACGTATTCCCCGCGACGCCACTCTCGACTCATTGTTTCCGTTATCGCCTTGCTGCGCGAGCTTTCTTCTGACGATTATTGGTGGCTTGTGGCGCTGGTGCGATTTGGTAAAAGGCTTCGCGGCCAGGGAAGCGGGCGGCTCCGCGCAGATCTTCTTCAATGCGTAGCAGCTGATTGTATTTCCCGACCCGGTCTGTTCGCGAGAGCGAACCCGTCTTGATCTGTCCGGCATTGGTTGCAACCGCCAGATCTGCGATGAAAGGATCTTCAGTCTCGCCCGAACGATGAGAGATCACTGCAGTGCGACCGTGGGTTTTAGCTAGCTCGATACAATCGAGGGTCTCGCTGAGAGTGCCGATCTGGTTTACTTTGATCAGAATCGAGTTTGCCACACCACGCTCGATCCCCTTGCGCAAGAAAGCGGTATTAGTAACAAATAAATCGTCTCCCACCAGTTGCACACGCTCCCCGAGTTCTTCCGTCAGAGTCTTCCAGCCATCCCAATCATTTTCCGACATTCCATCCTCGATAGAAACAATAGGGTATTTCTCGGTCCAGCTCTTCCAATAGGCGACCATGTCATCACTGGACAACTTTCGTTTGTCGCTCTTCTTGAAGACGTAAGACCGGCCATCGTAGAACTCGCTCGCCGCGGGGTCGAGCGCCAAAAGGCAATCCTTGCCGGCGACGTATCCCGCCTGGACGATTGCCTCCAATATGGTCTCGACGGCTTCGTCGTTTGAACGGAGGTTCGGCGCGAAACCGCCTTCGTCACCGACACTTGTTGCATAGCCTTTCTTTTTCAAGACCGACTTGAGCGTGTGAAAAACCTCGGCTCCTATGCGCAGCGCCTCGCTGAACGTGGCGGCACCTACCGGTACAACCATGAACTCCTGAAAGTCCACGTTGTTATCAGCATGAGCGCCGCCGTTGATGATATTCATCATCGGAACTGGGAGGGTTCTACCGTTGGGTCCCCCAAGATACTTGTAAAGAGGAATTTCGAGATAAGTTGCGGCGGCCCGCGCAGTCGCAAGGGATACCGCTAGCAGCGCATTCGCTCCCAGCTTCGACTTGTTTGCGGTGCCATCGAGTTTGATCAGAGTTTGGTCAATCTCTGTTTGATCGAGGGCGTCCATTCCCTCCAGCTCCGATGCTATGACTTCGTTCACGTTGCGAACGGCTTTAAGAACGCCCTTACCGCCATAGCGTTTCTTATCACCATCACGCAGCTCGACCGCTTCATGCTCGCCGGTAGAAGCTCCGGAAGGTACGGCCGCTCGTCCAATTTCGCCGCCTACCAGCGTAACTTCGGCCTCCACTGTCGGGTTGCCGCGCGAATCCAGAATTTCTCTTGCTTGGACCTGATCAATCCAGCTCATTTTGATTTGGCTCCTGCAACAGTGGATGACGACCGGGCTGCTCGAGCGCCTGCCACGGTTTTCGCAGCCTCCGGTTTTTCATTTTCCTGGGGCAATTCCAGTTGCACGCGCATCACCCGGCGACGCTCAACGCGTTCAACCTTAAACACAAGGCCGTTATGTCTCACAATCTCTCCGGGTTTGAGCACGTGGCCTGCTGCCGTCATCAGAAACCCGCCAATAGTCGTGTAAGCCTCTGACTCCGGCACAGACAACTTTAGCCGGCGATTCAAATCGCGTACGGCCAAGCCCCCATCCAGAAGGAATTGGCCCTTGCCCGCGGGAGTAATCTGTTCGTTGACTTCTTCGTCGTGCTCGTCGGAGATTTCTCCGACTATTTCTTCAAGCAAGTCTTCAAGAGTAATGATCCCTTCAAGTCCGCCGTGCTCATCAACAACGAATCCGAAATGGACCTTGCCTTTTTGCATTTGCCGCAGAACATCTTCGAGCCGCGCCGTGTCAACGACATACAGTGGAGGCTGCATGACATCCTGGAGGCGAAAAGTCTCTGGATGCAGGAGGTAAGGCATCACGTCTTTACTGTGCACAAAACCGATCACATCATCTATAGACTCACGATAGACCGGAAGCCGCGAGTAGCGATGCTGGTCGAACGCCTTTGTTATGTCTTCCAGTGAGCAATCGCTCGAGATTGCCGCGATCGCCGTACGGGGCACCATGGCCTCGCGCACAACAGTATCCGAAAACTCAAACACTCGATGAATCAGCCGGCGCTCTTCAGCACGAAGGTGTCCACTGGCCCTGGACATGTCTATCAGCTGCCGCAACTCCGCTTCGGTGTAACTCGATGCGTGTTCCGAAGAAGCCTGCAAGCCGACCAGCCGAACCGTCCGCGCGCTTGCCCAATCGAGGGCCCGTATTGGCCATTGAAAAACGCGATAGAAGAGTTCCATCGGGAAAGACACGGCCAGAGCCACCCGCTCCGCTCGCGCGAGGCCGAATAATTTTGGCGCCTGTTCGCCGAGGACTATATGCAGGGCGGTGATGATCGAGAAGGCGATTGCGAAAGCGAGAGCATGTCTCAACGTGTCTGACAGCCCGGCGAAAGAACTTTCTAACATTTGGGCGATCACAGGCTCGCCGAGCCAACCCAAACCTAGCGATGCGAGCGTAATCCCCAGTTGTGACGCCGAGAGGTAAGCGTTCAAGTTGTCGAGGAGCCTTAGTAAGCGCTTTGCCGAACCTTTCCCGGCCGCAGCAAGGGTCTCGATGCGCGAGCGGCGCACGCCTACAAACGCGAACTCCGCTGCGACGAAGAAACCATTCGCCGCAACCAGAAACAGGACAAGACCCAATTTCAGGGCAATCCCCAAGAAACTGGAAGAAGCAGCCACGTCCGCCTGACTAAGCGTGAAAAGGAGAAGATAACTTGGCGGTTCGGACATTCTTCAAAAAGGGGGTGGGTCCAGCAGACTTAAGAAACCAGACTGTTAAACGCAAAGGATTATAGCATGCGAGGTGCTGGCCCAGGCAGCAGAGTGCCCTCAGGAGGATCACGAATGGGTCTCCCGTTGAGGCTGACGATCCCGGCTATTCTCAAGAAGAAATTACTACTTAGTGACCGACGGAAGCCCCGGCGGCATGCGCGCGAACTGGACGGCGCTCGTGTTTGTTGCAGGCCCGCGCGAGAGCTTGTTCTACGCGTGGTTCGACGTTGCACTCCGGCTGGCGGCAAACAGCAGCCAACTCGGAAACGACAAGGTAACGGGCGCGCTCCAGCATCCGTTGTTCGCGGAAAGAGAGCGGCTTGAGGTGGCTTAGATAGGTTAGGTGCTTAAGCACATCAGCCACTTCAAAGATATCGCCGGTTCGCATCTTCTCCGAGAATTCTTTAAAACGGTCTTTCCAGTCATTGGCGGGTGACGAGAAATCGTCAGCCAGCGCCTTTAGAAGCATTTCACATTCGCCTGATGAGATTGGGGATCGGAGACCAACTTCCGATGCATTTGAGACAGGAACCAAAACCAATGAATTGTTTACTGCCAGACGAAGCGTATAGAAAGGAAGTGAGGTAGCGCCTATTTGCTTCTGTTCTATCTGCTCGATGGTCCCGATCCCGTGGTTCGGATAAACAACTTTTTGGCCGATTTTGAAGCCCACACATCACCTCCATCGATTCAAAAATCAGACTGCGCCGCACGCGCGGGTCTGGGGGAAACCCTTTTGAGCGACGCAGCACGCGTCGGGCCCCTAGGTTAGGGAAGTGCCATGAAGTCTAGCAAGCGCTCTTGGAAGGCGTCAAGCTTTTCAACCAGGAAGGGTCTCTTAAGTGAAATGTGTAACAAATAATAGGAGTTTAATGTCTTGACTTTTCGTCGATTTAAGAGATTTTGAATCAACACAGAATCCTAAATTGTTACGGTCGTACCTAACGATTAGAAGCGATCATCTTGAATGAGACAAGCCCGCCCAAAACGAATTAGGTTTGTCAGCGTAAGCCCATCCTGCTAGGATCGAAACCGAGGCGTTCGTAAGATTAACGTTTCCCAAAGAGCAATTTCTTGTGATGGTTTTCCTGAGACGCGCATTTCTTCCCAGAGACCGAAACTAGTTCGTCATGGCACTTCTTAAGATCACCGATGCGAGCGGCCGTCAGTGGCAATACACATTTCCGCCGCAGGGCTTGTGCACAATCGGCCGCGCACCCGATAACGCGGTCGTCATTGATGACCCGCGCGCGTCGCGATACCACGCGCATATCAAGTCCGCCGATGATGGATCGTTCACGATTGTGGACGGAGCCGTGATCAATGGTCAGCTCCGGCGCAGCGCGAACAAGGTATTCGTTAATGGTGAACCTCACTACGAGCAGCGACTAAAAAACGGTGATCGCGTGACCATTGGCGCGAGTACGTTGCGCTTTGAACAGACAGTCGAAGAGCGAACGAGCGAAGTGCGTTACGACGACAGGCCGCTAGGACATACACAATTATTGATCTCCGCTAATGATGTGATGACCAGCGTGCTGGACTCAAAGACAGGACAAGCCGTAACGGCCGCTGCGCCGTCGCGCGACAAGGTGCTTGAAACACTGCAGCGCAAGGCCAACATACTCAGCGCGCTTTACGAAATGAGCAAAACGCTGGGCTCCGTCTTCGACCTGGACGCAATCTTTGCGAAGGCCACCGACATCATTTTTCGATCAACACCCGCGGATCGCGTGGTTGCCCTGTTAGTCGAAAACAATGGTACGGGGAACTTGGAGGATGTAAAACTGAATCCGATTGCCATGCGCGCCCGTGATGAGAAGTTGGATGATCATGCTCGCAAACTGAGCATCGGGCGTACGATTACTCGCAAGGTAATGAAAGACCGCGTTGCGCTTCTTTCTCAGGATGCGGCCTCAGATGAGGAGTTTGCCGGTGTTGACTCAATCGTTTCGCAGGGAGTGCGTTCAACGATTTGCGCGCCATTGGTCGCCGAATCGCGGGTGCATGGGGCACTTTATGCGGATCGGTTGGATCCTTTTGCCGCATTCAAGCCGGATGACCTCGAGTTGATTAGCGCCGTTGCTGCCCAGACCGCTATTGCCGTGGAAAATGCTCGAGCCCACGAACGTTTGGCACGCGAAGAAGTCGCGCGGGCAAATTACAGCCGATTTCTTCCGGAGTACGTCGTCAAGCAGATGCTTGATAATCCCGAGTCGTTCAAACTCGGCGGCGTGAACCAGACCATCACGGTTCTCTTTGCCGACATTCGGGGGTTCACGCGCATCTCTGAGCATGCGCCTCCGGAAAAAATAGTCGGCCTCCTCAACCGATATTTCTCAGCAATGACCGACATTATTTTCGCTCATGGTGGTACGCTCGATAAGTACCTCGGCGATGGATTGATGGCCCTCTTTGGCGCGCCGACTACCACACCTGAAGACGCTTCCAACGCCCTAAACGCAGCCGTTGCCATGCAGCGCCGGATTCTCGGCATCAATCAGGAGTTACTGAACGAGGCGCTGCCTGAAATCAGAGTAGGCATTGGACTGCACACAGGCGAGGTTACGGTCGGTTATATAGGCTCCGAGCGGCGTTCCGAGTACACTGCGATTGGTGACGCAGTGAACACTGCAGCACGGCTTGAGTCGAATGCGAGGGGCGGAGAAATTCTGATCAGCGAGGCAACCTCAAAGGCAAGCGGCGACCGTTATAAGCTGAAAG
>JBOGOU010000389.1:0-2154 GCA_050748205.1 Pyrinomonadaceae bacterium | reverse complement strand
CACTAGTGACGCTCGGCGTGGGAGCGCCGCGCCTGACGCTCCAGCGTCAACCCGGCGACGCAGAGCGTCTGGGGATGCATTCCCGCGCGGAGCGTCACTAGTGTCCGGTAAAACCGCCTCATAGCTGAAGGCTGCCTTGGGCAGCCTTCAGCGTTTTTTGCTTTTGCCTTCGATTTTCCCGCTCCAGCTGACTGAGTGGGCGCTCGAACAGGCTGTGGCTCAACCGAATCGCCAGGTCGAAAAGAGAACCCACGAAGCCTGAGCGGCACCGAAACAGATGCAGCAAAAGATAGGTGATCAAGGCACTATAAATCTGCAAACGCACGGCATTTTCGGAGAAACCGAAGTAGCGCTTCAACTTGAGATGTTGCTTGATCCATTTGAAAAACAGCTCGATTTGCCAACGTTGCTTGTACAGCTCGGCGATCTCTTCAGCAGACCGCGTGAAGTCGTTGGTGACCAGGATCAACGGCGTCTCATGGTCGTCTCGGCGGACCTGGACCCGCCGTACATCCTGGTTGTGATAGCGATTCAAGCGCTGAGTGTTCAGGTGCTTCTTGCCGAACCGCACGATCTCGTCCGACTCAATCACGTCGGTGGCTTCGTCCTCTTTGCGCAGGTTTCGCACCGGACGCGCATTGGCATTTTTCTTCAGTCGAGTGACAAAAAAGGCTCCTGTCTGATCGATCTGATGCCACCAGTTGTAGTCGCAGTAGCCCTTGTCGAACACGTAGGTCATGCCGGCCTCGATCGGCATTTCCAAGGCGTCGCTCAGGTCATTGACGTTAGCCGGCGTGATATTCACATAGGTCGGTGCGGTCTGCCGTGGGTCGATCGCCACATGGACCTTCAGGCCCTGGGTGATGCGGGTTTTTGTTGCCAGGGTCCACTCGTCGAAGCCCGGCCCGCGCAAGGTAATCGAGGTGGAGTCGATCAGGCTGATCATGGGTTCGATGGATTTGCGCTGTTTGCGGCCAACGCCTTGCAGCAGGTGTTGGCAGGTCAGCCGAAAAGGCTCTGGGCTGCGCTTGGACAACGCATCGGACAAGGTCGAACGAACCATGGTGCGGGCGTTGAGGTGATAGCGATGCGGCTCCAGCGATTGTGATGCCGTCGCCAGGCTACGCAGGCTGCTGGCGTTGGTCAGCTGGCCGTAGATCAGGGTTACCAGCAGGTCCCAGGATCGGAACTGCTTGGCGTAGCGATCGGCTCCGCAACGTTGAACGGCGGTATTGAAGAGCTGATAAGGGAGTGCTTGAAGTATTTGCGAAAATCGGGTGCTACTGAACATGGTCAGAAATCGAGTCAGAAAAAACCGATTATCGCTCAAGCGCAGGCGGAGCAAGGGGGAGCACGCTCCCCCTTTCAGTTTTTACCGGACACTAGTGACGCAGAGCGTGGGATCGAGAGTTGTGAAGGGAGCGTATCAACCCCTTCAGAAATCACTTCAAGTACTGACGTGAAGCTTCAATCCCAGCGCCTTGACCACTTTCAAGATGGTGCCGAATTCCGGATTTCCTTCACCAGAGAGCGCCCGATAAAGACTCTCGCGCGAAAGTCTTGCGTCTCGAGCCACCTGAGTCATGCCTCGCGCGCGGGCGATGGTCCCAAGAGCTTTGGCAATAAAGGCCGAGTCATCCCCGGCTTCTTCCATGCAGGCATCGAGGTAATGGGCCATGTCTTCCTCGGTCTTGAGGTGCTCGGCAGAATCCCAGTGCAAGAATTGTTCGGTCATGGGTTTTGCTCCTTCCAGGATTTGGCGATCAGCATGGCTCGCTTGATGTCGCGGCTTTGGCTGCTCTTGTCGCCGCCGCACAATAGAACAATCAGTTGACTACCCCGTTGCATCAATTACAGGCGATAGCCAGGGCCATAGTCGATACGGGCTTCACTCAGGCCGTCACCGATGGGTTTGACATCCCCCGGATTACCCTCGGCCATGCGATCAATCCGGACTTGAATACGAACTCGAGCGCGGCTGTCGGGGAACTGGGTAAGCCAATCCGAGAATGTTGAGCTTCGAAGAATTGTTGGCATCGGCGCAGCGTAGCCTATGAGCTACGTTAGCTCACCCGATGTGCAGTAACAAGGGATGTATTGATTATCCGATGAGCCAGCATTTCTCCTGAAGATCTACATCTACGGCTATCTGAA
>JBOGOU010000388.1:0-1163 GCA_050748205.1 Pyrinomonadaceae bacterium | reverse complement strand
CTAGTGTCCTGTCTCTAAAGTTCGCTGACAAAATCTGGCAACACTTGCGAGGATCTCATCAGCAGTTTTGGTCCAAATGAACGGCTTTGGTGCTTCGTTGTGAAGGTCGATGTAGTTGCGAATGGTGGTTTCAAGGTTGCGCGTGCTGCGAAACACGCCGCGGCGCAGTTGCTGTGCGGTCAAGAGTCCAAACCAACGTTCGACGAGATTGAGCCAGGACGCACCAGTCGGCGTGAAGTGAAGATGAAAACGTGGACGCTTCAGCAACCAGCGCTGAATGGTGGCCGTCTTATGAGTACCGTAGTTGTCGAGGATCAGATGGACGTCAAACCCTGGCGGCACCTCCGCCTCGATCTTGTCGAGGAACTTGCGAAACTCGATCGAGCGATGGCGCCGGTTGAGTTGGCCAATCACCTTGCCAGTCTTAGTGTCCAAGGCGGCGAACAGCGAAGTCGTACCCTTGCGTTTGTAATCATGAACCCGGCGTTCTGCTTGACCAGGTCGCATGGGCAGAATTGGCTGCGAGCGATCCAGAGCTTGAATCTGAGACTTCTCGTCAACGCAGAGCACCAGAGCCTTATCCGGCGGATCCATATAAAGCCCCACTACATCTCGTACTTTGTCGATGAACAGAGGATCCTTGGAAAGTTTGAAGCTCTCGCTACGGTGCGGGGCCAAAGCGAAAGCTCGCCACACCCGATGGATACTGCTCCGACTCAGGCCGCACGTCGCCGCCAACGAGCGAGTGCTCCAGTGCGTAGCATTCTTAGGCGTGGACTCCAAGGTCATCGTCAACACTCGCTCCACTTCAACATCACTCAGGCGTCGGGGCGTTCCCGGTCGCGGCTCATCCAACAAACCATCGAGCCTTTTATTCAGAAAGCGCGTACGCCACTTGCCAACCATCTGCTTGGTCAGCCGCAAGCGCGCCGCTACCGTCGTATTCGTTTTCCCCTCGGCACACGCCAGAATGATCCGTGCCCGTTGTGCCAGTGCTTGGCCCGTCTTCGGTCGTCGTGCCCACTGCTTAAGCGTCTCGCGTTCGTCGTCGGTCAAGCTCAGCGGTGGTATCGGTCGTCCTATTCGCATCAGTTTCTCCTTTATAACTGATACGTAAACGGACGACTATTTGTTATTAGAACTTTAGAGACAGGACACTAGTT
>JBOGOU010000387.1:0-1885 GCA_050748205.1 Pyrinomonadaceae bacterium | reverse complement strand
AGGGCATTTCCAAACTCAGCCGCGAACTTGGCAATCCGAGCCAAATAGCGAGCCGAGACAGCCACGCGCGCCAAGGGCTTCTTGGAAGAAAACAGATCATCGTAAGGGGGGAATGTTCCAGAAACAGGCCGGGGACGGAAAACTTGGGGCGTGTCCAAGTCTGTGACGCAAAGGGCGGTTTGCAACTCCCCATCCGCACCCTTCTCCTGGCTGACGGCGACATGGTTCAGGATCGGTATAGCGCCATCCTTTGGGATGACCTTCTCGATTGCCTTGGCCGCATTGACATCCAACAGGAATGGGGTAAAGGTGTCGGAGATGCCAGCTGGGAAGTGTGCGGTCGGGAAGTCCTCACTTTTCGTGCCAGGAACAGACACCCAG
The DNA here is from genome assembly GCA_050748205.1 of Pyrinomonadaceae bacterium. Taxonomy (GTDB): domain Bacteria; phylum Acidobacteriota; class Blastocatellia; order Pyrinomonadales; family Pyrinomonadaceae; genus PSRF01. Next base: position 1,504 of record JBOGOU010000387.1, on the reverse strand, counting down.
ACCAAGCTGGAGCCGTCCGTCGCTACCGTAGCCTTGCTCGTAATGAGCAGAGCGGTTATCGCGTAGCGGCTTTCGTCTTGGGATGCGAACTGCGCGATTCTCAAGTTGAACTTGTTGAGCATGTCAGTCTCCTTTTGGCTTCTCTGCAAGATGTCCAGCAGACTTCAAACACTCGTCCCACACCTCATCGCCGACCAACACGGACAGGGCACCGATGAAGTAGTTATGGAAGTCCCTGCGCGCTCTCTCGCCATTCGGCTCTGCGTTCCAAAGCCGTGCGAGACGGCCAGGTTTTGGCTGAGGCGTTTCCAGTTGTTTGTAATAGGCCGCTTCCGCATCCACGGCTTCCTGTTCATCCAACCAAGCCTGCTCTCCATTTTCGGCAGGAGCAGTACGTTCCAGGAACTCACTTTCCGGGGGGTAATCGTCTGTGCGCATAGTTAGTTCTCCTTTACCTGTGGGCATCTTGGGATGGGGCAGCGCCAAACTAGCCGCTTCCTTCGCTTGCCCCTTCCATTGTCGTCGGTCCACACGAAGCGGGGTATGGCCAACTGCACTGCTATCATCGCCGTCCCTACATGGGTAGGGCAGTGCATCGCTCCTCCAATGCCCTAGCGCGAGGGCCGTCGTACCAATTGCGATACTCGTTCGGCACTCGTACGCGTATCAACGCAGGTGCCTTGCGCAGCGCATCCTGGGCCAGCTTGAGCTTGGCGCGAAGGGCCTCTTGTTCGTTCACAGACTCAATGATGAGATTGGCCTCTGCTTCTACCTTGCGAAGGTATCCGCTAACTCTACAGAGTGGCTCTGTGTGGTCAGTCGTGCCAATGGTCAGGCCGGGCGCCGCCTCTTGATAGGCTTGCCAGGGCTTACCATCTCCGTTCGGACCGTCGCGCATAATGGTCAACTTGCGGTCGCTCATTTCGTGTCGCTCCCCTTCTCCAAACATTCGTTCGTGCGCCTGAAGATGTACTCTGCCGATGAAGTAGCTCCGCATTGAGTGCACTTCCATACAATCTCTTCATCTATTGCAGAGCAAGAGGGATGATGGTCGCTATGAGAGACCACCAAGTAGCACTCGTGGCACAGTCGCCCACGCAGCACAGTTGTTAAGAAGCCGCAAACTTGGCACCGCTTGGCCCCACAGGTGAGGCAGGCGGTGTTGTTGGCATTCATTTGGTGAATGTTGCTCATGTGTCGCTCCCTTCGGCCAGCCGGATCGCGGCCTCGACCTGTTTCGCCAGTTTCGTTAGAATAGTTCGGGCCGTCCTGCCCACCGGTGTTTGGTCAGACAATTGGTCGAAAGCCGTCCCACATTCGGCGTTGATGACTTTGAGCGCAGCCAGCAACCCAGGGGCGGCGGCGATCAGGCGGGCATTTTGCAGCCGAGTATGGTGATCTTGGGCAATTGGCATAGAACAAACGAGGCGGCCGGTACTAGCTTCCTCAATACGGATGACGCTTGCCGTCACTCTCCAGGGCCCCGGTGTGTGCTTTGCTGTCA
>JBOGOU010000386.1:0-35709 GCA_050748205.1 Pyrinomonadaceae bacterium | reverse complement strand
CCGTTATAGGAATACTTAATACTATCGACCTGCGTCCGGAGGCGTAAATCTCCTTCTGATTTCTGTAGACAAAGACGCGAATATCGTTTCCGGAGCCACCTTGAGCCATAATGTTGCCAGCAAGCCTAGCGTTGCGCAGGTTTGTGGCGACGTAAAAAAGGCACCTGCCCGGATCTATTCGCACCGCGCGCGAATAGAAGACACTGAAGCCCTGATGCGCGGGTGGACACGTCCTTGCACGTCGAGGATCAAAGTAAAGCTCGCAGCCGTTCCTTCAGTACCGCTTCCTTCGGTGTCCTGACGCCGCGTTGCAACCACTCCCGAACCTTTGTCACCGTCAATGTGTGCTTAACCGAACTTCGGACCTCAACCTCCAATTCGGTCAGTCCTCCAGGCTGAAGATCGTGCTTTCGAAAGGCGCATAAACCTAAAACTGACGCTTCGTACAGACCGTCAGCCTCGACTTCGACCGAATGGCGAACGCCATCCAAGTCCACGAATGACACGATGCATGCCGCCATGACGCGGAGAATAGCATTTTCGGAAATTTTCGCCAATCGGACATTGTGCCATTTCTGGCACAACATTGATGAAGTGGGATCGAGCATTTCGGAAAACCTACTCTCTAACAATTAAAGGGAATCGAGAGGGTCTTAAGCGGTTTGTAGATCTGAAATGCCTTGAGAATCAACGTGCCATCTGGCTCTTTTTGTTCCAAGCATCGAACGGAGTCCCCCGTTGAAAACTGCCACCGAGAGGTGGAGGTTTGCGGCGTTGGCCCGATAATCCGATAAACATCACCGAATTCGTGTGTCGCTGATGTCCTTCCTGATGTTCTGCCCTCATTAATCGGAATTCAATTTCTCGGACGAACCGCATCTCTTCGACTAAGGCGTCATCATCAATCAAATACTCTGGAATATCCAAACGCAATTTGATTGCTAGATGTTGAAACCAACCTGCGCGTAATCGTGAAAGGAATTCCGACGCAACCGGTTCCAAATTATCGCGAAAACTCTGAATCCAAATTAGTCCATCCCGATCTATTGTAGGCACGTCGACGGCTGCATTAACCGTGAAGTAAACGATTGAGTTAATACTAGAAAACCGCTCCCTCAAGATTCTACCTACGAATCCCAATACATGTTTGGGACGTAAGAAGTAATTTCCGTCGCTTACGAGCAAGAGCAGTCCCTTTGCATCAGTTAAACCAAGAGTCTCCTTCGTCAGACGAATCTGTTTGTTCGCTTTCGTCACGACCTTTCGAAGTCGGCGGTTGATCAGTTTCTCTAGTTCCAGTTGGCACTCAACAGGAAGATCACGAGATTGAACCAATATCGGACCGCCGAAGAGGCGCCACTGAAGCATCCCTCGATCTTGCCAATCGGTGACGAGGGAGTTGAAGAGTTCCTTAAACTCGCCGGCCGAATATGTGTCTTCCTCCAAACACTTGAGTTCAGCAATCACATTGTCGGCAGCGAATAAATAGTCGGCATTGAGCGGAGGCGATCCTTTGAAGTCACGGCGCTTGTCTATAAGCGTTGAAACCTTTGCGCCGCCGAATGAAGTTACGAATTCATCGAAGGCGGGCTCTACCGAAATGTAGGGAGGACGACTGATCATGGGCGCTATTATAGCGCGCGCTACAGCTAAGCGTCGCAAATGAGTCGTCGAGAAGTGTGGCCTGAGGTGTTAGCGATATCGTTGTTAGGTCGAAAGCTTCAGCGCCTGCCTCATACTCGGATAACTATAACAAGTCAGCCGGACTATTAGTTAAGCCAAGCAGCAGTGGCCTCGCCTTCATTCCACTGCGTTCCATTCTAGCCGAGAGAAGAATGTGAATTTCAGAAGACGATGCGAATGAAAGGCGTCGAATCAGCGATTTCTTACATAAGTGCGTGCGAATACATACAAGAGTCGATGCGAGTGGTTTCGGATTTCACAAAAGTCGTTGCGAACGTTTTCGATCAATAAGGCCTCGGCCTCATTGCACGCTGTTTCATTCCAGCCGAGCAGGACTGTGAGTTCTAGAAGTCGATGCTGATGTTTCGGACGGTGCTCATTCGCATTCACTTCTGCATCCATTCGCATCCACTTCTAGAACTCACACCGAGAGACTGCGAGTTTTAGAAGTGGATGCGAATGAAAAGGGGCAGATCGCTCGTTTTTTACAGAAGTGGATGCGAATATTTATAAGAGTGGGTGCGAATGATTTCGGATTTTATAGAAGTCGTTGCGAACTGTTTTTAGCGGGCGAAGTGGTGGATCGAGGCGCTAGGCGAGGCTGAGGTCGAGGGTAACGGTGGAACACCAGGAGGAAGGAAAGATTTTGCTGGACAAATGGCGAGGTTGGCGGTATGGTAATGGTGGGTGGTCAGATTCACAGATACAGCGCGGGTGATAGGAGGAAAGTAAGCGCTCGCGGTCATGATTCTGGGGCAACATGGCGGTTAGGAAGATCCGGCCAAACTATGGGAGCGTCACCGGCTTAGTAGCCGATGATCAATCGGCGCGCAGCACCGCTTATGAATCGAGCTTGGAGCGCGACTTCATCAAGCATCTGATTTTTAACAAGAATGTCCTCAAGCACGAAGAGCAACCGCTAACAATAGAGTTCGCCAATAGTGACGGTAAGCAACGGCGATACACACCTGACCTGCTCGTTTTCTACCGAAGAGATATTGCGTTGACAAGGGACTGGCGGCCACTCCTGGCCGAGGTCAAGTACAGAAGCGATCTGTTCAAGCATTGGATTGAACTGAAGCCAAAGTTTCGAGCCGCCTGGGCATATGCTAAGAAACACAATTGGGATTTCGCGATCATCACCGAGCGAGAGCTGCGCACGCCTTATCTCAAGAACATTACGTTTCTGCTTGAGTTCAGAAAGTATTCACGGGATGAGGTGGGAAACCAACTCTTGCTTGAGACCCTAGCCAATAGGATCGCGACCACTCCTGCCGGCCTGCTTGATTTGATCTCTGAGGACGCCACGCGGAAAGCAACGTTGCTTCCCACACTCTGGCAACTGATAGCAAACGGCGACATCGTAATCGACTTGGACCAAAGGTTAACGATGATCAGTCCCATTTGGTTGAGAAAGTGCAAACAGAGGTGCGAGTGCGATGAACCAAATGCTGGGGTTAGCGCCGGGAGCAGCCATCGCAAGCGATGGCAGGCGCTACGTTATTACCCACATTCTGAGTCTTGAAGCCATTCTGGCCAAGGACCAGGAAACGGGCAAAAGCGTGGAGTTAAAGCTCTGCGACATTACGTCGCCGCAGCCATCTGTTTCGCCGAAGACCGAGACCAAAGATCTCATTTTGATCGAGCAGAAAGATTGGGCCAGTGCCGAGCTTTGGTTTAGCAGGATACAGCCTCTGCTCTTTTTGCCGCGAACCGCCGAGATGGTTAAAGCAGTTGCGTGCGAAGCCGGTGTACATATGGCGACGGTTTATCGCAAGATTGCGATTTATGAGCAAAGTGGCCGGGTTTCTGATCTCACTCCTACAAGGTCTAATGGTGGTAAAGGCCAGAGCCGGCTGGCGCCGGAAGCAGAAGCGATCGTTGGCAGCTTAGTGAAAGAGGTTTACTTGAACCGGCAAAAGCGCTCCATCAAGAAAACGAATGATGAGATAAGAAGAAGCTTCGCCAACGCAGACCTCAAACCGCCTCATTACCTTACTATTCGCAATCGCATTCTTGCTGTCTCGGAAGAGGAGAGGGACAAAAAGCGATTAAGCGCTAAAGTTGCCAATGAAAAGCATGCTGCTTTCCCCGGTCACTTTCCGGGAGCCGACTGGCCGCTCGCCGTGGTCCAGATCGACCACACGAAGTTCGACATCATGTTGGTCGACGACATTCATCGACTGTGTATCGGTCGGCCCTGGGTAACTCTGGCTATCGATGTCTGCAGTCGGATGGTGGTCAGCATTTATATTTCTCTGGACCCACCGAACAGCATGTCGGTTGGTCTGTGCATCGTCCATGCGATCCTGCCAAAGGAGCAGTGGCTGGCCAGGCTGGGCCTTTCGACCAGTTGGCCTTGTTGGGGCGTGATGCAACGCATCCACGCCGACAATGCCAGAGAATTTCGAGGGAACATGCTGCAGCGCGCCTGTAAGGAATACAGCATCGATCTTGAATGGCGACCGGTGAAGACGCCGCACTACGGCGCCCATATTGAAAGACTACTGGGCACTTTCAACGAAGAGATCCATTCGCTGCCCGGCACCACTTTTTCTTCCCCAACCAAACGCGGTGAGTATGACTCCGAAGGTCAGGCGGTAATGACGATGGCTGAGTTTGAGAAGTGGATTGTCACTTACATCACCGGCGTCTATCACCAACGTGAGCATGGCGGGCTAATGACCTCTCCGATTCAACGTTATGAGAAAGGGATTCTGGGAACGGATGAGATGCCTGGGCGCGGCCTGCCGCGTCGCATTGTTGATGAAGATCGGTTGCGGTTGGATCTAATGCCGTTCTTTGAACGCTCGGTCCAGTCCTACGGTGTGGTTGTGGACGAGGTCCATTATTACAGCGATGTGCTGCGCCGGTTCGTCAACGCAAAGGAACCGGGCCACGCGCGCAAGAAGCGCAGGTTCACCTTCAGGCGAGACCCGCGCGACATCAGTACTCTCTATTTCTATGACCCGGAAGTGAAGGAGTATTTCCGCATTCCTTACCGTGACACAGCGCATTCACCGATGAGCATTTGGGAGTTCCGCGAGGCCAGGCGACGACTCGAAAAGCAAGGCATTAAGGAAATCAACGAAGAGCTGATTTTTCGATCGTACGAACAGATGCGATTCATTGAAGAGCAGGCCAGAAAAGAGACCAAGCACGTTCGGCGAAAGGGCCAGCAGCGACGACACCTTAAGCAGATTTATCAGCCGAAAGCGACGGGCAAAAAGGCGCTCACTGAAACAGAGCCGAGTGAGAGCGACGACGCTTGTCCAATCGTACAGCCATTTGATGAGTTGGAAGAACTTTCGCTTTAACCAGCGCAAGCTTCGGAGGTGAAAGTTGTGAACAAGCACAGCTTGCGTCCCGCAGTCAGCACAGTGCTTGAGCTGAGTGATGAAGAACGCATCAAACGGGTGCGCAGTCCTCGCTGGATCGGCTATCCCACAGCCAAGCGCATTCTTGATCGACTTGAAGACCTGCTTACTTATCCGCGAACGCATCGCATGCCGGGTTTGCTTCTGGTTGGTGAAACTAACAATGGCAAGACCATGATCATCAATCGATTCCGGCAGCTCCACCCGACTCACGACAATCCGGAAGGCGAAGCGATCACGTTGCCGGTCTTGATTGTTCAGGCCCCGCCGACGCCATCCGAAGGCCGGCTTTACGACACAATCATGGAGAAAGTGGCCTGCCCTTTCAGGCACAACGACTCGCCCGGCAGGAAGCAATTTCAGGTCATCACAGTCCTGCGTCATGTTGGCCTGCGCCTGCTGATCATCGACGAGATTCACCACGTCCTGGCCGGCAGCCTGCTGCAACAGCACAACTTCCTTAATACGATCAAGCACCTCAGTAACGAGTTGCAGATTCCCATCGTGGGTGTCGGCACCAGAGAAGCCTTCAATGCGATCCAGACCGACCCGCAGTTGGCCAACCGTTTCGAGCCGGTCTTCCTGCCGCGGTGGACCATCGGCGACCGCCTCAAGCCTGAGACTGATCCTTACTTGCAGCTACTGGCCAGCTTTGAATGCATGCTGCCTCTGAATAGACCGTCGAACCTCACTCGACCGGCGCTGGCCCTTAAGATTCTCTCCTTGAGCGAGGGATTGATCGGGGAAGTGGCGGCCATTCTAACCAAAGCATCAGTAAAGGCCATCGCGTCAGGTAAAGAGCGGATCGATCTTCAGCTGCTCAAAGAGATTCAATTTACGCCGCCATCTGACAGGAAGTGGCGGGCCGATGCGCAAGCGGCGATATGATCGAAACTGATGAAATGAGTTTCACCGGCACGCTGTGGCCGGTGCATATGAAGCCGCAGGAAGACGAGCTGCTGTCTTCCTGGCTCACACGGCTGGCGCTTGCCCACGGTCAAACCGTGGCTTCGTTCACTTCCCGGGTCTGGCCAGGACGCATCCTGGTAGCTCGAGATGTGGACCTCTGGAATGATCCGGGGATCTTTGAGACGCTGTCCATCAAGACTGGTACGCCGCCCGCTAGAGTGTTTGCTGCCACGCTTGCTTCGTACGAAGGCTGGCTTTTTGACAAGCCACGTCAGTGCCACTTGCCCTGGGCGCTACCTCGCTATTTGAACATCAGTCCGCACCGACCTTTCGGTCTGCAGTTCTGCCCGTGGTGTCTAACATCAGACAAAGAACCATACTTTCGACGTCAGTGGCGGCTGGCCTTCTTGGTTCTGTGCCCACTACACCATACCCTGCTGCTTGAGCGCTGCCAAAGCTGCGGCATGGCGGTCTGTTACGAAAGACAAACCGCAAAGGAACCCGGCACGCGTTGGATGGTGACGCAATGCTATAGGTGTAGAACCGATCTACGAAAGTTTGCCACGCACCGCTATCGCAAGCCGGTGGATTCCGCCGAACGTGAGTTCGCGGTCTTACTGCAAACAGCTTTGCAACATGGGTGGGTTGAGATGCCCCAGCACGAAGTTATCTACTCGCATCTGTTCTTCACCGGCATCCATCAGATAATGCGCCGACTGACCTATGGCAGAATGGCGAAACCGCTCAAAGCCGCACTGTATCGAAGCTACGCCATTGATCTGCCGATTGATTACCTTCCCGATAAGAGTGTTATTTTTGAGCGCCTCGATATACTTCCGCGACTCGCCTTGTTGCAGGCAGTCAATCGGCTGCTTCAGAACTGGCCCGATAGCTTCATAGAGTTTTGCCGGGATAACAATCTCGGAAGCCACTTCTTAATCGGCGACAACAAGAAAGACTTACCGTTTTGGTACTTGCGAGTTGTGCGCGAACATCTAAACAAAAGTGCGCACAAAGTTTCAGCCGAAGAGATTATTTCGATCGTGAACTACGTCCGCAACGGTGGCGATCAGCCTACGACGCAAGAACTGCGGCCGTTCATTTCACCAGGCGTTTGCACGCGAGCGCGGAGCGCAGGACTGATTGAGAGAAAGGAATATCTCGGCCTTTGCCCTCACTGCCACGCAACAAAACGCCAGTTCAAAAGCGGTCTCTCATCTCACGGGACTCAACAATTTCGTTGCGGCAAGTGTCGCCGCGTATATCAGCACGACTATCAGACCGGCAGAGCCAGACCCCGGCTCTCTTCACCTTCTTTTCAACACTCTAAACAAGACAGCCGAGTTGCATCGGTTGAGTCGTGATGGGTCAAAAGGGCAAGGCTGCTCCAGTCGCTTTCTGTGGCCGGCGCTTTTCGGCAGTGGAGATCGAACTAGTCCGCGAAGTGGCATCTGATTTCGGCCGTCTCAGTCTCACCGAGATCGCACGTACCATCTGCGAACTGCTGGAATGGAAGCGACCGAATGGTCGTTTGAAGAACCACGAAGGCCGCTTGCTGTTGGAGAAGTTGAGCGCCGAGGGTTTGTTCAATTTACCGACACTACGACCAAGTGGGCCGCGCGGTCCGCGCGCAGTCACCTACACACCAAACGGCGACGAGCGAGAGGCGCTTACTGGAAACGTAAGCCAATTCAGTCCTGTGTCTTTGACGGTTGTCCGTAGTGGCCCAGAGAGCGCGCTATGGAACGAGTTAGTAGACCGCTACCACTATCTGGGCTATAGAGTGCCGGTGGGCGCTAATTTGAGATACCTCGTACGCTCTGTCTCAGCCGGCCAAGTGCTGGGCTGCCTGTTGTGGACGAGCCCCGCTTGGAAAATGGCGGTGCGGGATCATTGGGTCGGCTGGAACAATGATCAACGGTTGCGCAATCTTCAGCTTGTAGTCAACAACTCGCGCTTTCTGATCTTGCCCTGGGTCCGCGTTCGCTATTTGGCAAGCTCGCTTCTTTCTTTGTGCGCTCGGCAACTTCCTACTGACTGGGAGGAGCTCTACGGCTATCGGCCGAGGCTTTTGGAGACAGTCGTCGACGCCCAGTTTCGCGGCACCAGCTACCGGGCAGCCAACTGGATCTACCTTGGGGAGACCCGCGGACGAGGCCGAATGGACCGCAGCCATGAGGCCCACGGACGCGCCGTCAAGCAGATCTTCGTCTATCCACTATGTCGTGATGCGCACAGGTGGCTGAGAGAAATTCGCGCGGAGGGAAGACTTAGCCTGAAGGTAAACGATCACGGGTGAGCTGGCGCGTCCTTCTTCAACGTAGGAAGTATCCTGATTGACTTTCCCGCTTTCTGTTCGGCAAGACGCAGTTCGTACAGGCTTTGCAGGTTCAGCCAAAACTCCGGACTGGTACCGAAGAAATGGCCCAGGCGTAAGGCCGTATCCCCAGTAATCGCGCGCTGACCATTGATGATTGCTGTAATGCGGTTGGTCGGCACCTTAAGCTGCCGCGCCAACTCAGCCGCACTCATCCCCAGTGCTTCTAGTTCTTCGGCCAGATGCTCGCCGGGGTGTATAGCTGTTATTGCCATAAAAGTTATCCTAACTAGTGCTAGTGATAGTCAACAATCTCTACGTTAGTCGGCCCTGACGATTTTTCGGGCCACTCGAAACAAACCCGCCATTGGTCATTGATCCGTATACTGAACTGCCCTTTGCGGTTTCCTTTCAGAGCTTCACAGCGATTGCCGGGCAGAGCAGCCAGATCCCTCACTGAAGTCGCGGCTTCAAGACGGTCGAGCTTCAAGCGTGCAGCACGTTCAATACCGAAGAACGCCTTAACTCGCTTTCCCCGCGCGAAGTCTTTCGTGCGCTCGTCCCGGTAGCTGAGGATCACAAATCAACAATAAGCCATCCTTACGCGTTACGTCAAGCATAACAACAAAATACAGCTCAACAAAACACCGAGACCGGCTTTAGATCAAATAAGGACTCGGCTTCATTCCACTCCGTTCCATTCCAGCCGAGACGTGAGTACTAGAAGTGGATGCGAAGCAGAGTCCATTCGCATTCACTCCTATAACGATTCGCATCCTCTTCTATAAATTCGCACCCATTTCTAGAACTCACAGAGACGTTTGATTTAGTTTCCCCCTCTCCGGGCCGATTGTGCCACGAGAGCCCGCCCGCACAACTCTCCGCAAAGCCTCCGAGTGCTCCACTCCGTTCCGCCCCTTCGGGTGTGCGGTCGGGCACCCACTCGTGTCCCAACGTCCCTACGAGGGGGAAACACTGTTCTTAAGGCCAAAGACCAGCAAGCACGGACACGAGAGGAGCGCCAACAATGGACAGACACGCAACTCGATCAGTGGACATTCCGAAATGGTCAGCTCTGTTAGTTGAAGCAGTCAACAAGCCAGGTCTGATCATGGAAGCTTACAGCGCATTCCATAACTACTCGATCGGAAATCAAATTCTCGCGCTTGTGCAATGCCAAATGCGCGGACTTGAACCAGGCCCGATCAATACCTTTCCCGGATGGCAGGCGTTAGGACGCACAGTCAAACGCGGCGAGCGAGCTTTGATCCTTTGCATGCCGATTACGCGCAAATGCCGCGACGAGGAATCAGACAGCAGCGACGACGCAAACGGAGAACGCACTTTCACCAGCTTTATGCACAAGGCGAGATGGTTCGCTATCTCGCAGACCATCGGCGACGAATTCACACCGCCACGCTTGCCAGAGTGGGACGCCGAGCGAGCGCTAGCCGCTTTGGACATTGAACAAATCCCATTCACCGACACGGATGGAAACTGTCAGGGATTCGCCACACGCAAGAGACAGATCGCGATCAACCCCGTGGCGCAACTCCCGACCAAGACTCTTTTTCACGAGGCGGCCCACGTCGTTCTAGGCCACGTTCTCGAAGGGGACTTTACCGATACCGAACGGACACCAAAGAACCTGCGCGAAGTGGAAGCGGAAGCAGTCGCCTTGCTTTGCTGCGAAGCCTTGAACCTCGAAGGCGCGGAGTTTTGTAGAGGGTACATACAGCGATGGCTTTACGAGGGCAAGGGTTATGACGCGGACGCCATTCCTGAAAAGAGCGCACAGAAGATTTTCCGCGCCGCTGATCAAATCCTGAGAGCCGGACGGCTACAGTCAAGCGATGAGCAACGCGAAGCCACGAGGCAAGGCGAGTCCTAATTTGCACCGTAGTTAATCGGATACGGCAGCGCGTCCGACGTGATGCGCTACTGCGTCCGATTAGGACGAGAAAGGAGACGGCGAAATGAGCGAAGACACTACCAAAGCCTTCGACACCTTCGATCGGCAGATCGGCGCTTTGAAGGGACTGCCTGATGTGATCGAGGTCAAACCAAGCACCGTGCGCGTCACGATTCCGCTGCTAGGTCTATCGCAGACATTTATCGTCCAGACCATTCGGCAACGGGACGTAGGCGATCATGTGTTTCTCGAAACTGTCTCGCGTGACGGGGCAGTGCGCATGGTATTACCGCCGCAAGTAGCGGACGTAATTGCCCGGCAACGTGACGCGCTCACGGCAAAAAGCCGAAGCAAGGCAGCAAAGGCGCTCGCGCAAGAACGAAAAGAGCGCGGTGAGTTGCCCGCGTTCCTTATTCGGAGAAAAAGCGCGTGAGCAACGAGGAAGAAGAAGCGGGCTAGGAAAGTGCGTCAACGCTCGCCTAGCCCAAGCACCAACCATTCACCCGGTAAAGGAGAAAAATCGATGCGACGAAACCATAACACAAACCACCGACCGACCGTCACGCGCTTTGCGCTAGGCCAAACCTACATCACGCCCGGAGCCGAAGAAGCGCTCCAGATCGCAGGACAGACGGAGATTGAATTCTTACGCCGTCACATGTCTTGTGATTGGGGACCAGAGCTATCAGATGAGGACGTGAGAGAGAACGAGCTTTCTTTAGAGGAAGGCTTCCGACTCTTGAGCGCTTATCGCACGGCGAAGGGCCAGAAGCTTTGGATCATCACCGAAGCGGATCGCAGTGCGACGACCATTCTGTTGCCTAGCGAGTACTAAGCGCTGGGCCTGAGAAAGAGCAGCGCGGGTGCCGTTAACACCCGCGCCGCTTACACCGTGACTTGTCCATCTTCAAGGAGCGAAGCCAGATGCAAGAAGAAAATATACCCGTATGCGTAGCCAGGACAAACGCGCTTGTCTGCAATATCCACGAACTAATCACCGAGCTAGAGGAACGAATCGAGGACGGAGAGCCGTTCGACAATCCAAAGCTAACCCGAACCGCCGAACGAGTATTCGGCGGCACACGTGCCCAAGGCAAATACACGCCGCGCGATGCTTACGACGCCGTAGAGATTGCGGTAAACAATTATCTGTTAGAGAAGCATGCACAAGGGCTAATGCAGATGGACGTGACAGAAGCGCTTGCTTCTGTCCTGCGTCCATTGATGAAGCGACTACCGCGACAGACCGATCGCACCCTAGAACAGAACGCGCTACAGCAATTCTCGACACCGCCAACGCTGGCTTACCTCGCCGCGCGATTACTTGCTCCGAAGCCGACCGATATTGTTTTAGAGCCATCAGCCGGAACCGGCAGTCTCGCGATCTGGCCTCGCGCAATTGGCGCAAAGGTTATCTGCAATGAGACCAGCCGGCGGCGAAATGCATTGCTTCGCTGTGTTCTCAACTTCGACGCCTTGCCGCTTGACGCAGAGTTCATTGACGACCTGTTACCCGCAGAGATTCAACCAACCGCCGTCTTTATGAATCCGCCGTTTAGCTCCACTAGCGGCAGAGTCAAGAGCACGAATTCAATCTACGGAGCGCGACACGTAGCGAGCGCGTTACGCAGGCTTCGCGACGGCGGACGACTAGTCGCGATTGTCAGCGAAGCGATGAGCTTTCACCATTCGAGCTTTAGCGAATGGTGGCAACGGATCGCTTGTCTCTGCAATATCCGCGCAAACCTCACGCTCGATGGCAAAGAATATGCGAAATACGGAGCCGCGCCGGACGTTCAAATCCTCGTCATTGATAAGACCGGAGCAACGCCCGGAGCGAACTGGCAGGAACAGCTAAAGCAGATCAGTTGGGGAAGCGCAGCCACACTTGAAGAAGCCTGGGAAGCTCTGAGGCATTTAGTTGAGCCGACACCCACCGAGCCAGACGACGATCCAGAAGAACCGAGCGGAAATCTGTTTGTCCCGTACGTATCAGCGAAGCTAACAGGCGGCAAACCTCACCCGGCCGTAATAGTTGAATCGGCATCGATGGCCGCAGTCACGCCGCCTGATATTACTTATAGGCCACACCTCGCGACGGAGATTGTCGGCGAAGGACGACTATCAGACATTCAGCTTGAGCGTGTTATCTACGCCGGACAGAGACACGAGCAGCGACTACCAGACGGATCACGAACAGGGTTCTTTGTCGGCGACGGCACCGGCGTTGGAAAAGGCCGTGTACTCGCCGGCATCATTGCCGACAATTGGAATCAAGGCCGGGAGCGCGCGATCTGGCTCTCAGTCAATAATGACTTGCTCGAATCAGCGCGGCGCGATCTCACCGATTTAGGACTGGCGAGTATTCCGCTATCGCGAATCAATGACTACCCAACAGCCGGAGAGATCACCCTACCGCGCGGTGTTATCTTTAGCTCTTATTCGTCTCTTATCGCGGCAGCCAAGACGGGAGAGAAACGAATAGATCAAATCCAACTCTGGCTTGGCAGTGACGGCGTAGTCGTCTTTGACGAAGCGCACAAGGCCAAGAATGCCCTGGCAGGTGGACGAGGCGAACCGACTCTCACTGGACAAGCCGTGATCGACTTACAAGACCCGGAGCGTAATGGAGAGTATCGCGTGGTCTATTCATCCGCTACCGGAGCGACGGACGTTCGCAATATGGCCTACATGACACGGCTTGGACTTTGGGGCATCGGCACATCATTCCCCGGCGGCTTTCAAGAGTTCATGCAGGAGATTGAATCCGGCGGAGTCGGTGCCATGGAAATGGTCAGCCGCGATATGAAGGCGCTCGGCATGTACCTATCGGGATCGATCTCGTTTGGCGTCTGTCCTAACAGCGGCAAGGCCGTTGAATATCGCGAGCGCATTCACCAACTAACGCTACAGCAGCGCGAAATGTACAACCGCGCCGCCGCAGCTTGGCAGAGCGTCCTTCGGAACATCGACGCAGCTCTAGAAGTTACAAACGGCGGCCCACGCGCCCGAGCCGTCGCGCTCAATAAGTTTTGGGGAGACCATCAGCGATTCTTTCGGCAAGTCATCTGCGCTTTCAAGGTGCCAAGCGTAATCGCTGAAACCGAGGCTGCTTTGAGCGAAGGCAAGTCGGTTGTGATCTCACTTGTAGGAACTGGCGAGGCCCGAACTAAGGAGCAGGTTGCAAAGGCCACGGCTAACGGCGGCATGCTTGAGGACTTGGACTTCTCACCCCGCGAAGTAATCGCCGCTATGGTCGATCGCGGATTCCCGACCACTCTTTACCAAGACGCCACCGATCCCAGCACAGGACGAACGATCCAAGTGCCGGTTAGAGACGGCAAAGGCAATCCAGTTCAGAGCAAGGAAGCCTTACGCATGAAGCAGCAGGTGATCGACGGTCTGTCAGCTTTGGAGTTGCCGGAGAATCCGCTTGACCAACTCGTCAATCACTTCAGCGAGCGAAACGTTGCTGAACTCACAGGACGAACGCGACGGCTTATTCGCGATTCGCGCGGGCGAGTTGAGTACAAAAAGCGAGCGCCGGAAGGTGTCGCGATGCACAGAACCAACGTTCAGGAAATGGAGCAGTTTCAATCCGGCAAGAAGCGGATTGCGATTATTAGCGATGCGGCAGCTATGGGAATCTCACTTCACGCTTCCAATCGCGCGGAAAACAAACAGCGCCGAGTCCACGTCACGCTTGAGCTTGGTTGGAGTGCCGATAAACAGATGCAGACTTTTGGCCGAACACATAGAAGCGATCAAGCTATGCCGCCTGAGTACGTTTTACTCTCAACCGAGTTGGGCGGGGAGAAGCGCTTTAGCTCCACCATTGCGCGAAGGCTTGGCAGTCTGGGAGCCTTGACCAAAGGCGACCGCCGAAGCGCCGATAGCGGCGACCTCGCGAAATACAATTTTGAAACGGAAGAAGGCCGCGCCGCCTTGTCCCTCATGCTGCGACGTATTGTCGAGAGCGGGAATGTTTCAGGCCTCGCAAATCCCTGCCAGACCTTGCGCGATATCGGGTTACTTGTACGCAATCGCGACGGATGCGAAGAGGTTCGCAAAGAAGATCTATACAACGTGCCGCGATTCCTTAACCGCGTATTGGCCCTGGACGTTGAGCACCAGAATTCACTCTTCGATCACTTTGTTGACCTCTTCAATCAGACTGTGCGATATGCGAAAGCTAACGGCACGTTTGACGAGGGAGTAACCGATATCAAAGCGCTGGCAATTCGGATCGCCAAACCGCCGCGCGTAGTGCATACCGACGAGATCACCCAGGCACAAACGACGCATTACACGCTAGAGATTGACGTGCCATCGAAGGCCGTCAGCTTTGACGAAGCCGAGCGAGTACGGAAGCGAAAGACGGGAGCCTTCTTTTGCCATCGTAAGAACGGGCATTTCATTCTCGCGATTGAGTCTGGACTTCATACTAACGCTGAGACTGGAAACAGCTTTCGGACGTTTGCTGTCTGGAAACCGGAAGCTGCGCGGAGTGCCTACATTCACGACGACGAGCTAAGCGAGAAATACAAAGCCGTGATTCCGTCGAAAGCTCGCGACTGGTGGATCAAGAAACATGCGAGCGTTCCGCCGATTGAAACCCAGGAGACGCACATCATAGGCGGCGCGATCATTCCCTTGTGGGAGAGATTCAAAACGCATGAGGAAGCGCGACTCCGCGTAGTCCGAGTGACTACTGACGACGGTCAGCGAATTGTCGGCATTCGAATCCTCCCTGAGCAGGTTGGCGTTATTGTCAAAGCGCTTGGCGCGACTCGCGATCTTCGAGAGCCGGAAGAAATCTTTACCGGCATCCTGGACGAAGGCGACGAAGTCAGTCTCGTTTCCGGTTTGAAACTTTGCCGCCGATTCCTTCATCGAGAGCCGGTCATTGAGCTATGCGGAGCCGACCCGTACAAGTTTACCGAGCTTCGCGGCCTTGGCTTACTTAACGAGCAAATTTTATGTTGACACCTCAGTAATGTGGAGTTGCTGTTTTCGGAGCCGGTGCTGAGCGTCATTTGTTGCAGACAACTCCACATTACTGGCAGGCTGTTTCACAAACCCTCAAGCCAATCGAGGATCGAACGGCTGCGCCAAGCGGATCGACGCTGCCCGCGAATGGGTTTGACCTTCGCGATAGCTTCGCGCTTCATCTCCAAGTCGATAGTGGCGTATTTATTCGTTGTGTTGGGACTGGCGTGACCAAGCCACTGGCTGATGGTCGACAGGTCAACTCCCGCTTTCAGGAGAGCAACCGCAGTGCTATGGCGGAGGCTGTGCGGATGCAGCCTCTTACCGCGCAGGCCGGCAACGTGAACCTGGGCGCGGTCCTGATACTTCCGCAATAAGTAACGAACCCCAAACCGAGTAAGTGGCTCGCCTCGATGATTCAAAAAGACACTATGCTGGGAGTGCGATTCGAGCAGTCTTTCTTTAAAGAAGCTGCGTAGCAGGCGAGCAGTTTGTGGCCACAACGGGCAAAAGCGTTCCTTCCGACCCTTACCGAACAAGCGGACTTGAAAAGGCTTTGTAAGTTGAACATCGCAAGCGCGGAGATCCAGGATCTCCTGAACGCGAGCGCCGGTATTGAAAAGCGTTGCCAACAAAGCGTAGTCGCGTCGGCCGTCGCGCGTCGACTGGTTCACTGCGGAGAGGACGTGCTGGATCTCTTCGTACTCCAGATATTCGATAGTGCGTTGGCGGGCTCGTTTAAAGGGAATAAGCAACACCCGCTGACAATGGTCAAGTCGATCGGGATGCTGCGCCGCAACATAGCGAAAGAAGGCATGGATAGCCGAGAGCCGAACATTCCGAGTGGTAGCCGTGTTGTGGCGCTTGCTTTCCAGGTCAGCGAGAAAAGAAAGAATCTGTTGTGCGCTAACATCTTTGAAGTCCAACAACGAGACGCAGCGTTGTTGTTGGGCGGCGACAAAGCGCAGGAGAAGTACGAGGCTGTCCCTGTAACTGGCGATAGTGTGGGGACTGACATTGCGCACGCCAGGCAGAAACTCACCGAAGAAATCACGGAGCGCAAGCGCCAATTGGTTAGGAGATAAGGCTTTCATCGCGAGCCTCCTTTCTGCTTTGCAGGACAACTCAGCAAAGCCCCGTAATGGCTGGCGAATCGCTTGCTGGCCAGTGAAGCGAGTGGCTCGACGAAGTGCAGATAGTAGTAGGTGGAGCCGATGTTGACATGGCCCATGTAGGCTGACAACAAGGGTAGTTTCGCTTGCACGTCAACGCCGGAGCGGTACCAACGAAGCAAGGCGTTAACCGCGAAGCTGTGCCGAAAGTCATGAACGCGGGGCAAACGACCATCAGGCTTCTTGATGTTAGCCAGCCTCAGGATCCGCCTTACATTGACCAACACCCCATGAGCTGAGTAAGCCTTCCCACCTTTATAGCTATTGGAAACCAAAGGCGTGTCCGGAGTAACCGGAAGATGGTGACGACGACGAGCGTTGAGGTAGCAATCGATTTCGCCGCTAACATCGTCGCGCAGCGGCAGCAGCCGTGATTTGTTGAACTTGGAGGCGCGAATAAACAGCGTTCTCTCATTCTGATCATAATCTCCCGCAGTGGCCCGCAACAGTTCCCCGTGGCGGAGCCCGGTAGTAAAGAGCAGAACAATCACCAGTCGGAAAAGCTCGGGGCGCAACGATGAATAAGGGTGTCTGGTCAGGCAGCAACTTTGCTCAAGCAGCCGTTGAATCTCGGACACAGAAAAGATGTAGGGACGGATCGATTGCTGCCGAGTGGGAAAGGTAGACTTGTCCGGCGCAAAGCAATCCGGCTCACTCCGACGACGATAGAGACAAAGATCGCGGACGGTCTGCATCCACAACCGACGGGTGCTGTCTTGCAAGCGAGTAAAACTCTTGCACCACTCGTGGAAAGCCTCAGCAGTGAGGTCGTGAAAGCTGTCTCTGCGGTCAGCCAGGAATCGATCCAGCGATAAGAGCATCTTCGCCTGCTCGAAGTAATTGAGGCCCAGAGACTGTTTGAGGGCTACGAAACGACGGATCACCGGTCCCATTGAAGAGCGGTATTTAGTGCTCATAATGGCCCCCTTTCTTGGGAGTAGTTCGTGGCACTGAGAGCCCGACCTCGCGCAGATCTTCGGTGGCCAGCCGCAGGTAGCCGACGGTACTCTCTGGGTGCTGATGACCTAACAGGTCGCCGATCGTTTTCAGCGCGGTACCCTGGCGCAATAAGTGGACTGCGTAAGAGTGACGAAGGCAGTGCGGACCCTGGAAGGGAATATCCAAGCCGCTACGCCGGGAACGCGATTGAAATATCTCTCTCAGACTCTCCCGGGTGAGCGTTCCAATTGGAGCTCGCATTCGAAAGAATAGATTGCGATAGCCGTTCGGCCGCGGCACTTGGCGCAGGTATTCGATCAGCACTCTCGCTACCTCATCAGTCAGCGGCAAATCAAGCAGGTGGCGCGTCTTGCTTTGCGGTATGCGGATCAGACCTGCTCGCCAGTCGACATCATCGAGCGTGAGGGCTGCTACTTCACAAGACCGCAGCCCGTACGCCGCCATCAGGAAAAGGGTTGTGTAATCACGTTGCCCAATGGTGGTGTTCTTGGGGATTGACCGCAGCAAAGCCTGCACCGTTTTCCACGGCAAAGTGCGCGGCAGCTTTTCATGTTTATAAACACGTGGACTATCGATCTGCTCCGCGAGATCGGGAGGCGCTTTGTCGCTTGCCGCCAGGAACCGCAAGAAGTTACGAAGCGAAGTGACTCTGGTCTGCAGTGTTGCTCGACTGAGCGACTCACTGATCTTTCTTATGAATCGTTCGATGTCGTCGGTGCCTATCGCCTCAATACGCCTGGTTGCTTTGTCCAGATCCAGATGCGCTAGAAACTGCGCTGCGACTCGTAACTGTTCGCTGATAGTGCCTGGCGCCAATCCTCGGACCTCGCGCAAATATGCGGAATAGTCAGCCAATTGAAGGGTAGTCGGGGTTGGCAATTGGCAAGAGTTCAAAACGCCTCGCATTCTTAAGAAGCGCTCCATGATGCGAACTGCTCCAGCTTCCCAGCGAATGCGACGGCGCAGAGTCTGCCAATAACGACCGAGCGACTGCGTGGTTATCTCCTCGATCCGATGAACGCCTTTTCGGCGAAAGTGTCTGTCCATTTTCCGCACTACTCTAAGCACGGCGCGAATGTGCAGCCGTGCGTAATCTTGTTGCACCAGCCACTCGGCGAAGTCTTCCATTACTCCCCCGAACAGCGGTAGCCTCATACATCTCTTCGAAACTATCGGAAACAGCGTGTCAAGCATAAGAACCTCCTGAAAGTGGAATTGGCGCCGCGAACGGCGCGGTTCTGATGCTACTCAAAAATGTGAAGTTGAAATCGTGGATCGGCAGAGCTTTGCAGGGCTACGAAGCGGTAACTCCACATTACTGAACTCTCCACATAAAATCTGAAATGTGAAGCTCAACATTTTAGCCCGATTGGAAGCAGCGCTTCTTTATCCCGACCGATGAGGAAACGGGTGTCCCGATACTCTCTGACTTGCTGGCTCGCTATCCGGTTATGACAAGCGAAGTATTGAACGACCTATCAGTGATCACGGAAATTGAGCCGCAGGAGTTGGCCCCAACGAAGGTCATTGACCTCGACGACTGGTTTGTTCCTGTCGCGGAAGCCGAGGCGACGACTCAGCGGCAGCCATCAACCGCCGACCAAGCACTAGAAATTGAAAAGACTGAAGCGACGTTTACTTTGCCGGCCTTCTATTTTGTACGCGCGTCGCAACCGGCCCGAGAGGTTGAGGAAATACAACTGGCTCTGGACTTCGGGTAACCATATGTCGGCCATTATCAAAACCAAGCCTGTGCAATCGGCTTCCGCCTCTACCTGTGGCGAAATAGTCTCTGCCGCTGCCGAAGCGGTCAACGAGACTTCGTCACTGACGGCGAAAGCCATACCGGTCGCACTCGAAGGTGATCGCCTCTTGGCTTTCCAATCCATGCAGTTGCTCATGCGCATAGACCGTGACCTGACTGAGGCCCGTGCCCAATGGAATCAGGACTGGTTCCGCCGGTTAATGCATGTTCGACCCAAGGCGGTCCGGCGTCTGACTAGGCGCTGGGAAAGGCTTACTCCCACACCCTCTATCGGGCTGGGAATGCTTAGGAGGCGCTACCATGCCAACCTAGCCTGTTATCTTTACAAGACTCGATCATAGTTCTGTCCATGTGGGTGTTTGGCCTTTGCACCCACAGCGGCGCGGAGTGCGGTCCGTCGGTCTTCCTAAGGCCATACCAATACATCTAGAACCAAAAAAGCGGAGTGCGAACCGCCGCTCACCTTACGCCACTGGCCTGTTGGCGATATACCCGATTTGGGAAAATGAAGACCAAAACCTCGCCGGGGCCAGGTTCGGGTTTCGCGCGCTCACGCGCACCCTTGTGGTTTCCGAGAACCGCCTTTCAACCCTGCGCTAGCGTTTACTCCCTATGCTTCCATCGGTTGCTTGGCGCTTGCTCCCGTCTGCCGGTCGGTTTCTGACGATCTCGAAAAAGATTCTCTGTTTGACTGGAAGTTCGACCTTCGATTGTCGTCTTTTAGGTTTAGCTAAGGCAATAAGGCAGACCAATAAAGTGGGCAGACAAGATAGAGGCTCCAAAACAGGCGTGGTTCAGCCGTAAAGGGCTGTGAAATCAATAGCTTTGTCCCTTATCAAATTAAATGAAAAAACTTTGGCGGATAAGGATAGAGCCAAAGTTCAGTAGCCTCAGTTATTTGGGGATTTATCATTTGGCCAAAAGTGGGTCAGCCATTCAACTTACATAAGGCAGGTCCTTAAGATGCAAAAGCGATTGAGAGGAAGCAAGCGAGCCATCCTTAAGAAGGTGACGGCGGTTAATCTCTTCGCCGATCAAGCCACTCAGATCCAAGCAATAATGGAAGCTATCGGCGCACAAGAGGTCGCACCTGTTGTTCGGCTGCTACTAGATGAGGCGTTGGGTGCCCGTCGCCGAAAGTCAGTCCGTCCTGAAGGATCTGAGTTGCCACCGCCGATTCAAGAGGTCACGGACCTCGCAACAATGCAGACCCTTCTGCTTAAGCTGATCGGGCAGGGAGAGACCTCCTTCCGTATTCAAAGCGTGAGCTTGGAGCTTCTACAAGAGGTGCTGGTGGACGCCCGTGCTGGAAAGGTTAGTCTATGGGAATTCCTTTTCACTCCAGCCCTTAGGGACAAAGGCAGAAGCGTTGGGGAGATTGCCAGACTCTGCGATGCGCAGAATAACCAGGCTAAGAGATTTGCCTATGGGTTAGCCCAGGAGATCAAGAGGGAACTTGATTCAGCAGCGTCAGATTCAAACGGGAACACTGCGGATGATGAAGATCGCCAAGGTAGCTTCGCTTATGATACTTCTGACATCCAGGAAGCGGCTCTGTCAACACACAATTGAATAAACGATTCGAATAAGGGTAGTTGTGTTTTACAACAGGGAGGTCAAAAACTCGCCTCAAGGAAACCTTGCCGCCCATCGTCCTCAACCCTCAAAGGCCTATGTTAGTTGATCGCTCCTTTCATTAGGACCTCGATTCGCGAACATCCCTACTCATGGCACAGTCTTTGAAACTGTCTTGGCCATGAACTCTTTTCCGCACACCAGGCCAAACGGCGAAATGACTGTGAAAGACTTGGCTGAAGAAGTAGTGAGCATCTATCAGCGAGCTCAGACTGAAACGCTGGCACTAATTCAGGCTCGACCGCCCGAACTGGCTGGTCCACTAGTGCGAGAGTGGATGAGTGCAATCCAGCTCGCCGAATATTGGCAGCTGTATAACGACAAGGACGAACCGACTACCGCTGGAATATTGAAGTGGTCAAAGCGCGGGCCAGATCAATTCCCACTTCCGCATGCTTACATGGGTGATCTCCTGCGATTCAATCGTGACGAGGTTGACGCGTGGGCCAAGCAAGAAGCTGAGAGGCGACGGGCGCAGAGTGAAAAGCGACGTCTAAAAATAACGTGACACTAAACAGCGCAACAACTAAAATCGTGGCGCTTTGACGGCTGCTACGTCTTTGAAAGGAGAAAAGCAGCTATGTCTATTTACAAACGTTGGAAAGGAAGAAAAATTAGTCCAGACCATCCGTATTGGAAGGATGCGCGGTGGACGGCCGAGTTCATCCTAAAGGGGCGTCGCGTCATTCAGGCAATTCCCGAGGCGCGCACTCAAGCTGAGGCAGTGCGAGCGGAAACTAAACTCAGAGAGGACATCTATCATCGGCGTTACGGTAGCGTGAAGGATGTAGGTTTCACCGACTTCTTTGAGAACAACTACTTACCCTGGCTCAAGGATCATCACCCGGCCTCGTATCGAGATGCAGTGTCGCGTGGCAAGGCGTTAAAAGAATTCTTTGCGACGCGAAAGCTGCAAGAGATCACCACCAAAGAATGTGAACGGTTGAAGATGTTCTTGAAGCGAGGTGATACGCCAAGAGGCAAGCCCCGCTCCGGGACGACAATCAACCGCTACGTCTATCTACTCTCGGCCGTGTGCTCACGAGCTATCGATGAAGAGAGGCTCAACTCTAATCCATGTGTTCGGATAAAGGATGAACCGGAGAAGGGGCGTGAGAGATACCTGACACCTCATGAGCACACGAAACTGAGGGCAGTGCTGGAGGGAGATCTCGAGTTCCTTCGGTTACCTATCGAGGTTTCGCTTGGGACTGGCCTCAGAAAGAGGATTGAGCTCTTACGCTTGAGGGGTGGGCACATCAATTTCGGTGCTCGACCAGTCTTCTTTCCGATTAGAGGTGGTGACGTCGAAATACCTCCAGGATGGCTGATTGTGGTTGAAGGGAAAGGAAGCAAATACCGTTTGATTCCCATGAACCTTGTCGTGCGCGGTGCCCTATTGGAAGCAATGCAAGATCGCTCGCCAGACGGGCTCGTGTTCGACGCCAACCACAACGGGGTGAACGAACACTCTCTCAAGTGGGGCTTTGAAGAAGCATGCACGCGAGCAGAGATCGTTTATGGTGAAACAAAGGCCGGAGGAATTATCTGGCACGACCTGCGTCGTACATTTGCGACGCGTCTTCGCGCAAACGGAGTACACGAGTATGACATTCAAGATCTCTTGGGCCATGCGAAGCCCGGAGTCACCAAGGTTTATGCTCGCGCCACGCTGGCTGTTCTTGAAGACGCAGTCAATAAGCTCACCGAGCCATGGGGTGAAGTGATTAAGTTCGAACGAAAGGCAAGTTGAAGGTCCCTCATCTTCCCCTCATCTTCTCGTCATCGAGAAAGCTGAGTTTGACGATGATGGTTGTCAACGTGATGCAAAGCGTAGTAGCAAAAAGAATTGAAGTTGGTGCCGAGGGCGGGAGTCGAACCCGCACGACCTTTCGGTCAACGGATTTTAAGAACGTTGCAGAGGGTACCACCTAGTCTGACGAAACGATATGAGCCAGTATTTACGCGCCTAGCGGTCGTCAAGGTATCGCTTCGGCTGGCTTAGTATCAACACGTACCGCCACCATCTTAGCCCCATCTTCATATTGCTGTCCCTGGAATGTCCCCTACAAGTATATGCATTCTAGACTGCCGATGAGGCAAAGGGATTGACTGTGTAACCGAACTAAATCTACAAACGCAAAGTAAGCTGCGAGAATCGCTATTCAAAGGAACTAAATGGAAGTGATTATTTCCGAGACTGCGTCGGCGCAACCCCAGGAGAGGCTAAATCCAGATCCACCGTGGCCGTAGTTATGGATTATCGGAACCCGTGCCGAGATAAGATCGGATTCTAGACGCACTCCTTCCGTGCGACCGGGGCGGATTCCTACCACGGGCTGGCGAGCCTGATCCATTGGGGAACAACTGCGCAGCCACGGGACGTACAAGCCAGCCCTCTTCATTGTGTCGGTCCAATCAAGAGTAAGCTCAAGGTCTTCAACATTCGCTTCAGCGCATCCACCCACCATCACCTCACCGCAGCGTGGAATCATATAGGCCATGCCGCTAGGATGGTCATCATCTCCTACGTACTCTCGTGGCGATGAGGGGGAAGCTCTGAGCACGAAATACTGACCCTTATAGGGCACAAAGCTGTTGTCACTAGCCAACTCCCTTGCGCCAAAGCCGCTGCAATTTATGATCACATCATAGTCGTCTGGTATTTCATCAAGGCTTTCTAAGCGCCTGATCTCGAAGCTAACACCGTTCCGCCGAACTGCTTGCTCTAACCACGACAAATATTTCATCATATCCGCTGCTGGAGCCTCAATTTGATATCCCCACATGACTGGGTGTTCTTTCAGGATAGCAAT
The DNA here is from genome assembly GCA_050748205.1 of Pyrinomonadaceae bacterium. Lineage (GTDB taxonomy): Bacteria > Acidobacteriota > Blastocatellia > Pyrinomonadales > Pyrinomonadaceae > PSRF01. The sequence continues at coordinate 12,174 of JBOGOU010000386.1, read as the reverse complement.
CTCATTTTCGGTTAGGCCGGTCTGGTTGCAGGAATTAAAAGGCTCGATATCGCTGTCGGTTAGCATCTGGAAAAAGCGTGGAATATTGGACCATGTCGGTATTTGAGCTGTGCCCTTGCGAAAGAGTTCCACTCCTTTGACAAGTTCAACGCCTGCTTCGGGTTCATTTAAGGCCAGTTCATGAAGAACTTCCAGCGAACGTTGAGCCCACCCCAACACTTCTGGAGTTTCTGGGACTAGATATACGTGCCAGATCGCTGTTGCCTTTCGTGAATCACTCGACGTACCTACATGTTCGGCGATCACAGTAATATCGTGTTCGCGCGAAAGCACGAGGGCAGTGGTCAGCCCAACTACACCGCCACCGACTACTGCAACTCGTTTCCGATGGTTCGAAATCGATTTCACGTTAATCCTGGGACTCGAATTGCCTTTGAAGTGCTTTGAACAGTCGCTCAGCTGCTTCGCGCCGATCCTGACGCAGTGCATCACAGGCATCCGCGATGATGGACTTGTCAGGCAGAACAATTGCTACACCCTGCGAGAGGGTGCAAACCTGTATTCGACAAGCTTCCTCAAGATAATAAGCGAGATATACGGCGTCGGGAATGGTATCCGTCACGATGAGAGCACCATGATTCCTTAACAAAGCGACCCCGCCTTGATTTGCGATCCGCTTCATTTCTTCAGTCAACTTAGCCGAACGGAAAACTCCGCCGTAGTCTATGATCTCTAGATCACTCACGAATTCCATTGCAGTCTGGCTTAATGGTAAGAGTGCTTGTTCCGAACTTCCTACGGCAATGCAATTCAAGGAATGCGTGTGGACGACGACACCCGGTCTCATTCGTTCAGTGTGGATTTGCGAGTGCAAATGTAAGCCGTCGGGATTAACACTTAGTTTTGTGGCTTCAGAAGGTGAGTAGTCTCTTAGAGGAACTATGCACAAATGCTCCGGACGAAGCTGGTTGGGCAAAAGTGTGCCGGGATTCATTACAAGTTGAAGATTTCCCTGTGAATCAGGAGTAGCGATCGATATGTGGTTGAAAATTGTATCTACTAATCCAAGACGATCAAGAATTCTCCATGCATCACTAACAAGACGAGATTGGAGTTCTATAGACATCAAAAGATTCCCTCCATCACGGGCCAACTCCGATCGCAATTCGAAAACTCAAATCCTCGTACACGTTATATGGAGGATCAAAACTGCGGAATGTGATTTGTGTTGATTCATCCTCGGATGACAGCCAAGAAGATCCTCTAGAGATTCTGTCGTCTAGGCCGTCCAAGTCTAGGACTTGTTGAAAGCTTTGATTGGTATATGGACCAGCTTTCGAACCAGTCCACTCCCAGGCATTGCCGACTAAATCGAAAACCGGAAGGCTCGTACTGACGGACTGGAAAAGTCCGACCGCGCAGGATCTAAATACGGGTGAATCCGGACCGCCAGAGTGGAATGCGGCCCTAACATGCGCGCAATTTGCTGGCTCATCGTCGATCCAAGGATAGATATTGCCGTTACCACAGAGCCGTCCCACCGTTTCCCATTCTGCCTCTGTTGGCAACCGTATGTGTTTACCGGCTTCCAAGAAACCACTTTGTTTGAGTTCATTATCGAGCCATAGGCAATAGGCGATGGCTTCCCACCAGTTTATGCCGACTATAGGTTGGTTCGGGCGATTGAAAGCTGGATCAAGCCAATACAGCGGAAACCTGCGATCAATCATTTGACCGCATCGTTCGGGGATTTCGTCTGGGACTAGCCGTTGTCCAGCCAACTCACTTGATAAGTGAGTAGCCGCAACCTCACCGGCCATTTCAATCAAAGTTGCAATGGTGTCACGATCACCGGAAGCCCACTTCCAACCGATCTCAGACGGCCAATACTCTTTCTCGTTATATCCGCCTGCGTCTAAGAATCTTCGAAATTCCATATTGGTGACCAGATAAGAACCAATGCCGAAAGTTTCGAGATTTCCCACAATTGGCGGCGATGCCGGGCAAGTGTGATATTTGGGAATCCTTGTCCGATGATTCTCGTTTCGTCCGATCTGGTACGTTCCAGCATCAATCCATTGCACTCTGTTGATGATCTCCGTCTCAAGCTTTGGGTCTCCCAAAGTGGCTAGGAGATCGCCGATCCGAATCCTATGCAATAGGCGAAGGTCTTTTCGTTCAAGGAGCGAGCATAGCTCATCGCGAACCTGCGAGATTTGGGCCTTTAGATCGCGAGTAAACCGAGCACTAGGCACGATGCTGCACACTTCTACAAGCATTTCACCGCGGACTAGGACAGCTGGCACACTACCGCTCTTTACATCAGCAGAAAGTTCACCCACAAACGCGCAAATCTCATAAAGTCCATCTGTGTCCGCCGCTCTCAAGCCTGCCCAATAGCGGATTGGTCCGTGCCACAGTTCGTTTAGTGCCAGTCGGCGTCGCTCGGGTACAGGCAGCTTACCCAATGCACGCCCAGCCATTACCTCTCGGAAAATGTTGTGAGCAAAATCGAATTCGTCAGGGGCCACTTTGACCAAGATGCCGTGTCCGCGCCTGAGAAATGACGCTATCCGGGTAATTGCATCTTCCTGCGTTTCATAGTCGAATCTCGGAAAATTTTCGAAGGGGCAGGCCGCCTTTGCTATGCGCCGAAGATCTGCATCGTCAAAACTCTTTGGCAGACCACCCACCACTCGCTCATGTAGGTACCACCCTATCTCGGTAATTGTTTGGAGGAGCCAAGACTCATTCTCTGCAACGAATGTACTCTGAGGCGTACCAGCATGTTTCTCAACAAGAAACCAACGAACAGCACGCCAACACAATTGACTGACTGAAGAAGGCAGGTCCTGCGCATCAGAATAGACAACCTGTAAGACGCTAAGCATCAGGGGTGTAAGACAAATCGTCGCCAAATCAAAGTGCTCACGCAGGGCGCTCTGAATCCCTCGCTGCCTCTCGTCAAGGATCTCTATGATTCCGGTGACGTGTCCGAGATGTTGGATGGCGCGGACCTTCGCGGCATCGTGCCATTTTCGCACCGCCGTGTTCATCTGATCGGGAGAAAACCTGGAGATAAAATATTGCGGTACTGTCCCTAAACTTGATTCGCGATCTTCAAAATAGTCCCTTGAGCGGCTTGTGACAATAGACTTTCGTGGCGTATCGCTCGCTATGTGGGAGGTCTGTACATAGAGGAGGGATCTAATTAGGAGAGCTCCATCTCGTCTCAATGAAACGGGATTTTCATCCGCCGATGTTCTTCGCGCGATAGGCAATTCATCGAGACCATCAAATATGATACATGCCTTGCCAATGTTTTCCTTCAAATCGTCGATTACTTGAGGCTCATCATGAAGGCCGACGTACCTCGCGGCACAGTGGGCGACGGCTTCTTGGTTGGTCATGCCCGAGGTTCGAAGAGTGCTGAGCGGTACTAGGACGCCAAAATAGTCCTCTTCACCGCGACAGAATCGATTGATAAAGAAGCAGGTTAGGAATCTGGCAATGGTCGACTTGCCACAGCCAGGATCCGCAAGAACAAGTAAACACGGATTGGGATCGCGAAGCAGGGTATCAAGAAGTATGTCTTCGCCAGTCTCATCTTGTTGCTTGAATCTCGGCGGTACCCATATTGAGTCGAGAGCGCTATTGGGGACCTCGATATTCTGCGTCCGGAGCAAATACTCAGCCGGGTCACCGTATTCCAGATGATTAAGCTGGTCCAGCGCCGCACGAAAGTATTTTGACAACCCCGGGGGAATGACCCGTTCGATTTTTGAATGCGCGTCGGTTTCTTGAGACTTGACGACCTCCTGTTCCGGCGTTCTATGTTTATCTAGACTCTTCATGATCACTCGGTTAGCTCACCTGCTGAACGGAACCAGCAGCGTGTGTACAAGCCAAAGATTTGCCATCGGTTTGTTGAATCGTTCCTCGAGCCGTGCGAGTCCAAACCCTGCCCGAATGCCCTTCGAAGATCAGTGTGGTTTCCGGCGCCTTGATCGGCTCGGTATTGTCCAAGGACGGAACATTGAAGAAGTTCTCGCCAGGTAACAAGGGGCGTTTCAGATAGTTGCATACATCATCCATTCCGGCACCGAGCACGACCTTCCACTTGTAGATTGGCGCCACGGTTGAGTTCTGAATCTTGACGTCCCACACTCTGCCAACTAGTTTATCGTTTGCGTCCCTTATTTCCTTAGAGGTCAGCCATTGGAATACTGCTACTTCCTCCTGAAGAAGTTGCGCGGCCTCGGTAGCGCGTTGACTTGTTCGCTGCCAATATTGTGCAGCAAGCGCGACGATCACAGCGGCAGTAGTGCCGATACCTGAAATTGCATTGCTCCAGGTCCCAAATCTTGCGTAGTCAATAGTTTTTCCCCATGGCCGTAACCCCCAGAGATTAAGCGTTAGTACGTAAAGAAGAGCGACGGTCAACAGGATGACCACGACCCACAAGTGTCCGACTCGAATGCGCGGCTCTTTCATGATTAATTCCGCTTGACTCGTTAAACAAGAACTTGTTTCGTAGGACTAAGTATCAGAGATTTTGCATCACGTTCTGTTGAAACAGTCCAAGGCCGAGAATTTCTGGATATCCCGTCGACCAAGCCTCAAGTTCAAGCCAAAGTTGGCGAGGAACGTGCCCGTTACAGTTTCGGCAGGTGAGCTAAACTCTCGCACCCAATTCAGGAGGCCAGCTTCGATCCACGTCAGAATTCGACAACTCCGCTGCGAATTTCGAGAATGAGAGCGATCAATTCATAAGGACAATTGATCAAAATGAGGCATTTCCAGTCGAGCCGACCCTCCCGTTCATTAGACTTTATTCACGATGTATTGGTCGTCACCTGTTTTCAAAACATTTAGAATAGAGCCTGTTGCACGCCTTGCCATGCCATCGCGAGCCTCGTGCGTTAGGGAAGCTATGTGTCCTGTGACCATAAGCTTCGAGGGTATCAATGCCTTGAGCTTTTGTACCAATTCTGGAGGTTCCTCATAAAACCCGTCGAACGCTGCATATCCAATTTGCCCGCCATCGATTCCCGCAAATAGGGAAACAGGATCTACAATGTCCGCCCGCGCCGTGTTGACTACAATTGCACCATTGCGAAATCGCGAAACCTGAGACTGTCCAATTAGCCCCTTGGTTTGCTCGTTTCCTGGAGTCATTACGACCAGCACGTCTATTTCGGCTACTAGTTGGTCCAGAGTTAGAAACGATATTCCAAGGCTATCTTCCACGGAAGTCTTTCGCGTACGAGAGAAGTAGCTTACCTTTGAACCAAAACCATTTCGCAGGATCTCCGCGATTCGCGTACCTACTCCCCCGAGTCCGACTATTCCAATATGCAGAGCCGAAAGATCGTGTTGCTTTTCCTCTGAACCGGACACACCGGCAGCATAATTGGACGCGTACAAAAAGAGCCGTCGAGTACTACTGAGAATCAGGCCAACGGTAAATTCAGCGACTGAGTTACTAAGCGTGCCTGGGGTGTTGGTGATGGGAATTTGAAATTCTCTAGCTGCATCAACGTCTACAAATGACTCGTAGCCCATTCCAAGAAAAGCAATTATTTTCAGCTGGTTTGCAGAAGAAAGTGCTTCCCGGTTGGCATACTCATCCCCACCGAGAAGATAAGCTGCGGAAGTTGCAAGCTCTTTCTTTAACTCGCCTTCTGAGAGCAGGTGTGTCGGGTTCTCTACCGCATACCCCGCCTCGACGAGGGGCTCTAAGAGTTCTGGGCGTACACTCGTCCCCGTTACAAGAACTTTTTTCATCATGTCATTTCCAATCCAGTGTTTAAGTTAAGAGACCTCTGCGAGTAACGCATCGTAGTACGCGACTCTCGCGTTCACACCCTCCCGGGCACCCTCTATGAAATCTTCGCTGGCGTAACCGAGATTGGTAAGGCTTGCAGCTGCCTTACCAATTAGTGCGGTGTGCGCCTCGTCCTCGCTAATGTTGGCGTGAAGAAATTCTTTATAGTCAGCTTCGGGACAAATCAAATCGAAGCAGGTCTCAACAGCGCGATACTCTGCCAACAGCATCAGTTCATTTCCAACACCCAAGCTCCCTAAAGCGCGCATGGGGCAATCAACCACAGCCTCAAGGACGCTGATAAAATTAACGACCGCTCCAGTCGGCTTTATGTCTGCCTCAGAAAGCCCGAGCGAGCGACAAAGATTCCAAATCAACCACGGATGAGATTTGTCTGCAACACCGTTTCGCAGTTCGCTGTGCTCGCCCAGAACTACGGGTAGCAAGATCGACCTGACGTGAACGTTCTTGATGTTGCTCAATACGCGGAAAAGTATTTGGGAGAAAGGATTCGTTACAATCGCCTCCTGACTCGCCCAAAGAACCAACGCCTGCCGATTCTGTCTTGCTAAAGCAAAAAAAGGATGCTCTTCGATCTTAGCACTGCGCTCTAGCGCTTCTGCGGCAGCAACAAAGGCACGGTCCACCGTAGTATGCAATGGATCAAAATAATCACGGATCGACAACAGCTCGTTTGCATTGTAGATCATCAAAAAGAGTCACGGTCCTTAGTCTTACGTGATTTTCAGTAAAATTGCTCTGTATTGCAAGGATGAGGCCAACCCCTCCCCTCAGAGCATGGCCCAGTCGTGAGGCGATCTCGATGTTGAAAGGCTCGGTACTCGATGTTGCCTCGAATGCATTGCAAGAGGAGGCATGCGCCTTTTTCGAAAATGAAGTAGGCAGGCACTCCGTAGTATCAAAGTTGTTGATAGCTCCACCTGCATTCTAACAGGCATTTGCAATTCAACTTCAAATCGCCGAACCGAGTAACCAATACGAACGCGTTTTCTGACGTCCGCCGCATAAAACTTGACGTCGTGAAGATAGGAGGTTTCCAAGGGTCGAGCGATCATGCGCCATATTCAAACAACCGATGAAGGACGGTTCAAGAAGGCATGGCTCACCGTTGAAGTTTGGGCAATCAAGGTCATCGTCGAGCCTCATTCGCTGATCCTCGTCAGCGATGTTCTCCTTTGGTAGATTCGTTAGTTCTGCGTAAGCTGTTGACGGGCGTTGTGACGAAGGCTCTTCTGCCGGCCTCGCATCCTCGGCTAGAAAAAGCGAAGTGAAAGTTGCTTGCGCCTTTCTTAGCGCCTTTCGAAACCAAGTCTAAGGAGGCTTGGTGTTTGAACGCGCGCGAAAACGATAGCGGTGTTAGACCAAACGTTAAAACGTAGTTTGACTCGATCAATGGTGATGTCCCCGTCAAGATGTGATGCAAACCAAACCGAGGTCAGGCCTGCGATTCTTGCGATTTTCAATAATCCGGTGTTCCGAACTCCTCGGAATGACCTGTATTGATCTTGTGGTCGATGAATGCAAATGCTGGCCGAGGAAATCTTACCGCCGCTTAGCGGCAAGCCAGATCGCAGGATCGCAGGCCTGACCCCGATTTCTAGCTTTTCCTCCCGCATCATTTATCTTGCTGCGAAATGAGCTTGGCCGCTAAGTCCGTAGCGCAAACATCGCTGCTGCTTGTCACCGACATTAATATCAGTGGCAGCATAGCCGGCACAAAAAGTACGTTTTTTCTGGACCTCCTTCGTTCAGTATGTTGGGATGTAGATGATTTCATCAGGACTAACTCTGCCGACAGAGGCGACGCGGGTCGCCCTAAATAGGATTCTCCCGGCGGGCCGCAGGAGACTGTGTATGCTTCGCTTTTTAGGGTGTTTGTAGCCGGAGCGCGAGCCAACGCGCATGCGCGCGCAAAACCTTCAGCCGCTTCGGTGATTGTTTGGTGAAGATTCTTGCTCAGCCAACGACGCTAAGCAGAAAATAATCCAGCCCGCGTTAGGCGACGAACGCTCCGCTCACGATGCTCGCCGGAATCATGCTCACGTTGGCCCGGAGTCACTGCTAACAATCGCCAGAATACGCAGCCGGGGAGTTTTTGATTCTATCCCACATTAATACGCGATCACCTGCGTAAATTCCGCGAAAGCCACCAGCCAGAGTAAATAAGGGCGGACAGCGCTGCTAGCGCTCATGAAAAAGATCCAAAGGAACAAGAGAAATGAGATTTTTGCTTGGAGTACTCGTTGGTTACAGTATGCGAGGCAAAAAGAAACTGCTAATCACAGTCCTTGCGGCCGTAGCGTTTATTGTCTTTATAATCTTGCCGGCAATCACACTTTTGGCGCTCCGTTTGGACGTACAACATGAGCGCCAGTCGAGGCCAGCTCAAACCAGAGTTCCGTCGCTTAAAGGATTGAGTTATAAAAACGCCGAAACCAAACTTCACGCCTCTAACTTAAACATTCAACTGCTGGCGACACGCTCCGATCTCCAACTCCAGCCCGGACTGATTATCGATCAAACTCCACCACCTGGAGAGGAAGTTGATTGCGGTTACGCTGTTGGCGTTACCATTACTAAAGCGGATTCCCATGGCCCTGGTCCGTAACGGCAAGACTCTTATCGCAACGCCGTGGCTGCGACGAGTTGGCTCCATCACCGAAAAAGGATTCGCGGCGGCATCTGATTCCAGCTATTCCCATTTCCCTTTGCGCCATCTTTTTCTGAACGGCTTTCCAGAGCTAGCAGCGATGGCTGGCCGCATCAGGAATGCTTCCAGCTCGGTTACAATCTCGCTGAGCGTCTTGCTCTCAACAGCAAGGCGTCCTTTACGGACGAAGGCCCTCCACATCGCTTGCTTCATCGGGTCTTCGCTGAACTCGTAGGTGAGCGCTCGCGGCGTCTGCGCGGGCAAGGCCGTTGCCCGCCGTGCGAACGTCGCAGCTATCGCTCTCGCGAGAGTCGCGCCTTCGAAATCCATGCCTCGTGAAAGGTTCCAGATGTCGTAGAAGTCCTTGATACGTGTGTTGAAGATATCGAGGGCTACGAGCGCTTGAAACTTCTCCGCAATTGCACTCTCGGCGGTGTAACCGAGCAGCCGTGGAGCACCCAGCCCAAGTAAGTCCGGCAACTCGATCCATATCGGCTCTGGTACAACGACGTCGCCGAATCCGAAATCGACCTGCACGTTCAACTTGATCTTGCCCAGCGTCCCTCGGAGCCGGATTCTTACACCTTCATATTCTTTTCCCTTGACGATGACTTCGCCCCGTACGCTATTAGGGTCGAATTCCACTCCGTCCGCGTCGACTTCAACTGTTGCACACGCGCGGACAATCTGCTCAAGATTCTCAACGGTGTTTGAGACTCGCCCGAGCATGTCAATGTCCATCGTAGGTCGCGCCAGCGGAGCATCCCATACCTGGAGCATCTGCGCCCCTTTCAACACAAACTGTTCAGCATACTCAGAGCGACTGAAACGAAACAGGAAACGTTGGATAGCGAAATACTGGAGCAACTCATTGAACGGTCGCTTCGTCTCTTGTGCGAGGTTGAGTAGTCGCTGATGCACCGATGCGGGAACATTCGTGGGTGGACGGCTGATCATTGACCTCACTTCACGACAGGGCTTCAAGATACGGACGCATGATTCGCTCAACACGGCATCGCCGCGCATAGTTGACGAGCTTCCTTAGTTGGAATCCCTTTCGCACGCGACACAGCTTTAGCGCCTCCAGTGCAACATCGAGGCCAATCTTGTGCCGAAACTTAAAGCAGTCTGCAACCGTCTTCTCTGGGTCGAAAATACGCACCGGTATGCCGTCAAGATTGTGGATCTCAACGCCGGCGGAAAAGCTGTCGTTCGAGAACGTGAATACTCTGAGCGGTGGATAATCGAGACGCGGTGGTTTCGATCCGCGCGGAAGCGCAACATGGACTTCGTGTGGGACCTCAGTCGTGATCTCGTGAAAGGCAAGAGCCGAGATCAGACAGACTACGGAGTCGGGGATCCGAGTCGCAACCGTAACCAGATCCGGATTTGTGATCTCCGGAAGATCAGCGAGGCGGTAGACACCGCGACTGATCTGCACAACCTGATTCTCGTCGCGAAGCTTATACAGAGTTCGCGGATGGATGCCCCCTCTGACCGCTTCGGCAGTGTGCAGGACTCCGCCCTTCCGCCGAAAGATGCTCAGTGCCGTTTCGCTGGATGCTGCTGTGTGCCTCACGAAGACAGTATACCTCGCGCTGGATACAACTTACTACAGTTATCAGTAAGTGCAGATAATTCTATCCAATCGCGGTTCCTGCGAATCTCGGAGCGGGGAGCGCTTAGATGCCAGCTATGCCGAAACTCCGCAAAAGAGCTCCAAAAAGCTCTTGACATAAGGACGTATAAGGACTATATATCGTCCCTGTGCGTCCTTCTCAGATATTACAAAAGCCGAGGGCATATGGTTTTGGGCGCATCACATGCCTTTCTATCATTGGTTTTTACGGACGGCGCTGACCGCCGAGGAGTTCTGAAATGCCAGTAGAAACATCGAAGTGCCCATGGTGCGGGAACACGGTTCCGCAGGTGAAGTTCATTGAGATCGAGGGACGCATTCGCGCCGAAGAGAAAAAGAAGCTAGCGCTGGTGGAGTCAAATCTGAGACAGCAGTACGAAGAACAGACTAAGCTTCAGGTCCAACAAGAAACCAAAAAGGCGGCAGAGAAGGAACGAAAGGCGGCTGAGCAGTGGGCAAAGGAGCAGACTTCTAAGCTGCAAGTCGAGCGAGATGGTGCCCTCCAAAAGATGAAGGCTTCCGAAGCAAGGGAAGCAACATTAAGAAAGCAATTGACCGAAGAAGCCGAACGCAATCTCAAGAAAGAGATCCTAAAGGAACGCAAAGCTGGCGAGGCGCGGGCGAGCGAACAGACTCGCAAGTTACAAACCGAACGCGATGGAGCAATCCAAAAGCTAAAAGGATCTGAAGCAAGAGAGTCTGCCCTGAAGAAACAGATGGCTGAGGAAGCGGCCCGAACAACCAAGAAGGAGCTCGACAGCCAGCGTCAAATACTCGAACGGGATCGCGACCAACGTGAAAGAAAGCTCCGGGCGGAATACGTGCGAAAGCTTGAAGGCGCAGAAAAGAAAGTCGGCCTATTGCAACGACAGCTTCAGGAGAAAACAGCAAATGAACTCGGTGACGGCGCGGAAATAGACTTGTTCGAGGAGCTTCGAAATCTCTTTCCTGCCGACGACATCAAGCGAATTCCGAAAGGCCGACCTGGGGCGGACATCCACCACGAGGTCTATTACAAAGGTCAGTCTTGCGGAAAGATCGTTTACGACTCCAAAAACCGAAGGGACTGGAAGGACGAATATGCATCGAAACTGCGTTCCGATCAAACCGAAGCAGGAGCCGAGCACGCGATCCTTTCCACGAATGTTTTTCCGCGCGGCGAAAAGGAACTCTGTTTGCGAGATGACATCATTGTTGTTAGCCCGGCTCGTGTTGGCTATTTGGTGCAACTACTTCGAGCCCGACTCTTGGACATGCACATTCGCAATCTGAGCGTGAAGGAGCGAACCGGTAAGATGGCGCAGCTTTACCAGTTGATTGCAAGTCCTGCATTCAAGCAAAGACTGAGGGAGGTAGATCGGTTAAGCGACGAGCTTCTGGAGGTTGATGTCGAGGAAGGAAGAGCGCACCAGAATGTCTGGAAGAAGCGTGGACTCTTGATGAAGCGGCTGAAGAACATGACGAGTGAGATCGACACTGAGATCAGCGCAATCATTGAGCGGACTGATCTCGGAGAAATACCAGCACGACCGGTGGCGCTCATCTCGCAGCCAACTTCAAAGAATGTGCTCCGGCCGAAGGCCTTCCCGAGGAACTAAAGATGTCATTGGAACTGATCCAAAACGGTGACGCCCAGCCTTTGTGGAATGAGCGGAGGCTGGGCCGCACTATCCTTAAGACTTACCGAACAACTCTCGACGTTGACGAGCTGTTGCCAAACGACAAGCAACCCAGACTTGGACCAAAGAAGGATGAAGAACTACAGAGGCAAATTGAAGCCAACGAAGGTATATTCGAGCCGCTGCTTGTTGAGCCGCATCCAGATCATCCAGGTAAGTTTCGCATAATCGACGGCGACCGGCGCTGGACAAACTGTAGGGTCTTAGTCGACGACTACAAAAAGGATCAGTTTCGGAGGATTCCCGCTGAAGTTACAGATCGTCCGCTTACGGACGAAGAGCGGCTCCGCGTCTGGATCTATATCCACAGGCAAAGAAAAGAGTGGGATGCCAAAGAGAAAGAGATGGTCGCGTACAG